>JAIUMY010000004.1 GCA_022565335.1 Opitutales bacterium
AACAGAAGAGAGTTTCGCTAGAAACGAGCATAGGAAGAATTTACCTCTGCTCTCTCGGTAACTCCTGTTCCAATTTGCCTTTCCTGTCTTACCCGATCGGGGCGTAAAGCCCCTCCGACGAACAGCCGATTACGGGACGTAAAGTCCCTCCGACAAACAGCCAATCCGTCCCTCCAGGATAGAGGTCGGAGATCGGCACTTCCGACGGCGAACCGTAAGGTTCGATAACGCCGCAGCAGGCTGCGGCTGGAGAAAGCGGCAGGAGGCCTGCCGCAGCATAGGTGTATCCTACAAGTCCAAGGTGCCTATCGGCACGGGAAAACCGGGAAAGCCCGGAAAGGTGCGAACCCTAAACAGCCCCCCGGCGGACGGGCTGGAACCTCCGACAAACAGCGGATTCGGGGCGTAAAGCCCCTCCGACGAACAGCCAACACGTCCCTCCAAGGGCAGTGGTCGGAGATCGGTGGTCAGAGGATCGGAAAAGGTGCGCACCCTAAACAAGCACTCTAGCTCGGAGAAACCACCGCTCAGCGGGACAGGCCCTCGCCCTACCTTGGTGGAGGGTCAAGTTCCGTCTCGACCACGAAGATCGGAGCCGAGCCAATTCGCCTGGAGAAAGCGGCAGGAGGCCTGCCGCCTTTCGACGGGCTCAGGGCCTTGAGCTTGTCGAAAGGCAGTCCAAGGTGCCGGCGGCACGGGATGACCGCAAATCTCCGAGGCCTTGGTAGGCCTTGTTGCCTTTGGGTCAAGGGCGGGAGGTTTGCTGGTCGATCCAGGAGATTCCGCCGCCGTGGGCGGTGGTGGACTCGGCGGCCAGTTGTGTCGCCAGGAGCCAGCTTTGTTGATCGTCGTCGCCTTCCAGAAGCCGCCAGGCGAAAGTGGCATGAAAAACATCCCCGGCCCCGTTGGTGTCGATGGCTTCGACCGAAAAAGCCGGGAAATGCCGCACCGCACCGTCGGCCAGACGGGCCCAACTCCCCTCCTCGCCCTGGGTTATGCCTAGGCGGCGAAATGGTCCCCAGCGCTTTTCCATTTCGTCCATCGCCTGCCGGGGATCCAATCCGGGAAAGTATTGTTCGGCAAAACGGGACGAGACAATAAGATCGTCAACCGCTGGCAAAACCTTGTCGTCGGTGTCTTTGCGGGACCCTCCATCAAAAAGGATCGGAATGCCGTGGGCCTTGGCAATATTCACCGCTTCAATCACCAACTCGCCCCCATGGCCATCAAGGTAAAGCAGACGGGCCCCGGACAAAATTTGCCGGGCCTCGGGGGAGAGGTTCCGTGTTTTCTCCATGACCCCGGTGTTTTTCCAGAGAATGGTCCGGCGGGCCGATTCGGTTTCGACCCAAACCAACGCGACGTTGGTGCCGTCGGCCTCTCCGCCAACGGGGGGATGGTAGCGAACATTCCGGGAGACCATCTCGTTGCGCAGGTATTGTCCCCAAAGATCCGTTCCGCAAACCCCGCTAAAATGCACCTCCCAGCCTTTCCAGGCGAGAAAGACAGCCCCGGTAAAGACCGGACCACCGGGGTGAATGGTCAGGCAATCGGCTTCGACCTTGGTATCCGGAAGAGGAAACTGTCCGACTTCGGTCACCAGATCCATGGTTGCCGCGCCCAGGCAGAAAACCTTTTTCGTATCGGTTGGGGGTCCGGCCTCAGCTTTCATAATAGGAACGGAACCACTCGACGAATTCCCCGATCCCGGTGTCCAAATCAGTTTTGGGATGATACCCGATCAACTCCTGCAACCTGCTGATATCGCAAAAGGTTTCTTCCATATCACCGGGCTGCATGGGGTGCATCTCCAGCACCGCTTCTTTCTGCAAATGCCGCTCCAGGGTGCGGATAAAGTCCATCAAATCCACCGGAGCCCCTTTGCCAATGTTACAAACCCGGCACGGGCTCTGCCCTTTGGAAGCGGTGGGGGGGCAATCCATCAATCGGACAATGGCCTCCACCACATCGCCCACATAAGTAAAATCCCGACGCATTTTCCCGTGGTTGAAGACCTTGATCGGTTTTCCTTGCGAAATCGCCGAAGCAAAAAGAATGGGTGCCATATCGGGACGTCCCCAGGGACCATAAACGGTAAAAAAGCGCAGCCCGGTGGCGGGGATTTGGTAAATCTCACTGTAGGCATGGGCCATGACTTCGTTGCACTGCTTGGTGGCGGCGTAGAAGGAAACCGGCTGGTCGGTTTTTTGGCTTTCGCTAAAGGGGATCTCTCCGCTTCGCCCGTACACCGAACTGCTGGAGGCATAAATGAGATGTTTCACCGGAAACTGGCGACAGCCTTCCAACAATGAGAAAAACCCGTCCAGATTGGAGGAAAAGTAGGCGGCGGGGTTTTCGATGCTGTAACGAACCCCGGCTTGGGCGCCCATCGCCAGAACCAGATCAAAGCCCTCCTCCGCGAATAATTGGAGAACGGCCTCGCGGTTGGCCAGGTCCATGGGCAGAAAACGGAATCCCGGCGGATTGCCCAGATCGGCCAGACGGGCCTCCTTCAGGGAAACCGGATAATAGTCGTTGAGGTTGTCGATGCCCACCACCTCGTGGCCACCCTGTCTGGTCAAAACCTTGGCCAGATGATACCCCACAAATCCCGCAACTCCGGTCAGTAAAATCTTCACTCTTTCAGAAAGTGCCATCGAGCTTGCGTGATCAAGGCTATTTACGGCGAAAGTCGGAAAAGTTTTGCGGAAAGGAATGGCCTGCGGCAGGGATGAACCGTAAGCAACCATCAGGTGGACTTCAAGGGCAGAGGTCGGTGGTCAGAGGATCGGAAACGTGGGCACCCCCAACAACCACTCGAGCTCGGAGAGACCCTCGCCCTCCCGAAGAGAGCCTGGCCCTCTCGGACACGCCCTCGCCCTCCCGAGGAGGGCGAAGGCCTTAGATTACCCCCAAATCCCGGGCGGGGTCTGAATGGGTACTGAGGAAGGGCTCTGCCGGGGAGGCTTTGGTCAATTCGTGGGTTTTCCAGAAACTGAGGCGATACAGGGTGGCGAAACAAAAGTCCGGAGCGGGAGCCCCCGGGCCGCCAAGCAATTCGGCTCCCCGGCGAACGGTATCCATCATCCAGGCCGGGAGGGTCAGGTGGTAGGGATTGCGGGCCACTTCCCCCACATGACACGAAAGCGCGGCGACCAAATCGCCTACCTGGGCAGCACTCCCCTGTACGAGCAGGTTTGGATCGGTCATGGGATGCCAGTATTCGGTTTCGATGAGGGCGCAGCGAAAATCAACCGGCATTTGCAGAAGGACACGGGAGAGCTTTTCGCGAACCCGAATGTGCTGCGGATGCCCGTCGGTACGGTGCGGGGTGAAGATCGCCGCCGGGCGGCGGGTTTGCAACCATTCCAAAAGAGCCCCCTCCGCCCAATGATTTGAATCCGTGGAGAGTTCCCCGGCTACCCTCCAACCTAAAAAACTGACCGCCTTCTCTAGTTCCTTCCGCCGGGCGGCCCGTCGTTCCTTTTTGCTCCCCCAACCCATGGGTAACACACAAATCTGCCATCCCGCTTCCCGGGCCAGCCGCAGAGGCCATAGGCCGGTAATACACTCGTCGTCGGGATGGGGTGCCAGAATCACCGCCAGGGGACCCTGGGCAGTCGGTTTCACCTCCTTGGCGGTTGAAGAAAACTCCGGTGGGCCCCATTTCCTTGCCTCCCCCCAGCGTTTCTCCAGATCGGCAACATACTGACGAAATGAGTTCTGCATAGACTTTACTTTTATTCCCCCGAAAGCCTCCCGGCAAGAGCCCTTTGCGGAGGAAAATTTTCCGTAAAAGGTTCTGGTCACCCAGCGGGAAAAGCCTTTAGCCTAACAAAATGATGAACCAAGAACCTCATACTCTCCACCCGACCGATGAAGAACGCGCGGTTCTTTACGATTTTCTCCGCCGTGTTCGCGACAGCGGAAAACAATTTTTCCTGCAATCGGATATTCAAAGCCACCTGGACGATTGCGAGGGGAGCGAAGACATTTCGCAAAAATCCCCCATCATGGAGGTTCTTCGGCATGGCATGAACGCCGTTTTCCGGGACCCTTGGCTCATCGTTCATTATCGCCCGAGCATCGGCAAATGGCGGTTTGGTCGCTTTCATGTTGATGATTTGATGTGTGAACGGATCGGGGTGAATGAGTTCATGCAATTCTGTGAAACGGCGGTCAACAAAACCGATCTCCCCCCCGAATGGGGTATCGAGTTCAATGCCCAGCCCTTTCTGAAGGATGTGCCTCTACTGAAAGATAAAAAACAAATCGGTCGCGGGGTGGAATACCTGAACAAAACCCTCGCCAACCGGCTCTTTGCGGACACCGGGAAACGAGCCAAGACCTTGTTGGATTTTCTCCGCGTTCATCAGCATCGGGGGGAGAAATTCATGCTCTCGGACCGAATGAGTACCACTGAAGAGCTGTTCGAAGCAATTGAATCGGCCGAGGAATACCTTCAACAGCAAGATGACGAGGCTTTGTGGAGTGATGTTCGCGCCGAAATGAATACGCTCGGTTTTGAGGCCGGTTGGGGGGACAAAGTTGCGCGGATTCGCGAAACGATCGGACTCCTCTCGGAAATCCTGGATGCCCCTGATCCCCAGACGGTGGAGGAGTTCCTGCGCCGGATCCCGATGATTTTCAATGTGGTGATTTTCAGTCCCCACGGGTATTTCGGCCAATCCAAAGTCCTCGGCTTGCCCGATACCGGTGGTCAGATTGTGTACATTCTCGACCAGGTCCGCGCCCTGGAGAAAGAGATGCGGGCCCGCATTCAGCAACAGGGGCTGGATATCGAACCGCAGATCCTCGTCCTCACCCGGCTCATTCCGGAGGCCAGCGACACCGGTTGCGATGTCCCCGAGGAACATATCAATGGCACCGAAAACGCCCGCATTCTCCGCGTTCCCTTTACCAACGAGAATGGCGAGGTGGTCCCCCAGTGGATCTCCCGTTTTCACATCTGGCCCTACCTGGAACAATACACCCTCGATGCAGAGCGGCTGATTCTGGCCGAATTGGGCAACAAACCGGACCTGATCATCGGCAATTACTCGGACGGTAATCTGGTCGGCACTTTGATGGCCCAACGTCTCGGAGTTACCCAATGCAATATTGCCCACGCTTTGGAAAAGACCAAGTACCTCTATTCGGACCTCTTTTGGAAAGAGAATGAAGAGGCGTACAATTTCTCCGCTCATTTTACCGCGGATCTGCTGGCCATGAATGCCGCGGACTTCATCATCACCTCAACCTACCAGGAAATTGCCGGCAACAATGAGAGTATGGGACAATATGAGTCCTACATGGCCTACACCATGCCCAGCCTCTATCGGGTCCCCAAGGGGATTGATGTCTTTGACCCCAAATTCAACATCGTCTCTCCCGGTGCGGATGAAAAGGTGTACTTTCCTTACACGAAGAAAAAACAGCGGATTGCCGGTCTCAAGGAAGACATTGAGACCCTCCTTCACGGAGATTTTCCGGAGGCGATTTCCCATTTCGAAGATCGGGAGAAACCCCTCATCTTTTTAATGTCCCGACTCGACAAGGTGAAAAATGTGACCGGTTTTGTGGAGTGGTATGGTCGCCATAAGGAACTGCAGGAGCTGGCGAATGTATTTATCATTGCCGGCAACACGGTGTATGAGAAATCTGACGACGAGGAGGAAAAGGCTCAGATCAAACGTTTCTACGATCTTATTGAAACGCACCAACTGCGAGGAAAACTTCGTTGGGTGCCCAAACAATCCGACAAGATCTTCAACGGTGAACTCTATCGCGTTATCGCGGAACGAGGGGGAATTTTTGTGCAGCCTGCCCTATTTGAGGCCTTTGGACTGACCGTAATTGAAGCCATGACTTCCGGACTACCCACTTTCGCCACCGTCTTTGGGGGCCCGCTGGAGATCATCGAGGAAGGCCAAAGCGGATTCCATATCGACCCGAACAAAGGCGATGAAGCCGCCGAGAAAATGGCGGAGTTTTTCCGCCGCTGCCAGAAAGAAAAAGACTATTGGTCCCAGATTTCCAAGGGCGGCATCGATCGCGTTGAGGAATGTTATACCTGGCGTTTATACGCCTCCCGGCTGATGACGCTCTCCCGCGTTTATGGGTTCTGGAAGTTTGTCACCAACCTCGACCGTGCGGGAACACGGGCCTACGACAGCCTCTTCTACAACAGCGTATACCGCCCCATCGTAGAAAAGATCAGCGAACGAAAATAGAGGGGGTTCCCTGGGAGGACGTGGGTCTCTCCGAGATCGAGTGGTCGGGTTGTGGTTCGTATTCTTACCGGGCGATCCTCTACCCGGCGGATACAGTTTGGGAATCTACGTAGATGACCCAAACCGCGGCTGAAGCCTGCGGCTACAATACTTGCGGATACTTGGCTCAGATGTCTTTAGCCCCCGCGTTGGGGTCACTTTACAAAAGGCCGGTTTCCTCGGGGAAGTCGTACCAGAGGTTGAAAATTTGTACGGCTTGGCCGCCGGCTCCCTTCATGAGGTTGTCCTCGGCACTGGTGATGACAAAGCGATTGGTCCGGGGATCATGCGTGGCGGCCATTTCAATGCGGTTGGTGCCAACCACATGAGCGGTGTCGGGGGTTTCGGCAGGCCCGAGCACTGAAACCATCGGTTTACCCGCATAAGCCTTCTCCCAGGCCTCGTAAAGGGCTTCCAAGGTCGACTCGCCCGCCGGGCTGACAATCGTGGTGGCAATGCCCCGACGCATCGGTGCCAAATGGGGCGAAAACTGCACCACAATTTCCCGGTTAACGGCCAAACTGAGCTGTTCCTCGATCTCCGAAAGATGACGATGACGCGGAATGCCATACGCCTTGATACTCTCACTGCGCTCGCAGAAAAGAAAATTTTCGGCCAGCTTCTTCCCCGCCCCGCTGATGCCGCTGAGGGAGTTGATGATCAAATCCTCCCCGCTCAAAACGCTTTCTTTGAGAAGCGGGAGCAAGGGCAAAAGAATACTCGTAGGATAGCACCCCGGGCAGGCGATAAGATTCGCCTCCTTCCATACCGGCGAGGAGATCTCCGGCAGGACATAAGGGGTTGCGGGCAAGAGGTCGGGACGCGGATGCGGCTGTCCATAATAGGCCTCGTATAACTCGGGTGAAAACAACCGGAAATCCGCACTCAGATCGATTACCCGTTTGCCCGCCTGCAACAAGGGTTCGGCGAACTCGGCGGAAACGCCATGCGGCAAGGCCAGAAAAAAAACTTCAACGGAATTGTCGGGACTCAACAAAACCTCCATCTCCGGGGCCACGAAGTTGAGATCGCCGGTGTATCCGCGAACCGTCGGCAACGCATCGGCAACCTTGCGGCCAGCCATTTTCCGCGAAGCGGCCAAGACCAAATCCACTCCGGGATGACGGGCCAGAAGTTTTACTAAAAGCTCTCCGGAATATCCAGAGGCTCCGATGATACCACATTTGATTGTTTTCACGAAAAGGATCTTACACGAATTAGCGGGTAGGCCGCCAGTCCAGAGAACCAGCGAACCAAACAGTAGTCTTTTACAATAAACAAGATCGGCACCCTTCCCAAGAAAAAAAGCCGCCCTCCCGAAGGAGGACGGCCTGGATGAGGGGAAAGTCGAAAAAACTTAACGCTTGGAGAACTGGAAGCGCTTGCGGGCTCCGGGTTGTCCGGGTTTCTTGCGCTCGCGTTCGCGGGGATCGCGGCGTAGCAAACCGTCCTTCTTAAGAGCTCCACGGAGTTCCGGATCGAGCTTCAGAAGTGCCCGGGCCACGCCCAAGGAGGCCGCCGAAGCTTGGCCATGGGGGCCTCCGCCATTGACCAGAATGCGCAGGGAAATTTCACCTTTTTTCTCGGCAACTTCCAAAGGGCGCAAAACGGTTTTTTGCAAAAGCTCAGTAGGGAAAAATTCCTCGAAAGGTTTGTTGTTTACCGTGATCTCAGCACCCCCCGGAGAAAGGCGAACACGGGAGGTCGCAGTTTTGCGACGACCAACAGCAGTTAAAACAGTAGCGGTTTCAGCAGTATCACTCATAGGAAGAAATTTATTTTACAGGGAGAGGGTTTCCGGCTCCTGAGCTTCGTGGGGATGCTCACTGCCCCCATAGACTTTCAGTTTTTTAAGCATTTGACGAGCCAAACGGTTCTTGGGAAGCATCCCTTTGACGGCATGCTCTATAATGAAAGCCGGATTCTTTTCACGGTATTCGGCCACCGTGCGGTAGGACTCACCCCCCACATAGCCGCTGAAGAACATGTATTCTTTTTGAATATCCTTCTTACCGGTCAGACGGATCTTTTCGGCATTGATGACGATGACAAAATCACCCGTATCCACATGCGGTGTATAGATCGGCCGGTGACGGCCACGCAAAATATTGGCAATTTTTACCGATAGGCGCCCGAGCACTTGGTCTGTCGCGTCGACAATATACCATTTCGGCTGGGTGGTTTCTTTCTTGGCTAAAGTACTTTTCATTGGAAAAAAGGATGAAAGTGAAGAATTCCCCCGCCGCTGTCAAACAGGAAAAAACGCCAAACGCAAAAAAAGCGATAGAGACTGACTTTATTCTTGCCGCGCGGATCATTTTCCTCCTATTTTGAAAGCTTCATTGCACCCATAGTTCAATGGATAGAACATCGGCCTCCGGAGCCGAAGATTTGGGTTCGACTCCCGATGGGTGTACCATTCACTTTATCAAAAAAAACCGCCAGACTCTTCTGGCGGTTTTTTGTGTGGGGAAGGAATCCGTTCTTAGCCTGCGTGGACTTTGATCTTCTGTGGTCGGGCCGGAGCACTCTTGGGCAGCAGGACCGAGAGAACGCCATCGCGGACCCGGGCCTCAATTTTCTCCTGATCGATTTCATCCGAAATCGTGAAGGAGCGCTCGAAGTCCCCCGCGACATACTCCCGCATCCACGGGGTGCCCTCGGTGTGAACATCCTTGGCGGTTTCCGCGCGAATGGTGAGAACTCCATTTTCCAGGGTTATCTCGGTATTTGCCTCGGTAGCGCCGGGCACATCAGCTTCCAGCAGAAGAGCATCTTCGCGTTCGACAATGTCCACCGCAGGGGCAAAGACGGTACGGTTTTTGGTTCGTTCGACCTTTTGTGGGGTCGATTCGGGTTTGGTTGCAACTTGGGTTTCCTTGCTCATGATTTCCTCCTTTGGTTTGAGATTGCTTATTGGTTCCCCTCCCCCCTCCCGGAGTTGTCTTTCCGGAAGAGGGAAGGATTGGTTTAGTTCTTAATGGCGATCCGACGCGGCTTCTCCGCTTCCGCACGGGGCAGAGTCAGGTGAAGGAGTCCGTTCTGTAAGCGGGCTTCGACTTTCTCCGTATCGACACTGTAGGGCAGCTCCACAATACGGGTGAACTTGCCGTAGCGCCGTTCTTTCCGATGCCAGGTATCCTCGTCTTTGGGCTCCGGCGCTTTGCGCTCGCCCTTTAACGTAAGGGTGTCACCTTCCACCGAGATTTCAAAATCCTCGGCGGCCAGTCCTGGCAATTCTGCCGTTACGGTCATCACCTCGTCATTGGTGCTGATGTTGAGGGCCGGAAAAACTTCGCTTTGGAAGTTTGGATCGAACCGCTCGAACATCTCATCAAAGAGCCGATGGAAGGGGGATTCGCTCCCCAGGGGACTCCAGCGGTTAAGGGTTGGTTTGTTGGTTCGTAAGATCATAGTGATTCTCCTTTCGATTAGTGGTTTTGGTTGACTTGCTTCGGCCCGAATGGGCGAAAGTAGATCCATCTCCTAAGTTGCATAAAACGTACCGCTCCAATCAAGACCAACGTTCAGCCCTCAATGGATATGCAAATCCTTTTTATAAAGTGACTTGTGATTTTCTTAGACCTTCCGAACGGAAATCAGAAGCTACCCGTGAGAGCCATTTTGGCACACTTGTGAACCGTTCCTGTTCTCGTTTTTCTCAGTTGAGAATCGTCCTTATATTCCGGGCCGCTATTGGCTTTTAGAGGCGGTGGCGGTATTCTGCGCCACGACGGTCTCTAAAAACAACAACCCCGCCGGCAACCTCAACAATCCGAAGCGAGTCGCCAAAGTGAACCTGCTCCTGCAGCCCATAAAATCTTCCGTTTATGATGACCCGGCTATTCTCACCTGCCTCCCGAGCGGTGATGCTGGCGTTACGCAAATAGGTATCGACCTCGGGGTCCCGAGCCGCGGATGGTTCCGCGGAGTCTTCCTCTCGATCATCGGTGTCGTCGACCGCTTTTACCCGCCCTTCGCGATTTCCTGAGGGCCGGTCCGCAATTTCGGGGGACTCATCGTCCACCACCGGAGAGGTTTCAGGTGGATCACTAACATCGCTGGCGAGCCTTTCGGTCTCTTCTCCGGACACCATACGCCACACTTGCCAACCTCCTACACCAATGAGCCCAACCAACAAAACCGAGACCGCAAAAACCACCATAATCCCCTTGGCCGGAGCACTGGAGGTCGGCTGTGGAGAAGCCCCGGAAGAAAAACTTGCTCCCGGGGAAGACAAATGATCCCCTTGTTGCCGCTGTTGGGCTTTTTTCAGCGCATCGTTTATGAGACTCATAAGAAAGAAAGACCCCTCTCCTTTAAAGGGAAAGGGGCTTTTAGGCAAAAGAAATTTCCAAACCTTGCGAAAGGTTTAGACATATTCGAGCTCATCACCTTTCTTTTTCACTTCTTGCGCCCCCTCCAGAAGCTCGGCAATGGGGTCCCATTTGCCCTCCACCAAAGCCCGTTTGGCAGAATCGCGAATCTCCGCCGGAAAGGTTTGCTCCCCGACCTGAACTTTTTCGTTTACCACATCCAAGGTAATTTCAATCTGGGGATCCTTTTCGATTAAAGCGGCCATCGCTTTGATGTCCACAGGGGAACAGGAAAAGCAGGGAATGCCCAACGTGGTCGAGTTCCCGAAGAAGATCTCGGCGTAGCTTTCGGCAATGATTCCGCGATACCCGGCCTTGTGGAGGGACTGCGGGGCGTGCTCGCGGGAACTGCCGCAGCCAAAATTTGAACCGCTTAGCAGAATTGAAGCGCCGGCAAAACGAGGGTCATTCAAAATATGCTTTTTCTCGGTTCCGTCTTCGTTTTTCCGAACGTCGTAAAAGGCAAACTCCCCCAAGCCATCAAAGGTGATGCACTTCATGAAGCGGGCCGGAATAATACGGTCAGTGTCAATATCGTCGCCCGCAACATAAACGCCCCGGCCGGTAACTTTGGTGATTTTTTCTAAGGCCATAGTAATTTTGATTTTTAAAGATTAGACCGCTACTGCGGGGGATACTCCGAAGACTTCACGCGCGTCGCTCACCTCTCCAGTGACCGCGGCGGCGGCGACCATCAGCGGGCTCATGAGAACGGTTCGTCCGATCGGACTGCCTTGGCGACCTTTGAAATTACGATTGCTTGAACTGGCGCAGAGTTGATCACCGATTAGCTTGTCCGGGTTCATCGCCAGACACATGGAACAACCTGCACCGCGCCATTCAAAGCCCGCTTCGCGAAAGATCTCGTCGATTCCCGCAGCCTCGCAAAGCTTGGCCACTCCCTGGGAACCGGGTACCGCGATGGCTTTTATACCGGGAGCCACTTTACGGCCTTTCAGGTAATTGGCGACCTCCTGAAAATCAGAGAAACGGCCATTTGTGCAACTTCCCAAAAAGGCTACATCTATGGGCGTTCCCTTGATAGCCGCTCCCGGCTGCAATTTCATATACTCCAAAGCTTCTTCGATACTGGCCTTTTCCGCTTCCTCCGCTTGAGCCGGATCGGGGATCGTTTCGTCGATCGCAATACCTTGGCCCGGGGTGATACCCCAAGTCACCGTCGGAGCAATGTCCTCGGCGCGGATATTCACCACATCATCATACTCGCAGTCGGGGTCCGAGGCGATGGCCTTCCAACGCTCCACGGCCTTGTCCCATTCCGCTCCCTGAGGAACATAAGGTCGCCCTTTCAGAAACTCAAAGGTGGTTTCATCCGGATTCACGTAGCCGGCACGGGCACCGCCCTCAATGGACATATTGCAGACCGTCATCCGTTCTTCCATAGTGAAACGATCAAAAACCTCGCCGCCATATTCGTAGGCAAAGCCGGTCCCCCCTTTCACGCCAAGCTTTTTAATAATGTGCAGGATCACGTCTTTAGAATAGACGCCGGGGCGAAGTTCACCATCGACGTTGATGCGGCGAACCTTCAACTTGCCCATGGCCAGGGTCTGGGTCGCAAGAACATCCCTCACCTGGCTGGTACCAATCCCAAAAGCGATGGCCCCAAAAGCGCCATGCGTGGAAGTATGGGAATCACCGCAGGCAATGGTCGTGCCGGGCTGGGTGATCCCCTGCTCAGGACCGACCACGTGCACGATGCCCTGTTTGCCGGAGGCGAGGTCGAAATAGGTAACCCCGAATTCCTCGGCGTTACGCTTGAGTTCCCTGATCATCGCATCAGCCAGGGGATCAGCAAAAGGCTGCGTAAACTGATCGGTCGGCACAATATGGTCAACCGTGGCAAAGGTCCGCTTCGGAAAGAGTACCGGCAAGGAAAGCTCCCGCAGCATTCCAAACGCCTGCGGACTGGTGACCTCATGAATGAGGTGCGTCCCGATAAATAATTGAGTTTGTCCATTGGAAAGCTCGCGAACCGCGTGCTTTTCCCAGACTTTTTCATACAACGACTTGGCCATAATTGATTTCCGCTTGGTGGTAATCGAAACAAAAAATGCCCTGGAGGGCTTACATACGAACTTGTAAAACTAGCACTTCGTGCCGGTTCTTGGCAACTAAGAATTCTCATTCGTCATTGCCCCCCACCAAAAAATCCTTCATCCTACCCCCCATGAACCGAATTCCCGCTTTGCTTCTTTGCCTCCCGTTCGCCCTTCTTTGTCTTTCCTTGAAAGGAGATGAAGTCACCCTGGACCCGGAGACGCCCCTCATCATTTATTTGGAGGCCGATATGGACTCAGCCATTCTGACCACCCTCTCGCCTGCCGAGGATGATTGGACCCTCCAACCGGGAATCCCCCTGGAGGACGATCAATGGGACGCTGGCTGGCGCGCGTTGGAGTTCACCCATCCCACTTTAGTCTGGGCACTAGCCGAAAATTTAACCAAAGACCTGGAGCTTCGTCCGGAAACTCCCCTTTTCGCCGAACCCGAAGCCTCAGTGAACAATATGCTCACCATCCTCGAAAACCCCGAAGATGGCAGAGTGCTTCGAGAGGAAAATGGCTGGGCGCGAGTCCGGGTCACCACCAAGCTGGTGGGCTTTGCCCAGCGAGCAGAATGGGCCGCCAAGCCAGAACCGGTTTCCGCATTGGCCGAATCCCGGGAAAGGCCCCAAGAGGACACGCCAACAGAGGTGGATGATGACTTGTTTGCGGCGGCAGAAACTCTGGACATTTCCTCCTCCGAACCTTCTCCGCCTCCGCGCGCCGCGCAACCCCGACGCACCTTACAAACTGTCGATGGAGAGACGATTGAGGGAACGATGCGCTTTTACGAAGGCTTCCTCGGCCAAAACCGCAGCTTCCTTGGACGATCCCCGGAATACCCCTATTCCCTCACCAACCAACGGGGCCGCCGCTTGGCCGATTTGGATACCAGCAATCTTCTTCTTACCACGAGCTTGAAAAAACAAGTGGGCCGCCAAATCGCCGTTCAGGGTATCCTGCAGGACGATGATCGCCGGGTCCCGGTGATCGTTATCGAAAGTCTGCACTTGCCCTGATCAGTCCGCCTTCTTTACAGTTTTCACTCATGGAATTAATTCACGGAAACGCCATTGCTGAGCAAATCATTACCGAGTTAACCAAAGAGGTCTCCTCCCTTTCCGGGCCCCGCCCGTGCGTGGCCTTTATCCGGGTCGGAGAGGACCCAGCCTCGGTTTCCTACGTCCGAAAAAAAGAAAAAACCGCAGCGAAGATCGGAATAGAAAGCAGACTGTACGTGTTTCCCGCAACGATCAGTCAGGAGAAGCTTTTCCAGGAAATCGACCGCCTTAATGAAGACCCTTCGGTCCATGGTATTTTGATTCAAGCTCCCTTACCCTCGCAAATCGTCGAGAAAGAAGCCTTCCGGCGGGTTCGCCCGGAAAAGGATGTGGATGGTTTTCACACCTGGAATCTTGGCCTCCTCTGCCAGGAGGAGGAAGAAGGGTTTGTTGCCTGCACCCCCGCCGGCGTTATTGAATTGCTCAAAAGGACTGGCATCGTCCTGCGGGGGAAAAGGCTGGTCGTGGTCGGCCGCAGCCTCATCGTCGGGAAGCCTCTGGCCCTTTTAGGCATGGCCAAGGGCGAATTCGGCGATGCCACCGTTACAGTCTGCCATTCCCGCACCCCCGATCTGGCCGGAACGGTCCGCCAGGCCGATATCATCGTCGCCGCCATCGGCCGCGCCAATTTCATCACCGCCGATATGGTCAAGGAGGGTGCCGTGGTCATCGACGTCGGGATTAACCGGATTCCCGATGACTCCCGCAAGAGCGGCTATCGCCTGGTTGGCGACGTCGATTTCGAAAACGTCTCCCCACGCTCCTCCCACATCACTCCCGTGCCGGGCGGGGTTGGGCCCATGACCGTGGCCATGTTGATGAAAAACACTCTAAAGGCCTACCAACGCCAAATGTCAGATGTCTGAGCACAGCTTTCACCAGTCTCCGGAAGAACCGGAAGATGTTGCCAATGCACCTAAAGCGGTGTTGGAACCTGCCCCCCTTCTCCCGCGCTTTTCCGCCTTCTGCGCGGACATGTGTGTGATTATCTTTTTATTTATCACGGTTCTCTACGTTTTTTTGCCACGAATCTATCCCGCTGAGAGCCAAGCCCTACAGGAGTATCAGGAAGAGGTTACCCAACATCACGAGGAAGCCCAACGCGCCCACGAACGCGGGGAAGAACCACCCCCGGCACCTGAACCCAGCGAAAGTGTCGCGCGTTATGCCAATATCTTACATATGTCGCTCCTGTTGACCATTTTCCTCTATTTTTTTCTGAGCGAAAAACTCTCCCGCGGAAGCTCTCCGGGGAAAATGTTGTTCCGGTTGAAGGTGGTTTTACGCGAGGCCCCGCAGCGTCCGCTCCCGGGAATCGTCTCGGCCCTCCGCGCCCTCGTCAAAACCTCCTTCTTCATTCTCCCACCCTTGCTGGTCCTTTTCGCTTTTGTCTTTTTCCAGCCCCAACGACGCGGACTACATGATTTATTCGCACGAACTATTTTAGTAAGACCCCTCCCCGTCAATCCGGCTTCTCCGGAAAGTATTGATGATTCTGCGGAACCTCCGCAGGAAAAGCCCTAATGCTATGAATACCCCTTATAAAGTCCTCGTTGTCGATGACCAGCCCATCAATGTCCACATGCTCAAGCGGAAGCTTGAGAAACACGACATTGAAGTAAGGACGGCAACCTCCGGCACGGAATGCCTGCAAATGGTGCAGGAAGATTGCCCCGATCTCATTCTGCTCGATGTGATGATGCCCGAGATGGACGGATTTGAGGTTTGCCGAAATCTCCAAAAAAATCGCAAAACAGCCTCTATCCCAATCATTTTTGTCACCGCTAAAACCAGCAAAGGGGGACGTTTGGAAGGCCTCGGCGTGGGGGCCGTGGACTACATCACCAAACCCATCGACCTGGATGAAACCCTTGCCCGCGTCCAGACCCAACTTCGCTTTCTGGAAATCAATCGCGAAAACATCCGGCTCCAGGAACGGCTGGGAGAAGTTCGGCGCAATTCCGCCATCGGCGCCATCACTCAAGGCATTGCTCACAATTTAAACAACCTTCTGGGAGTTGCCGTCGGTTATCTGGACCTGATCCGAATCAATAACGAAAAGCCCGATTTGATCCTTAAATACCAGCAAATGCTGGATCAGGCCATTCAGCGAATCATTACCATCATTCGCCAACTTTCCTCCCAGATCGAAGAAAATCAATTGCCCCGGACAGAAGTCCCCTTAAACCAACTGATTGAGGAGGGAGTCGGTGTTTTTGAAAAGGAAATCGGCCAGGAACCTCCGGTAAAATTGAAAATCCACCGCCCGGAAATTGCCCTCCGCACCCAGCGGGAAGCCATCGTCGAATCGCTCAACCGACTCCTGCGCAACGCCTACGAAAGTTACAGCGAGGAAACCCCAATGGACCAACGGGTGATTCGTTTGAAAACATGGGAAGAAACCAACCAGGGAGAAAATACCTTGGTGATTTCAATAAGCGATGAAGGGTCGGGAATCGACAAATCTGTCGAGGACAGCATATTCGACCCCTTTGTCAGTACCAAGCAAACCGTCGGCACCGGCATGGGCCTGACCATGGCCCGCCACGCTCTACGTAATATCGGCGGAGATGTGACCCTGAACAATAATACGAATGGGCAAAAAGGCGCAACCGCCATCGTTTATCACCCGATGAAGTGAGGCCAAAGGGTTCAGCTCTCCCGTTAAATCAATTAAATCCGGGGTAAACGTCCCGGCTTTATTCAAATTCCCGGCGAAACGCTTCGAGCTTTTCCTCCAAATCTCGCAAATGCGCTTCGAGCTTTTCCACCCGCTCTTCCAGAACTCTGTGCTCCTCCGCCGAAACTTCCGCTTTGGCTTCCGGGAAATACGGAGCCGAGGTATCTCCTCCGGGCTCTTCCTCCTTGATCTCCGGCTCGCCACACAGTAAATGGGTAAAACGGACTTCTTTGCGCCCGATCTGCCGGGGCAATTCACATACCAAGGGAAAATCAAAATCCTCCTGTAGGGATTTCAACTGCTCCCGAACCTCATCCAGAGTTGCAAAAGGCCGTAATCGCTCGCTACGTCCTCTCAACTCACCCACGGTCTGCGGGCCCCGTAGAAGGAGAAGACACAACAAGGCTTCCTGGGAAGGTTCAAAATTCCCCACCCGATGGATCGCATGGCGAAACTTCGCCGTCCGACTACCGGCCTGGTCCACCCGTATCGCCAAATGCTTCTCCCGCAAACCATCCAAGGCTTTTTTCACCGTCAACTCATCAAATTCCACCACCGGATCTCGGTTGCTCCGCTGGTTGCACGCCGAAAGCAACGAATTAACAGTGAGAGGATAAATATCCGGAGTGGTCGTCGCTTTCTCCATCAAGCAACCTAACACCCGGGCTTCCGCAAATGACAAAGGGTTTTCCATCCCTTCCACAAAGCAAAAATCCCCCTCAAAACGCAAGCCCCGGAAAATCTAAATGCGTCAACAGTCAAGTGCCAGACTCTTAAAAACCGTCAATATTTAAGTGCTGGAAACCTAGTTGTAAATTCTTAAGGTATTATTCAGCAGCGAATTGCAAAAGTTGGGGGAGTTCACGATACGGGCGAGGAGTTTGTCAGTATTTTATTTCCTGTGTCTTATTTAATGTCAACAAATTGGTTCGGGAATCTTAGTTGTAAAGTGTATAAAGAAGGGTGTGCGGGTTGGTGAAATCTTTTGCTAGCTGGTTGTTTGGGTGAGGATGAGGGCGGTGGCCTGTGCCAGGGTTTCGGTGTGGGAGAGGGATACCCAGACTTCCTCACCTCCGAGTCGGTGCAAAAGTTGTTTTCCCAGGTCATCCAAAACGACCAGTGGTTCGCCCTTGGTGCCGTGAATGATGCCCACCGAGGTCCAGTTCAACTCTTTGCCGATTCCCGTTCGAAAGGCTTTACTCACCGCCTCTTTGGCCGCAAACCGAGCGGCAAAATGCTTGCCGGGCGACTTCATCGCTCCGGCATAACGGATTTCCTCCGGAGTAAAAACCCGGTGTAAAAATTTGTCCCCATGCCGCTGGATTGCTTTTTCCACCCGAACAACATCCACCAGATCGTTTCCCAGGCCCAGAACCCAACCTCCCTGCAGAGGAAGTTTTTCCCCGCCGGTCATTGGTCCAAAACTTTGCGGGGCTCGTATCCCGACATCCGCGCCTTCATTTCCCGGACGGCTTCAGGCAGGCCTGTCGCCACCGCCCGACTGATAATGCTGTGTCCGATGTTCAGTTCGTGCAAATAGGGCAAGCATAAGATGTCGGCAATATTTTGGTAGTTTATACCGTGTCCGGCGTTTACCACCAACCCGAGGCGGTCGGCTTGAATACAGGCGTGCTGCAGACGGCGAACTTCCTTTTCTTTGAGATCTCCCCGGGCATTGGCGAAAGTTCCCGTGTGCAATTCGATGACCGGAGCCCCGATGTCGGCCGAAGCTTCAATTTGAACTGGTTCGGGATCGATAAAAAGACTCACTTCAATTCCAGCTTCCCGAAGTGGTCCCACCGTTTCCGCAACTCTTTGCCGATCTCCTGCAACTTCCAGCCCACCCTCGGTGGTTACCTCATCCCGGCCCTCGGGAACCAAACAAACAGCCTCGGGAGACAAATCCAAGGCAAACTCAACCATGGCCGCAGTGCAGGCCATTTCCAAATTCAGTCGGGTCCGCAAGGATTTCCGTAGTCGTCGCACATCCTCTTCCTGAATATGGCGACGGTCTTCGCGCAGATGAACGGTGATCCCGTCCGCCCCCGCCTCCTCGGCCAGCATCGCCAAGTAAACCGGGTCGGGTTCAACCACGCCACCGCAGGTATTTTCCAGATCGCGGTAACGAGCCTGGCGCAGAGTGGCGGTGTGGTCGATATTTACTCCCAGAAGCAAAGCATTTCGGGTCATTATCTACACTTCTACTATCCGTCCGCGAAGCGCAAGCAAAAGGCGTTTGTCATTTCCCTAAAAACTCCCAAGATAGATTTCCTATGGCCAACCCCGAACGCCGGCAAGAACTCGAACGCCAAAGGGCGATCATCCAAGAACACCTCGCGTGGCTGGACCGCGAAATCGCACGAACCGAGGCCGCTGCTTCTAGCAAAGGAACACCCTCTTCGCCTCCCCCGCAGTCCTCCGACCTGACTCCGGAGAACCAATCACCCCCCAGTCCAGCTGAAACGCCCCCTCAGCAAAAGGAGGAAACCCTCCCTTTGGTCACTGCCGGGCAGGATGAGTTAGCCGATGCATTTGCCGAAGAATTGCTACCCGAGGGCATTGATACCGAACGCCGCACCGCCGCGGAAATTCAGAAAGAAATCCGTGGGGGCTGTTTCTTTTATTGCGCTTTGCTCGTTCTCGCCAGTCTGCTTTTTTACGGCATTCTTCATTTTGTTTTCGTCACCAGCGCGCCCGATGAGGAAGAGGATCACCCTCCTTCCGAACCTTCTTCTTTCCCTATTGAATCGACTGATTGACTCCGGCCAAAGACTTCTTTCCTTTGCAGTATGACCTCTTCCTCCGAACAAACTCTCTATCTTGGCGCTGGTTGCTTTTGGTGCACCGAAGCTGTTTTTCAACAAATCGATGGCGTTCTTTCCGTCGTATCGGGTTATATGGGTGGCGACCTGCCCAATCCTACCTATGAGCAAATCTGTTCCGGCCAGACGGGCCATGCCGAAGTGATCAAAGTCACTTACAACGAAAACAAAGTTTCGACCGAAACCCTCCTGCAAGTATTCTGGGGCACCCACAACCCCACCACTCTCAACCGCCAGGGCGCGGACATCGGGACCCAATATCGTTCCGCCATCTTCTACGGCACTCCGGAACAAAAGGAAACTGCGACCCGAGTAAAAGAAAGTCTCGAGAAACAAGGCATCTTTGACGATGAAATCGTCACGGAAATCACGCCCGCGAGCGAATTTTACCCCGCCGAGGAATACCATCAGAATTATTACCGCCGCCAACCTCAGGCGCCTTACTGTCAAATGGTCATCACCCCAAAATTGCAAAAACTGCAAGCCCTCAGGGATTCCTAAAATGTCATCTTCCCCTCCTCAACGCATTGCCATTGTTGGCGCCGGAGCCCTGGGCGGACTTTATGGGGGGCTCTTACAGAGAGCGGGACACGAAGTTCTCTTCATTGCCCGCTCCGCCTCTGAGGCGATGAACAAAGACGGTCTAACAGTTCGTCTTCCGGAAGAATCCTTCACCCTCCCGGTCCAAGCCTGTCGTGAAACCTCGGGTCAAAAGCCTGTGGACCTCGTTCTCATTTGTGGCAAAGCCACCGAGAACGCGGCCCTGGCGAAACATCTACCGCCCCTTCTCCAGGACCATACCCTGATCATCACCCTGCAAAACGGCATGGGAAATACCGAGTTTTTCGCCGAAGCCTTTGGTTCCGATCGGGTTCTCGGGGGTCTTTGTTTTGTCTGTACCAATCGCACCGGGAAGGCCGAAATCACCTGCACCACCTTGGGTAAAATCGAATTCGCCGAAGCGTTCCCTTCTGCCCAAGACCGGGCCCCCGGGATTGCCACGCTCTTTTCCCATGCTGGCGTCCCCTCCCGGGCCTTTCCCTCGTTGGAAGAAATCCAGTGGCGCAAATTGGCGTGGAACATTCCCTTCAACGGACTGGCCATTGCCGGCGGCGGAATCACCACCGACCGAATCATGGCCTCCCCCGAATTGGTTCAACTCGGGCAAACCCTGGTGTCCGAAATTGCCTTTGCCGCCAAAGCCCGCGGGTATTTGCTGGAAGAAAATTTTTTGCAAAAACAATTCAACAAAACCCGCAGCATGGGCGCTTATGCACCCAGCAGCCTCCTCGATTACCAAGCCGGGAAAGCGGTCGAAGTGGAACCCATCTTTGGGATTCCCCTGCGCCGCGGCGAGGAAGCTGGCGTGAGTCTACCCACCCTCCGGGCTCTTTACCTTTTGCTTTGCCACCTCGTACGCGCTCAGAACCACTCTTCAGAAAAGGTTGCCAAGGCTGAGGCTTCCCCCTAATCATACCCTTTATGCCGCGACGCCGCACCAGCAGTCTGGATAAAGTTCTGGGCCGCATTGAAAGCCTGGATTCCAGTAGCCTTACCGTCTTAGCCCAACGATTGGCGCGGGAAAGAAGTCTTCTCGAAGCGGTCTTCAATCTGCTCCGGGAAGGGGTTCTGATTATTGATCCGGAGGGTAAAATCCTTTACACCAACGAGTCGGGTGCCCGCATGACGGGACTTCGGGAAAAAGACATTGGCGAACTGACCCTTTGGAAGCTGGTTCCCGGTTTGCACGATTCGCTGGAATTTGAACTGGAGGATCTGCAGACCCAAATCCCCTCGGTAAGCCGGGAAATATCCATCAGCTACCCCGAGGAAATTGTGGTACGCCTCTACATCGTTCCCTTCCAGGAAGAGGACGACCAAACCGATGACCGCAACGTCCCCACCGAAGAAGACGACAAACAATGGAAGCGGTTTGCGGTCATTCTCAGCGATGTAACCAAGGAAAAAGAAACCACCGAGAAAACCATTGAAAGCGAGCGCATCCAATCCCTTTTTCATCTCGCTGCCGGTGTAGCCCATGAACTGGGGAACCCCCTTAACTCCCTGACCATCCACCTACAACTGGCCGAACGCAAAATTCGCAAAGCCCTTGGCCCCGACGAAGCGGAGAAAATTCTCGATTCACTCACTATCTGCCGGGGCGAGGTCAAGCGTTTGGACGGCATTATCCAGAATTTCCTCGGGGCCATCCGCTTGGATTCTCCGGATTTTCAAAAACTCCATCTCCTTGATCTGGTCGAGGATGTTCTCAAGGTTTTGGGCGAGGAACTGCGGGACCGGGATATTAAAGTAGAGGTGGAATGGAAGCACCAGCTTCCCGAGGTCTCGGCGGACCGCAACCAGATCAAACAGGTTCTGTTCAACTTGCTCAAAAACGCCATGGAAGCCATGCCCAAGGGCGGGTTTTTAAAAATCAGCTTTCGGCGCCAGGATGATGGAATCTCCATGCTCATTGCCGATACCGGGGCGGGCATAGCCCGGGACGATCTGGGCAAAGTCTTTCAGCCCTATTTTACCACCAAAAAACGCGGTAACGGTCTCGGCCTGATGATTGTCCATCGCATTATGCGTGCTCATCAGGGCCATATCGGGATTGAAAGCCGGGAAGGCACCGGCACCGTGATCTCGCTGTTTTTCCCTACCCGCTCGCGCTCTCCACGATTATTACCCGGAGCCCCCTCACCAAAAGACGAAAAGAAACGGAAACAGGCTGGACGAAGCGACGAGAAATCGTAAAGCTAGACCCTTATGGAATACGAAGGCGTCATCGGACTGGAAGTCCACGTTCAGATCAAAACCGAATCGAAAATGTTCACCCGCGCTCCGGCCGGCTACGGGGCACCCCCGAACACCCTGACCGATCCCGTGGTGATGGGTTTGCCGGGCGTGCTCCCGGTAATGAACAAAAAGGCGATCGATAAAATCATCAAAGCCGGCCTTTTGCTGAAATGCCAAATCGCTGAAGTTTGCAAATGGGACCGCAAAAACTATTTCTATCCGGACAGTCCCAAGAATTACCAGATCTCCCAATACGACCAACCCATCTGTGAAGGCGGCGAAGTCGAGATCGAACTTTCCGGCCCCAGCCGCAATGTAATGGGAGAACACCGGATGGTTGCCCTCACCCGTATTCACTTGGAAGAGGACGTGGGCAAACTCAACCATTTTGACAGTGACAGTTTGGTCGACCTGAACCGGGCCGGAACCCCTTTGATGGAGATCGTTTCCGAACCGGTTATGCACTCCGGCGACGAGGCCTTTGCTTATCTGACGGCCCTCAAACAAGCGATGATTTACGCAGGCATCTCCGACTGCGACATGGAGAAAGGGCAGTTGCGCTGCGATGCCAACATTTCGGTTCGCCCCAAAGGCTCCGAAACCCTGGGCACCAAGGTGGAACTAAAAAACCTCAACAGCATAACCGGGGTAAAAAATGGCATCGATTACGAGATCAAACGGCAAATCAAAGCCATCCAAACCAACGAACCAATCGTTCAGGAAACCCGCCGCTGGAACGCCGAAGGCGGATTCACCAGTTCCATGCGCTCCAAGGAAATGGCCCACGACTACCGGTATTTTCCCGATCCTGACCTGATGCCGGTGCGCGTAGATGAAGCCTGGCTGGAGTCTCTCCGGGAAGAACTCCCTGAATTGCCTTTTGAAAAACAACGCCGATATCAAGAGGAAATGGGACTTCCCTACACCATCACCTCCGTGCTCGTTCCGGACCGGAACCTCTGTGCCTATTTTGAGGAAGCCATTGCCGATGATTTAAAACCGCAGGCGGTGGCCAACTGGATCGCCAATGACCTGCTTCGCGAGCTGAGCAATGCAGGCCGGGACATCACCGACTGCCCGATCAAACCCACCTCCATTGCCGAATTGATTCGGCTGGTCGATAAAGGAGTGATTTCCAGCAAAATCGCCAAGGAGGTTTTCCTGGAGATGTTTGCCTCCGGCGAATCCGCCGACCAAATCGTCGAAAAGAAAGGCCTCAAACAATCGTCCGACACCGGTGAGTTGACTGGCATCTGCAAAGAAGTCATCGGCGCCAACCCGAAATCCGTCGAGGATTTTCAAAACGGCAAGGAAAACGCCATCAATTTTCTCAAGGGGCAGGTTATGAAAGCCACTCGGGGCAAAGCCAACCCGAAGGTCGTGGATGACCTTCTGCGGCAAATCCTAACCTCTTGAAGGATCTTTATATGGGCGTGAAAACCCTCACTGTTCGCCACCTTACGGAGTATCTTTACAATACTCCTATTCAACCGGGAGAGCATCGTCTGATGCTTCGTCCCCGGGACAGTCACGATTTGCGGATTCTCGATACCGCTCTGAGCATCTCCCCTACCGCGGATACCCACTATTATCACGACCCGCTGAACAACTCCATCGCGCTGGCAAGGTTTGCCAATGTGGCCACCGAAAAAATCAGCATCCACAGCGCCTTCCGACTGGAACATTACGGTACCGAACCGCTCCGCTACGACCTCGCGACCTACGCCCAGACCTATCCGTTTGTTTACAACAGCAACGAATTTCCTGATCTGATGCGGAGCATTGAGCGGCGCTATCCCGATCCCAACGGAGACATTTACCAATGGGCCCGGCAATTTATACCCACCTACGGTTCCACCGATACCTACCAACTTCTCCGCGATCTGAATCAGGGGATAAAGGATCAATTCAGTTATTCCGAACGCCACGAGGAAGGCACCCAGGCACCCCTCGAAACCTTGCAAAAAGGCAGCGGCACCTGCCGGGATTTCGCCCTGTTTCTCATGGAAGCCGCCCGCAGTCTCGGTCTGGCGGCAAGGTTCGCCACCGGATACCTTTACGACCCCGCCCTTGATGGCGAGGATGAATCCACTATCACCGGTTCGGGAAGCACTCATGCCTGGGCCCAAGTCTACCTTCCGGGAGCCGGCTGGGTCGAATGTGACCCCACCAACGCCATCATTGGCGGAGACCATTTGATTCGCGTTGCCGTCGTTCGCGACCCCTCTCAGGCGGTTCCCGTCACGGGCTCCTATGAAGGGCCTCCCGATGCCTTTCGCGATCTCAAGGTTGAAGTGCAGGTGACCAAAAACGAACCTCTCGAAACCCCCTTGCTCCCGACTATGGGGTAAAACCCTCCCCAAGTCCGGCAAACAAATTTGCCTGATCGGCAATAACGCATAGAGTCCAAGGGTGCAGGATCATCATTCACCAAACAAGAAATCACCCTCGGAGGTTTGGAACCATTTCATTCGGCACCGGAACGTTTTTTCGGTGGAGGCAAATTTGGAAACCCTCTTTTCCGCTCTGCATTCGCATCGCAGGCGATACCAATGGGATCCCTCCCCCGAAGCCAACGAGCTCTTTCAGCGTTTTCTGGCGATCTTCACCCTCCATGCCGCCGCCCGCCCCAAGCGGCAGGTACTGGCCTGGACCATTCATCTGCAAAACCCTTTGCTCAACCTATTTCTGGCGGCCGACACCGATGAGGACTCCGTAACCGGAAGATTTTTTCGGGAAAATGTAAAAGCCATTCCGGAAAACCGTTTTTACCAGGAAGTCTCCATCCGGGGAGGCGAGGTCGCCCGCAGCATTTGCTCTTTCCACGGGTCCGATCCCATCGTTGCGGCGGAAAATTACTACGCCCAAAGCGAACAACGCCCGGCCCGCTTTTTTCAGACTGGCGAAAACAGCTTCCGTCTACTTCTGGCTCATCCGGATTGCGATGTCCGTTGGCTTCGAAGCCTCCAACAGAAGGACCTTCCCCATCTCGACGAGGAGGAAACGGTTGTTTTCATGGAAAGACGCCCCGCCTTCTGGCATTGTGGATGTGCCGAGAAGAATCTCACCAAAATCCTCGCCCCCGCCTTTGCCGAGGACCCCGAGGCTCTGTTTGCCGAAGAGGAAACTCTCGAAATGGTCTGCCCCCGCTGCGCCGCCCGCCACACCATTCGGCGCGAAGCCGTCGAAGCGGCGGTCTCCGAGGGGCATGAAAAGGGATCGGGGAACGACTAAAAGGCCCCTGATCAATGGTTATTTGTGCCGAAGCGATTTTTTCTATCCGTCCACGCTCCTACTCTAACATCCTCATAGATAACCCGCATCCCATTAAAGAACTTCACCTTCGTGTCTCAGGCCTTCATTTACTCCGCCGTTCGAAAGACGCAGCGGCACCCATGGCCGGCCACCTACACCATCTCTTTTCCGGTTAGCGATTTCCCCCGTAACCCGGGATAAAGGATTGCCACCCCATCTGATTTTACCTTTCTCATCTTACGAATCGCAAAATACCCCATCCGGACGAGCTTCAAAAGCCAAACGATCCCCTTTGCTCAAAGTCGGCGAGCGCCGCACTTTCGAAGGAACGGTGATTTGATGCTTGCTGGCAACCGTAACACATTCCATCCCTTACATTTATAGATTATGAAAGGCAATTCAATTCATGAATGTATCCTATTACCCTACCCCACATGCCTTTTTCATTTCTCATCATCCCAAACGATGCGCAGGCGGAAGAAGGCCCGGGGGTCGGTAATTTCCATAATCACCTCCGTCGGTCCCATCCCCGCCTCGCTCCAGACCGGCGCGGTGCCCCAGTCATCCAAATCCGGACTCTGCCAGATTTCGTAGGTGATCGCCGGATCGTCGATCCGGGGGAAGGTCAGGTGCAAGTCTGTCGTGACCGCTGCCAACTGAAGCTGTAACTCGCTAACGGGGGTGTTGGCCGTTCCTCCCAGGGCATACCGCAGGAGATTCGGCACCCCACCATGGAGATGTCCTTTGGTCCGCTGGCCGATCGGCAGTTCTTCAACCGCCCAGGCATCGTACCCACTGGCCGCTTCCGGAATCGCATGGATTTCAATGAAATTGATCTTGTTGTTGGTGGTGACCCCATCGGTGTTGGTGACATCGATAAATCCATCGCTGACTTCAACCGTGGCTTGTCCTTCTAACCAACGATTTCCTTCATTCGCCGACCCTTCAACCACTATGGTATCCTCGACGCTGATACTGTATGTGCCATTAAAATACTCGGCATCCCCGGCGACTATCCGAACCTGATAGGCTCCGTTGGGCACGGCAACCTTCCATGTGAAGTCACTGTTATTCAATTGCATATGCAACAGAGTGTCGTGCAGAAAATCGGGCGAGGCACTCTCGTTACGCTCCCGTGCGGTCCCGGTATTGTCGCCGGACCATCCATAAAAGGCCCCGTTCCCACGGTCGCCGTAGGCTTCCCCGATGTCCTTCAGCCATCCGTCGGGCGCGTCGTTATCGGTCTGGAAATTGATCCGGGCGAAGAGCTGTGGCCCCGGCGGGGGCACGGTGGCCTCCAGCCACACCGCAACACTGTCTTCATGGCCTTCGGAATTGCTCACCCGCACATGATAAAGCCCCTCGTTCTCAAACTCTACATTGGCAATCTCCAAACCGGGGCTTTCCGCACCGGGAATGGCTTCGTCATTGAAATACCATTGATACGCGGGCGCGGGCAACCCGCTGGCCACCACCGTGAAGAGCGCCGTATCCCCCAGCTCCACCGTCTGGGCCTGCGGCGCCTGGCTGATCACCGGGGCAAACGGGTCGCTGCTTTGCACGGTAATCGTGACATCGTCAAAGGTTACCGCCTCGCCGTTGGATACGAGATAGCGTAGCACGTATTCACCGGGCAGTTCGAAGCTGACGGTCGCGTCGGGTTCCGTCGGCGGCGCGGGATTGGCATAGACCGTCCCCGGGCCGGAGAACCGTTCCCATTGGGTCTCCAGCGGCCCTGCGGGCAAATATTCTCCACTGAAACTAGCCGCCAAGGTATGGGCATCCGCCAAATCCACCGTGGCGTCCGGCCCGGCCTCCACGAACGGGGCGAGGTTGACGGTGGCGGGGATGGCCACATCGGTCCAGGTGGCGGTGCTGAGCGTTGTCCCATCATTCTCGTTGGTGACAACAATCCCCACCAACACGGTTTCGTTCATCGAAATGGACGCGGAGACACGTTCGCTCCAACTATTTCCGTCCGTGGAATGAAACGCGCGGAAGGTGTTTCCAACACGCGTGATTCTCACCCATCCATGGGTGCTGGTTCCGGAGAGATTTTCCCCTCCGGTCTGATTCACCCCCTCCGAGAGTCGTCTCAGAACTTTTCCCCAGCGATCCCCTCTCTCCCAGTCCGCCCCAGCGGTAAAATGACGGGAATCGGGCGAAAGGGTATTGCGCACATGCAAGCCTGTGAAACTCCAGTTCGGTCCGGAAAAATCAAGGGTACGACCACTCACATCAAAATCTCCGGTCATCTCGGTGTAGGCGAAACGGAGTGAGTCCAGCGTCGAAGTGGTGTGATCCCCCTCATAGCCAAATCCATCACCCGCCCCGGAAAAGGTCCAGTTTCCTCCGTCAATGCTCAGCGAACCATCCCGTGTGGTGGTGATGTTGGCCTGGCTGACCCCTTCCGGATTCACCCGCACCGTCACTTCGGCGCTGTCGGTGTATTCTCCGTCATCGACGGTCACCCGCAGTAGGTAGTCGCCTTCGGCGTCAAAACGGGCCCCGGTTTGCAGGGCCGAGGCATCGTCAAAGGTGACGGTGCCCGGACCGCTGATCCGTTCCCAGGTTGTGGTGAGCGGGTCGTTGTCCAGATCCTCGGCCGCGGCCTCCAACAACAGGCCGACGCCATCGGGAAGATTCACCGTGGAAACGGTGGGGCTGACAATCTCCACGGTGGGCGGATGGTTCAGCTCGGCGTCGATCTCCCGCGCGGTTATTTCCCACCAGGTGCCATTGTCCAGGGTCAGGCGCAGGGTGGCCTCGCCGTCAATGGCATCTTCGTCCGGCGCCGCGTAGAGGGTCACCGCCTGCCATTGATCCCAATTCGCCGGCGTAAAATCAAGCTCACCGCCCGAAAGCACTTCCAGACTCTCGCCCCCGTCCACGGGATCACGCAGCGTGCTTTGCAGGGTGATGTTTTCATAGGGTTGTTCACGCAGTCGCACCTGCACATTTGCCGTGCTGCCTTCCGGCACCAGCACCAGCGGGGTCGAGGTTTCCACTTTTACCCCGTTGAAAGGTTCCAAAAAGCCCACCGGAACCGGCCGCTCCAACTGTCCGCCCGGCAGTTCCACCCCGACCTGAATATGGCGGGTGCCGGAAGTGGCGGCTTTGTGCAGGGCCTCCAGATAATACCGCTGCCCCGCGACCAGGGGAATCGCCGCCGAGCGCTGGGAGGCATGCCCCCAACTATCCGGATTATCCTCCCGGCTGGGATTGAGAATGCGCACCCGGTTTTCGGGCTGATCGTCGGTGCTCAACCAAACTTCCCCGCGCCGCCGGGCGGAGACATAAAAATGATAATCCCCGGTTTTCGGAGCCACAAAATAAGCCCGCAGGCGGGTGCCGTAATTGTTGGTATTTTCCGCATACTCCATCACTCCGGTCTCAATGAAAGCAAAGCTGTCGGGCGCATCGGGAAAGGCCTCATCATTCACCAAATTCGAAACGCTGTTGCCACTGACATCATAAAAAATTTCCCGTAAAAACCCACCCTCACCGTCGTTCGGAATGGGCGTAACCGTAAAATTCCGGGTCCCGGACGCGGTAAATCCCTGGTTGTCATCCTCCGCTTCGACCTGCCATTCGGAGGTCCCATACTGTGCCGTCCAATCAAATTGAAAGGTATCGCCATGAGTGGGGGCCGTCAGGGTCTGGACCACCGATCCGTCCACTAAAAACCGCACCTCGGTGATGTCCGCAGTGTTACTGATCACCTCTGCGGACAGGGTCACCGTGTCGCCGGATTCAAAGGTCGCCCCGTCAGCCGGAGTGTTGAGGATGATCGCGGGATTCACATTGTCATCATCCAGAATCGTTACCGTCACCGCCGCCGGACTGCCGAGGACATCCCCGCCCTGCGGATGGGTGGCAGAGGTCAGCTGTACCTGAAAGTTTTCCGTAGGCTCGGGCTCCTCATCGTCGATGATCTGAATGGTAATGGTCTTCGGGTCCGTGTCATTATGCGCCCAAACGAGGGTGCCGGAGGCGGCAACAAAATCCTCCCCGCCCACGGCACTGCCGTCCACCGTGGTCCATTCCGCGGTGAGTTCGCCGGACTGGCCGCCCACCCGGCTGACCGTCAGATCAAAGGTTCCGACAGCCTCCCCAACCGTGATGGCCGACTGCGTGAACTGCACCGTTCCGTAGGCGTCATTGTCGAGCACATACACCGCAAAAGGCGCCCCGGCGCGCCCCTCGTACGCGGGGTCGTCACTGGTTGCCGTCGCCCCGATGGTGACGAACTCATCGCCGTCCACGACTTCGTTGTCCACGGCGGAAAGCTGCACGCTTTGCGACTGATCCCAGTTTGCGGGCGTGAAAGTGAGCTGCGCGGGGAGGGCGGCAACCCGGTCGCCGGCGTCAATGGTGACGGTGACATTTTGCGAAGGCGCGGTGGTCAGCACCACACTGTAGCTCAAACTTCCCCCGTCCTCCGAAAGCTCCCGACGGGGTTGGGGCTGCGGTTCCCCAAAAACCGGTGGAGGGGCCGACGGCAGCGGCGGCGGGGTCACCCACACCGCCGGTTGGGCGCTGCCGCCAACCACGACCGAAACCGAGGCCTGTCCGACGAGCCCGTCGTTGTCGGTCACTTCCAAAAGAACCTCATAAACACCAGGCATGGCGTAGTCATGGCTGGTCTGCACCCCGCTGCCCGTAAAGCCGTCGCCGAAATCCCAGTGATAGCTTTCGATGGTGCCATCGCTGTCAAAGGAATCCGACGCATCGAACTGCACCGTCAAAGGAGCCTCCCCACTTTGCGGCGAGAGGGTGAAGCTGGCCTCGGGCGGACGCTTCAGGTCGTCCACCCGGTTGATCTCCAGATACAAAAGGGAAGCCGTGTTGCGGTGGGAGCTGATGACAATCTCGCCCCCGCTCACCGGCAGCGTCAACGAATCGGTGAAGGATTCCTGAATCCCCAGATTGCGGTCGAGAAGGGTTTCGCCGTTGAAACGCAGGAGGGCGTTGCTGTTTTCCTCGCTGGCGCCCGTATGCGCGGTGACGGTATAGCGGCCATTGGGGACCGCCATTCGCCATGTGGCTCCGTTGCCCGCCCGGATGCGGGTCACCCGCTGCTCCGAGCCATAGGTGATCAGCCAATTATCATCACGGGTCTGGCCGGTCAGGTCACTGTCCCAGCCGTATTGCAAATCATTGCCCCGGTCCCCAAAGGGCTGACCGCGGTCAGGAACGAAGCCCGCCGGGGTGTTGGCGGACATCGGTTGGAAATTGACCGCCACGCGGAACGCCTCGGTGCCGGGAAGCTCCAGCACGCGGGAGGCGGTGGCGCTATGGGATCCGTCACTCACGGTGACCTCGATTTCCTTAGTTCCGGGACGGAAATAGTTGCGGAAAACTTCGGGGCCGGTATTACTGCGGTCACTGTCGTTAAAATTCCATTGATAGGAAAATTCCGCGGATTCGTCGGCTTCATAAATCCGAATATTGCGAAACGCGACATCGAGATCACGGAAATAGGTGTTGAAATTCGGGTCCACCGCATCGGCGACAAAGACCAAATGCTGCATTTCTCCGGTGTAGTGTTCTCCCACGGGGATACGATAGCGAACCCAGGGGCGGCGGCCGGAATGGCTGGAATTGCTGTAGGGGTATTTCCCCAGATAGGTGTCAATGCCCCAATTGCGTTCCCCCAGAAGGCGGAAGACGCGGTTGGCGTTGACGCTGTCGCTTTCCGCCAGACCCAGCCCATAGACAAACCGGTCAATCGAACCCGGATCATTAAAGGCCCGTAATTCAAATTCCAATACGGTATCAGGAGTCACCGTATAGGTGAATGGATGTTTGCGGAGATTTTTGGTTACCAGGCGCAGCTCGCGCCCCTCATTGCCGATATTGTAGCTGCCGTCGCGACCATCCGGATCGCGGCTGGCCGAACTTCCCCACCAGCTCATCTGACCGGCGGAGAGAAACACCGGGGTGATGTCGAAGCGCTCGGCACTGACCCGGTTGTAGGAAATCACCGGCGGTTGCAACAACTGCCGGGGGTTGCTCACCAGAGATTCGCTGAACATGGGGAGATCCTCGGACTCCAAACGCAGCCGCAAGCCCTGCCCGGCCTGAATTTCCCGGAGGGGCGCATAGACGGTGTGGCCGGTTTCACACAGCGCAACCCGCGCCGTCAGCTCATGAAACCCGCCGGGCACATTTTCCCAAAGGAAGCTGTAAACGCCCCCGTCTTCGGAAAGGGTCGCCAGCACGTCCTCGTCCCGGAGCAATTCGACATCCCCCGAAGGCGTCCCCGTGCCGTCAAAAACCGCGGTGACCGCCAGATCGTCACCGGGCGCCACGGCAAGATCCGTGGCAGGGTCACTGAACACCAGGCTGGGGGCATCTTCACTGACCGTAAAGGTGATGGGAATGCGCAGGGCGGCGTTCCCGGTGGAATCGTCACTGTCGATCACCAAACTGCTTTCATAAACCCCCGGCGGAAGCTGTCCGGCGTCAAGGGTCAGGGCGAGGGTGCTTTGCCCCTCCAACGAAGCCAGTGACCCGGCGGTCCGGGCCGGCTGGATCCAGGCGGCCGCCACCTCGGGCCGCAGGATGAGCACCGAGCCGGGAGTGGGATTGTAGGGGGTGGATCCGCGGAAAATGGGATTCAACCCGCGGGAGGCACTGCCATCCTGCAGGCCGGCACTGAAAATAGTGGGCCCGCCAAACGTGAAGTCCTCCGAGTTCGGCAAGCGTTCGTAGTCGAGGTAGCGGATGACAATGCTGCCATCCGACCGCAACTCCACCTGCCCGGTATCGAATTCCGGCGGGGTATTGGTAAAAGGGCTGCCCCATTGATTCCAGGTAAAGACCCAGGTGTGCTCATCCCAATTATAGGTATAGGCATGCTGCGTATCGCGGAAAGGATCCCATTCCGACCCGCTTTCGGTATGCCAGTAGTTCTGGTTGGGCGTCTGATGCGCCGGACCATTCAGATCGGACCGCCCGGTTTCACGGATCGACCACTGAAAGGCGATTTTATGGTCCATAAAGGCCGCGTCGGGCATCGGTTGGGTGGGCCCGTAAAAGACACTTCGGTTCACCGAGGTGAAGCCCAGCCATCCCGAGTTATTGACGCGGGCACTACTGAACCGCTGCCCGTAAAACGGGAACTCGAAATCAAAGGAGAGCGGCCCCCGGGACCAGCGTTCCATTCCCGCCCAGCTGACCTGTTGACCTCCGGAAAACACCGGCATGGGACTGAAGAGATCCCACCAGCTCAAGCGCGTTCCGGAGCCGCCGTGTTCCTGCCGGATTTCCTTCCAGTGCAAATCCGGACGGGCGGGATCGTTCAACCCGTCCTCATAAAACACAAAGCCGTATTCGGTGTCCCGCAACTGCCAGTTCAGCGGCAGGTTTCCGGTATTCGTCAAATCAATACTCAGCGCCACCCGCCCCCCCGGACGGGCGCTGGCCTCAACTTCTTCCACCGAAGTCACCAGCACACTGTTGCCCAGAACAAAATTGAGATCGTGGACCTCCGGCGGCGCGGTGTGCCGCCGGGTGCGACTGCGCCGAAAACCGGAGGCCTCGGCAAAAACCTCATAACTGCCGTCCACCATCTCAAAGCCAAAGCTGCCATCGCCTCCGGTACTCACCGTTCCACTGAACGGGCCGGTATAGGTGACCGTGGCACCGGCGAAGGGACTGCCGTCCAAATGGCTAACCGTACCGCTGGCATCCACCGAGGTATAAACGGTCAGCGGGATCCGCTCCACCCAGGGACCGCCTTCGTCGGCGGTGATGATGAGTTCCAGAGGAATTTCATACGGCGTGGGGGTTTCCGCATCCACCGTAAAGATAAAGGGGGCCGAATTCTCAACCGTTTCAAAACGATCAAAGTCACCATAGACATGGGTCGCCTCGGTCACCGTCACATAACTGCTGTCCGCTGAGAGGGTGGCACTGACATTCTCCGCGTCGACCATGCCCACACTGCGCAAGGACAGGATCAGCTCAATGGTTTCCCCGGGATTGATCACCCCGTTGCCGGCACGGGGACCGTCAAGATCCGTCACCGCCGTCGCGATATGGGCCATGATGGGAATGTTGAGGTTCCGCAGCGCCGTATTGATATTCAAACGCCCCTGCGAATGAATGGAAAATTCATACTTGGGATCATCCGAACGGTCGTCCACATTCGTCAAAAGGGCGTTTTTCAAATCGAGATAACCGATATCGGGCTGCACCGCCAACAGCAATGCCGCGGCCCCCGCCACATGGGGACTCGCCATGGAGGTGCCATTCAGCGATTCATATCCGTGATTGAGAGCCGCACTGTAAATCCCCACCCCGGGCGCCGCGATATGGGCGTTCAAATTCGAGAAATTCGCAAGGCGGTCTTCCGGGTGATCCTCGGAGGCCGCCACGCTGATCACATTGTCCAACGGCGGGAGACCTTCGGGAAGCCCGGAGTTCCCGTAGCGGGCCGGAAAACCGGGATCGGATTGACCGGAGTTCCCGGAAGCCGCCACAAAGAGAATCCCCGCATCCCGCGCCTCGGCAATGGCGTCATACAACGCCTGCGAAAAGCCTCCCCCGCCCCAGGAATTATTCGTCATATCCACCCCCATCATGGTGCTGTAAAGGATCGAATTTACCCCGCCGGAGGTCGTCCCCGAGCCTCCCGCGCCAAGAAAGCGCAGGGGCAAAATGCGGGTATCCCAAGCCACCCCGGTGATCCCGACAGCGTTATTCCCCACCGCCGCAACGGTCCCCGCCACGTGCGTGCCGTGGCGGTTCTCGTCCATCGGATCGTTACTGTCATCGTAAAAATCCCAGCCCCGGATATCATCAATAAACCCATTGCCGTCGCTGTCCGTACCGTTCACCGACTCTCCGGTGTTATAGAAAATGTTATCGGCCAAATCGGGGTGGGTGTAATCCACGCCGGAATCGATCACCGCCACCACCACATTGCGGCGTCCGGTGGTGATTTCCCAAGCGAAATTGGCCTCGATCTGCGGTAACCCCCAGAGCTTCGGATAGTCCGGATCATTGGGCGTCACCCCGCCCAGATGCCCCACCACCCAGTCCGGTTCCGCAAAACGCACCCCGGCCTCCCCGCCCAGTGCGGCCATCGCCTCCGGCAAAGCGTCGAGACTGGCTTCAGGGAGTTCCATCAGCACCAAGCCCGGACGCAGCAACCGCTCGCGGACCTGTCCGCCCAACGAAAACGCCAAACTCTCGACCGTCGCCTCGTCCCAAGCCGGATGCACCTGCAGCATCACATGATCGGCCACCGAAACCAGCAATTCCTCCGGAAACGGATTGATCTGCCCGTTAGGATAGTTGCCGAAACGCTCCTCAACCCGCAGCAATGGGTATTTGAATTCATCCGCCCGAACCAAGCGCAACCGCCCCGGGCGACCCTGTTCATCCGGTTCCAGTTCGCGCCTCTCCAACTCCACCGCGCCCCCCACCATCCGAGCCACCGGAGAGATCAGGCCCTGCGGATCATTGACCGCATAATTCGCCTCCGGAGCGAGAGGGAAAGATCTACCCGGCAACGCTTCATCAGCCGGAAAGGCCTTTAAGGCCCGGTCTCCACCAACCGGTTCGACAGCATCCGGAACCATCGGCGCAACGTTGCCCTCCTCTACCCTTTTATCCGCCGCAAGAGAGGGCTCTTCAGACCCCGTTTCCCGGACTTCTCCCGGCCGTAGCCAGAGTAAACTAATCAGAAAAAGAAAGGTTAACGTAAGACAACTAAACCAAAGAAATTTTTTCATGCAGAAGCGGGGGGTGGGGCAAAAGATAAACTTTAGGGAAACTACGTCGGGGATTTTATCAAAAAAACCTGAATGTCGATAGATTCAATTTGCGCATTTTTTATATGGCTATTTGCGCATATTCGTTTAAAAAAGACCTCAATGTCTTCATCGCAATCGACGCATCCAACCTATGTTGCCTTGGCGGGTTTTGCCATGCACGGGGTCGATGCGGAAATCTTAAAAGGCATTCAGTATAACGCCCACCGGGAAGGTTGGCAGCTTTTCAATGCCGCCGACCCCCTGGCCTTCGAACAGGTTGAACAGAATCAAAACTTTTTCAAAGGGATCATTGCGGTGGTTACGGATGATGATTTTTGCCAGCGTCTGCGCAAGCTCCGAATACCGGTGGTCAATGTGTCGGATACCTATCCGGAAACCTTTGGCTTTCCGACGGTTTTGACCGATAACGAAAAAATCGGGGTGCGGGCCGCCGAGGATTTTATCGCCCGGGATTACCAACACTTTGCCGTTCACTTTTTACCGGGCGTTCACTCCTACCGCTTTTTGAATACCCGCAGCCGGGCCTTTGGGAAATTCCTGCAAAGCAAAGGCTTTTCTTGCGTTGGGCTGGCGGATTTTTATTCCGAAAAAGAAAAAGCCTTTATCCGGAAAGCGCAAATGGCGGTTGTTCCGTTGCGGGATCTGAGCCTTCCCTGTGCCGTCTTTTGCGGTTCAGACCGCATTGCCGCCAACGTCTGTGTCGCGACCCGGGCATTGGGCTTCCGGGTTCCGGAAGATCTGGCGGTCGTTGGGGTGGATAATTTCGAACTCTACTGCAATATGGTCGACCCTCCCCTTTCCAGCATCGATACGAGGGGTGAAAACATCGGCCAAAAGGCCGTCGAAGTTCTGCGCGATTTGCTCTCGGGGAAACGGGCCAATCAGTACTTTGAGGAAATCGTTCCTCCGGGACGCGTGGTCTCACGGCGTTCGGTGGACTTCGGCCATCGCGGCGACAATTCCGTTTTTCGGGCCCAAAAATTCATTCAGGATCACTGTGGCGAACGCATCAATGTCGGCGATATTGTCCAGGCATCCCAGTGCAGTCGGCGGAAGATCGAAAACGATTACCGCGCCCGCTACGGATGTTCCCTTCTCGATGCCTTGAACCAAGCCCGGATCAACCGGGCCCGTCAACTGGCAAAGGAGACCTCCCTTCTCGTCATCGACATCGCCCGCACCAGCGGATTTCGCGATACCCAGCAAATGTACCGCGTCCTGGCGCGGTATGGAAAGCGTTTACGCTGATCGGGATGGACGCCTAAGAACCAAAGCAAAAGTCCCGGAGGAACGGCCGGAAGGTAACCGTGAATCTGTATCCACTCTCCTACTCCACCACTCCCACCGTAATCGGGCTGATTCATCGCCCGACAAGATACGGCCATAACCGTACGAACGCCCAATGCCTTTACCCGACGTCGGGGACGCGCACAACTCCGCAAGGGCACACCCGCCACGGATCGGGAGCTGAAGCAACCCTGCTACGGAAAAAGCCACCACCAGAAGTAGAACAGGCTTCCAGCCTGTTTACCCCGGCAGCCCACAACACTTCCAGGATGGCCGTGCTACCCCAAAAAACCGGCAAAAAAAACCCTCCTCAAGCATCTGAGGCCGGACACCTTTGCCGTTGACCCATCGACAGACATCGCCGAAAACTCCTATCGTGCCCGCTAAACCTATATGGATCTCTCTTCTCGGCTGGGGGCTGATTGCCAGCGGCCTTTTTCACCTCGGAAAACTCTTTGCCGATTGGCGCTTGGGCTCGTCCTTTCTCGAGTTGGGGTTTCTAACCATTCCGGCCGGCATCGCCCTCCTCCAATACCATCGCTTTACGGCTAGACTCTTGGGCGTTTTCGCTTTCCTGGCAGCGGGATTATTGGGGAGTTTCTTTCTTTTTCCCGAAGGCGCTGCCCTACCCCTCGTTTTCTCCCTGGCCAGCATTGGATTGCTCCTGGGTTTGGGCCTTCTTCTTTTTCGCTCGGAAAGACATTTTGACAAGACCAGCATCACGTTGAACCCCCGGCATTTGCCCCGGTATCTGTTGGGGCCCTTGCTGGCCATCCTGATTCTTACCAGCATTGGCACTTTGGGTTACTACCAAGTGGAACGGCAGAAGTTGGATTTTGCCAAGGTGCAGGAATTTCAGCTAACCGTCATGCCTCTTGATGCGTATACCGGAAGCGCTCCCGAAGGCGGTATTTTGTATCGGTTGGACGGACTGAACTCCCCGGGCTTTGCCCGCCAAAGGGGCTTTAGCACCGTTCCGGGTGGAGCGCGCTACCTTTTTTTAGCCAACCCTCCCCTGACGATTCGTTTAACGTTGATCGGAGCCAATGGGCTGCCTCATGCACAGGAGATTCATTTCTCCGGAGAAGACCGGGTGAAGACCTTCACGGCGCTTGGTTACTTTGAGGAGACTACCACCCCGTAGAAAAAAATCTCCTTTAATTGCCCGCTTTGGCGCCTCAGAACTTCTTTTTCTTCCACGAGGGCTCCGGCAATTGGGCGGGATTGGCTTCAAACAAAACTCCGGCCACTGCGGAATGTCGGCGGAGTTTTTGGTATTCCTTCGGCTCGATTTGCCAACTGAGCGAATTGGCGATTTCCGCCAAGACGATTTGGTTGTCGCCGACTAAAAAAGCAATTTGCTGACGAACATCCCCAAAACGGGCTTCCGCAGTAGCGCGCAATCGAGGTATAAAGTCGTCCGCTTTTTCCCCCGGATAAAGCACCCAGGTGATCGCTTTGATCTCGCTCTCCACCATGCTGGGTAACGGAACCACTTCCTGTCCTACCAAACGGGGATCTTCCTGGTCGCGCGCCATAATGGTTCCCGTAATGACCACTGCCCGTTCCTCTACCAGAGCGTCTTTCACATCCTCGTACGCCCGGCTATACACATTGACCTCAAAATCGCCTTCCCGGGTCGTCAAACCCACGATCGCCCAAGGACGATTGTCTTTGCGGGACAACTTCTTCGTCAGTTTGCTGATGACTCCGCAAAGCCGGAACGTGGTTCGATCGGTAAGCGTCAGAAGCTTTTCCTCCGGATGGGAATTCAAAGCTTCCACCAACCCGGCATAATCGTCCAACGGGTGCCCGGAAATATAAAACCCTAGCAACTCCTTTTCATGACGCAGCATCTCGGGAAGAGAGAACGCCTCCTTCGCGTTTTGTTGACCCTCGTCTCCATCAGTCGAATCCTGCAGAGAGTCTTCCCGCACCGCCCCATTGGCACTGCCCGAGGCGGCATCCCCCAGAACGTCAAAGAAGGAAGCTTGCCCGGCTTCGCGGTCGCGCTTCGCCTCGGCGGCCCGCGACATCGCCGGTCCCAGATCGGCTAACAGAAGCCCACGATTGGTTCCGGTAAAATCAAAAGCCCCGGATTTGATTAAGCATTCCATCACCCGCCGATTCACCGCCTTTCCTTCAACCCGGGCAATAAAATCCTCCAAATCCTCAAAATCACCGTTGGCTTCCCGTTCTTCCAGGATCGCCTCCGCGGGTCCGCCGCCAACGCCCTTGATCGCCGCCAGGCCGAAGAGAATTTTCCCGCTCTCCCCATCCTCATTGATCACCGGGGTGAAATTTTCCCGCGACCCGTTCACATTCGGACCGACCACTTCGATCCCCATCGACCGACACTCTCCGATAAAATGCCGCAGCTTGTCGGAATTCCCCAAATCCGCCGACAAAAGGGCCGCCATAAATTGCACCGGATAGTTGGCTTTTAGAAAACCGGTCCGATAACTCAACATCGCATACGCCGCCGAATGGGATTTATTAAAACCATACTGGGCAAATTTCTCCAAAATCCCAAAGATCTCCAAGGCCGTTCCCTTGTCCATATCATGGGTCTTTTTCGCCCCCGCTACGAAGACCTCCTTCTGTTGCTCCATTACTTTGGCAATCTTCTTGCCCATCGCCCGGCGCAAAATATCCGCTTCACCAAGCGTATACCCGGCAATAATCCGGGCGGACTCCATAACCTGCTCCTGGTAAACCAGCACCCCATAGGTCTCTTCCACCAAATCCTTCAACAAAGGATGCGGCACCTCAATCGTCGCGGGATCCCGCTTCCCTTTGATGAATTGCGGAATAAACTGCATCGGCCCCGGACGGTAAAGCGCAATCAAGGCGATGATTTCCTCGAAAGAGCTTAACCCGATCTGCCGACACAAGGACTGCATCCCTCCGGATTCCAATTGAAAGACTCCAGTGGTTTGGCCGCGATTCAACAAATCAAAGGTTTTCTGATCACTGAGCGGGATTTTCTCGATGTCAAAATCAGCTGGCCCGTTGGTACGACGGACATTTTCCTGGGCATCGGAGATCACCGTAAGCGTCTTCAATCCCAGGAAATCCATCTTGAGAAGGCCCAGGTCCTCCACCGGCCCCTTGGGATACTGCGTAGTAAGGTCCCCTTCCTGCAAGGTAACCGGCACCAGGTTGGTGATCGGCTGGTCTCCGATGATCACCCCGCAAGCGTGCTTGCCGGTATTGCGAACCATCCCTTCGATAACCCTTCCCTGCCGAACAATCTCGCCGGCAACGGAATTCTGCCGGGTCTCCTGCATCAATTCGGAGGATTTTTCCAAGGCATCAGCCAGAGAAATATTCAAATCGTCGGGTACCATTTTGGCAATGCGGTCGGCCGCCGCATATTCGACATTTTGTACCCGGGCCAAATCCCGCACCACCATCTTCGCGCCAAAGGTACCAAAAGTGATAATATTGGCCACACTCTCGGCGCCGTATTTATCACGCACATAGCCCACCACCTCATCCCGCCGACGCATACAAAAATCGACGTCAAAATCCGGAGGGGATACCCGCTCCAAGTTCAGCATCCGCTCAAAAAGAAGCCCAAACCGGATCGGTTCAATATCGGTGATCTTTAAAACATAGGCGACCATACAGCCGGCTCCCGATCCACGGCCCGGCCCCACCGGAATCTCCCGACGACGCGCCCAGTCGATGAAATCCCAAACGATCAAAAAGTAATCGACAAACCCCGTCCCCGCGATAATCGCGAGTTCGTAATCGAGTTTTTCACAGAGTTTTCTGGCCTCCTCGGGATTCCCGGCCGCATCCGGATGGTCATAATCCACCCCATAACGCTCTTGCAGTCCCTTTTTACAGAGTTCCATCAAATACAAACCGTGCTCCTTGAGCTTGGTCCGCTCCTCTTCCGACAAGGTAAAATTGGCTTCTTCTCCCCCCTGCGCCAGCACCTTGTTCTTTTCCCGCACGTACACATCCAACACGCGGTCAAAATCCTCACTGGTCTTATCCCGGGCAGGCTCCGCCGGAATCTCAAAAATCGGGTAATGATTTTCCCCAAATGGAATCTCCAGGTCGCTGGTCATTTCCGCCACCGCCAAAGTGTTGTCGACCGATTCAGGCACCTCCCGGAAGATTTCCGCCATCTGCGCGCGGCTTTTCAAATAAAACTCCTGGCAGGGATAGCGCATCCGCTTCTCGTCACTCAGGATTTTTCCCGTCTGGATACACAACAAAGCGTCGTGCGGCTTGGCGTCGTCTTTGTAAACATAGTGTACATCATTGGCGCAAACCGGCTTCAGCTCAAATTCCCGGGCCAGCTTCAACAGGCCTTTGGAAATCCTCCGCTGCACCGGCATCCCGTGATCCTGTAATTCGATGAAGTAATTTTCCTTCCCAAAGATGTCGATAAACGTGGCCGTGGCCTCCCGTGCTTTTTCGAAGTCGTCGTAAATCAAATATTGCGAGGCCACCCCATTGACACAACCACTCAAGCCAATCAGGCCTTTGCTGTATTTGGCCAACCGCTCCAAATCAACTCTGGGACGCCGGTAAAAACCCTCCACGTGTGCTTCGGAAATAAGCTTACAGAGGTTTTGGTATCCCTCGAAGTTCTTTGCCAAAATCGTTTTGTGGTGAATCTGGTATCGGGGGAAATCTTCCGGACGGGGAGCCTGGTCTTCGGGCAAATCCCCGATATCATCGGTCCGGTTCTTCTCCTTTTTCGGCCGATCCTCCATCTTGTGGTCGTACACCAAATAGATCTCACAACCAATAATCGGCTGAATCCCCGCACTCTTGGCCGCCCGGTAGAAATCAATCGCCCCGAACAAATTCCCATGATCAGTCAACGCCATCGCCGGTTGGCCGAGTTCCTTCAAACGCTCCATATAACGCCCCACGCGGGCACACCCGTCGAGTAAACTGTAGTCGCTGTGACAATGTAGATGAACAAACGCGCCGTTTTCCGAACCCATCACTCTACTGAAAAAAACTCCCGCCCGAAGCGCAAAAGAAATCTGCCTCGAGGCTCAAAAAAACTGCGCGAAGCACGCGAACAGGCTTTTTCTTCCGAAGCGTGTTCCGCAAAGGGGCATAAAATCCCAACTCGCAGTCGCGGGGGATGATCGACCTTTCCGGTGAACCCTGAGTAAATCTGACAAGGGATATTTTGGTTATCCCGTGCCGATAGCCACCTTGGACTGCCTTTCGACAAGTTCAAGGCCCTGAGCCTGTCGAAGGACGGCAAGCTTCTTGCCGCTTTGGCAGCCGCTGCCTGCTGCGGCGTTACCACGATATACCATGCGCCAACAAGGTTGGCTCACCGAAAAACGACCGTTCTCGGTCCACTCCCAAGCGGAGGCCTTGCGCCTCTGCGCGGAGTGCTTCCTGCCTTGCAGCATCAGAGTTTCACGGAGCCAAGCGGAGGCCTTGCGCCTCTGCGCGGAGTGCTTCCGCCCAAGGGTACAGCAATCCGCGCCAATTTGCTCCGCGCTGCCGCTTCAGCGGCGGCGCGGAACACTCCGGCCTCTCAAATCTCTTACCGTAAAGCCTCTTACGACTTCACCGCGCGAATCCACCGACCGCTGTAGCCGGGCAACTCGAAGGGTTTCCCCACCGACAGAGACTCACCACTGACCGGATCCTCCCAGGAAGTATACTGGTAACCTGGAGTCTCAAGAGATACCGTTCTGGTATCTTTATCGTTGAGGACGAAATAATGATCAGCCTGGGGAGCCGCGAGACGGTACACGATGGCCTCGCTGCGGTAAGGCAAGGGCGTATCCCCGAGAGCATGACGAACCATCCATTCCTGCACCTGCGGATTGCCGGGCATCGTCGTCATACGGGAGGCCTCATAGGTCAGGATCGTTGCCGTTCCCTGGCCCAGACGATTAGCGGTCACTGCCGGAGGTCCGTGACGATAGGATTCCAAAACGTCTGCCGTAGTAGGTTTCAAATCGAGCGTCGTGCCCTCAACCAGGTAATCGTGCTCGTCGATAATCCATGGCCGGGCATTGTCGCGGGAGTATTGAAAATCCCGTAATTGACAACCAAAGAGTTTTTCGAAGGGCGACCCTACCGGACTGCGTAAAACCCGCCCGTAGTAATCATACCAACCGCCGGGCGCATCCAGAACCACCCGGCCCCCTTCCTTAACATAATCGTAGAGAATTTCCAGAAGACCGTCATCAAGCGCCAGCGCGGCGGGCAAATAAATGCTCTTATAACGACCGGCCAAACCGTTGCGCAGGTCACTTCCGGTTACATGCTCCCACGGCACATTGGCATCGATCATTGCGCGACTGGCACCAATGCGCGCCCGAATAGGTTCTTTCTTGAAGAAATCGCGCCCACCGATAGCGGCGGCCGCCCACATGGCTTCCATATCCCAATCCTGGAAAACCCCCACATAAGGCTCTTTCATCGCTTGCCACAATTCGTCCCGGTGCTGACGACAGGCGGTTCCGATTTTTCCGACCTGAATGGCCCGCTCGGTGGGCTCGTCATTCCGGTCCAGAAGCGCGAACTCTCCACCTTCCCAGCCACAGGTACGGATACTCCAGCACCAGATGCCAAAACCGCGGTATCCACCGGCGATCCAGGAAAACATCAATTGGGTCATCACGCCCTCATCAACCGTAAAGCCGGGCTTTTTCTCCCGTACCTCGGGAACGAAAGGCGCTTTGTGACCCGTCATTTGCTGCGGACCGCCAGTCGATTCCCAGGTCGCATTCCACCCCCCTTTGAACCAGTCACTGGTGATCGAAGACTGCATGTACATCGGACGGGTTAGCTCAAAATCAACTTCCTCAAAATGCCAGGCCGGGTGAAAGCTGGGGTAAAACGACCCTCTCTCACGCATCAGTTCGGCAATGCCTTCCATATCCGTACCCCGCGCCGCAAAGGGCAGAAACAATCCCATCTCACCGCCGGAACGCATGGGGACGTTGGGGTCGGAGGCTTGAATCACATCGAAGCGATCACGCAACCAGTTGATGTAGTTGTCGGCTTTGTAGCGAAGCAAATCCCGGGTCCGGCGATATTCGCGGAATCCTCCGCTGACCACGTTCTTTACCTCTTCCCCGAGATGCTCCCAGGAGTCCCAACCGACTTTCTCTCCTCCACAAAGGGGCAAACCCTTGGGACCTGGGGCCATACAGTGATCCACATTCCATGCCTTGTTGAGGGCTTCGATGGTTTCATATTGATTCTTCAGCCATTGCAGAAACATCGGCACCTGCTCATCTGCCAGACCAAATTCAAAATCCGGCTGCACCGAGGGCACCCAATTCTTGCCGCGTTTGCGGTCGGGCGTTTCCTTGAGATTTTTCGCCACTTTGGGACCCGACTCTCCCCGCGCTTCCCGGTCCACCCGCTCATGATAGAGTTTTTTCTGCCGCTCCAGCCATACTTCATTTTCCCGAAGCTCTTCCATCGGCATATCCTCGGGCAACCCAAGTTCTTTGAGTTTTTCCGGAGTCGGGTCTTCCCAACCACCTTCCCCGTACCACCAAGGGGTAATCCCCTCGTCAATCGCCATGTGAAAAACGGCGGTTTCATCCGTCCCGCGACAGACCTGACATTGCTTCAGGGCCGTATAGCCTAATTTCTTCATCAGGCGAAAATGACTACGGATATCCTCCATTGTCATCCCCGGGCTTTCGATAAATACACAGCCTACCGGCCAGGGGCTAATGCGCCGGAATTTCTGCTGTATGGGAGAATCGTGGATCTCCAGATAACGTTTTTTAAGGAAGGGGTCTTCTTGTGACATAGTGACTGGTTATAAGATAAAACAACCTCCAAACGACAAAAGCTTTTGCCCGAGGACAAGCCAAAAGGAAAAAAACCTTTGCCGCGGAAACCGGATGAAGGTTATAAGAGACCCATGCTTCCCGGTTTAGTTTCCATTACTCTTCGTGATAAAAGCCCTGAGGACCTGATTGCCCTGGCAACGGAAAATCATCTTGCCGCAATTGAATGGGGCGGGGACCAGCACGTGCCTCATGGCGACCTCGCCAAAGCACGCGAAGTCGGAGAAGCGACCCGCGCGGCCGGACTTGAGGTCTCTTCCTACGGCAGCTACTACCGCGCCGGTGAACAAAGCGAGGATCCGAATTTAGCCCCGGAAAAGGTCGTCGAAACCGCCGCGGCTTTGGGTGCTCCGGCCATTCGGATCTGGGCAGGCAAGCAACGCCATAATACCGCCACGCCCGAATATCGAAAAAAAGTCACCGCCGAATGTCGCCATATCGCCGATCTCGCTGCCCAGTCAAACCTGGAAATCCACCTGGAATACCACGATTGGACCCTGACCAACGATCCCGATTCGGCGAAGCGATTGCTCGAAGACGTCGATCGACCGAATTTTTTCAGCCTCTGGCAACCTCCCAATGGTGCCAGCCTCGACGAATGTCGCAAAAGCCTCGCCACCATCCTCCCCCACTTGGCTCACGTCCACGTATTTCACTGGGGCAAGGGATGGAAAGACCGCTACCCTCTCGCCGAAGGTCAGGAACGGTGGCGACAGTATTTCGCTCTCATCGATGGCGCTCCTCCCCGCCAGCCCCGATATGCCCTTCTCGAATTCGTCCGCAACGATGATCCGGAGCAATTCCAAACCGATGCCCAAACCCTCCATCAGTGGCTCGAAGGAAAGTGGCAATGAGCACTCCCTTCTCGAAATCCAAAAAAAACGTAAGGCTTCGAGACAAGGGGTTGAAGGAAAACGACCTTCTCATTTTTTGCCACTCTCGATCACCCGCGCTTCAGACCCCACTGATTCTATTTATTTATTGACACTTTTCCTCCTCCTCTCATTTCTAATGAAATTCTCCCCTCATGCCTCAGGCAACTTAACGTAGCACCCGGATGAAGAAAAAAATCGACAAAAAACAATCGCGCGAAATTAAGCAAAAAATCTGGGAAATGTTACAGGCCGGAAGCTCCCAGGCCGCGGCGGCGAGGGCCACCGGAACAACCCGACAATACGTACACGTTCTGGCCAAGGATTTTGAAACCAGGGGATACGAACGGGTGGAAGCCAGTCTGGGCCGGCCCTTCGATGAACCGGTCACACCGGAAGAAAACCGGATCATATTCGAAACTCTCCTTAACAAAACTCCCCGCGAAGCCGGTATCGATGCCGATGCCTGGACCCGCTCCCCCCTACAGGAATGGTTTAAAAAAGAGTTTGGACGTCACCTTTCCCGCAATCAGGTGCGCCGGTTTTGCACCGAAAATGACATCGACATCGAACCGGAACCCACCGGCTACCCCTGGATTGACGAACACTTCGACGACACCCCGTCCGGCGTCCCCACCCGGACCTACCAAGCCAAAAAGGACCCCCACCCAACGGGCCAAAGAACGGTCCGGAAAACGGTCGCCAAGCCGCGCTCAAAAGTACCCGGCACATCCAGGCCGACTTTCCCCAAAAAGACTTCCGAAACCCCGGACCAGCCCCGCCGCCGCACCGGAAGACCCCGGAAAGGCGAAGGCGAGATGGATCTGGAAGCCATCCAAAGAAGCGTCGAGGAAACCCAGAAAAAACTAACCAAACAACAAATCGACGCCCTCTACGGAAAAAAATCGGGGAAACACAGCAAAGGAAAGCGAACCCCTTTCACCCCATCCCGCAAAAAGAAAAAGAAGAAGAAAAAGTAACCCTTCTCCTTAAAGAGAGGAACTTTACTCTTCCGCCAAGGCCTCTATCAGGCATGCCCGTACCACCGCAACCCCTCTCCGACTTACCGTCGTTCTCCCCCTATACCTTCGGCGCCATGTCTCTCGGCTCCGACTTTTTCCAATTGGAGAAAGACATCAAACTCGCCCGCCAAGCCATGGAGGCCGGGGTTTGGTTTCATGCCTCGCCCACTTACCACCGGGGATTTTGCTTTATGGCTCTGCGCCTGGCCTTCGACCAGGCCCGCCACCAGACCCCACCGTTGATTATCAAAATTCGCGACCACTCCCCCACCGTCCTGCGGTTTGAGATAGAGGACACCTGTCGGCGCCTGGGCCTCGATTCCATAGACATCATCCAACTCGTCGCGATGGATCAGGGCGATGACAACCTTGCCCGCGACCTCGCCCACGAAGGACCGCTGGCCGCCGAATTGCACCGTCTCCGCGAGGAAGGTCTCTACCGACAAGCCACTCTTTTCCTGACCAAGCCACAGGAAGGCTACCTCAACAAAATCTGGCCCACCGGCTTAATCTCTTCAGTGATTCTCTATTGGAACGCCGTCCAACGCGCCTGCGCCGATTCCGACTGGGCGTATATCGAAGAAAATCAAATCCCCGTCCTCGCCCTTCGAACCCTGGGCGGCGGGTTCACCAACCTTCCGGAAAACCTCCGCGCCGAGGCCGAAACCTTACTCGCCGAAAGCGGTTGCACCGACTGGGCCGAATTGAACCTACGCCTCGCCGCCTCTGTCCCCCTCCTCCAGACCACTATCGGCGGAACCGGCAACCCCGCTCACTTAAACCGTTTTCTCGAATTACAAGCCGCGCCGTCACCCCTCGACCCCACCCTCACCAACCGAATCATCACCTGGCGCGAAAACCTTTCCACCTAGCCTGCTTTCCCGCAACAGAGCCGTTCCAGACGTCAATAGTCTAGTGCCATACCCTCAAATTCATAGCGTCAATAGTCTAGGGACGTTCCCGTAACTTTTGCGATTCTTGCTTGCGATCCGGGGGGGTGCTGATCACTTTCTTTTTTCTATGGCTGAATCATATATTCAAAATCTGTTTGCGGAACGCATTGGCGGAGCGGACTACGGGAAGTCGACTGCCATCTATAAGTTTGAGAAGATCAAACGGGCGAAGAATGCGGCGAAAAAAGAGAAGCCGGATGTCGCGTTGATCGACATGGGGGTCGGCGAACCGGACGAAATGGCTTATCCGTTGGTCATCGAAACGCTTTGCCAGGAAGCCGCCAAACCGGAAAACCGGGGCTACGCGGATAATGGCGGTCCGGAGTTCCGGGAAGCCGCAGCCCGATACATGAGCAAAGTTTTCGGCGTCAAAGACCTCGATCCGGAAACTGAGGTACTGCACTCGATTGGCAGCAAAACCGCCCTCTCGATGATCCCGGCGTGCTTCATCAATCCCGGCGACTACGTGATCATGACCTCCCCCGGCTACCCGGTTCTCGGAACCCACGCCAAGTACTACGGCGGCTTGGTTCATAATGTCCCGCTGGAGGAAGATAATGATTTTCTCCCCAACCTGGGCACGATTCCCACCGAGGTCTTGGAAAAGGCTAAAATTCTCGTACTCAATTATCCCAACAACCCGACTGGAGCCTCGGCAACCCAGGAGTTTTTCGAGCAAGCGATCCGTTTTGCCAAGGAAAACAATTTGATCATTATTCAAGACGCTGCCTATGCCTCGCTGATCTTTGAAGGCCGCCCCCTGTCCATTTTACAAGTTCCGGGCGGCAAGGATGTGGCGGTCGAACTGCATTCCCTCTCCAAAAGCTACAATATGACCGGCTGGCGAATTGGCTTTGTTTGCGGGAACCCGCTGGTGGTCAAAGCCTATGGCGACATGAAGGACAATTCGGACTCCGGACAATTCCTGGCCATTCAAAAAGCGGCCGCCAAAGCCTTGGACAACCCCTCCATTACCGAGGAGATCTCCGCCAAATACTCCCGACGAATGGATCTTTTGGTCAAAGCCTTGAAGGCTTCAGGGTTTTCCGCGAAAAAGCCAAAGGGTTCGTTCTTTTTGTATGTGAAAGCCCCCAAAGCCGCCCGCCAGAGCGAAGAAAGCTGGACCTTCAAAACCGGAGAGGATTTCAGCCAGTGGCTGATCACCAATGAATTGATCAGCACCGTCCCCTGGGACGAGGCCGGAGCCTACGTACGGTTTTCCGTAACCTTCGAATCGCCCGACGGAAAAGAGGGCGAAAAAGAGGTTATTGAAGAAATCGGAAGCCGCCTGGGCCGCTACGAATTCGAATTTTAAGAAGGGCGGTTTGGCGGAAATTCCCTTTCCCTGGTCGGATTCCGTCGACAGGAAGGGGGATTTCCGCCAACGTGAGCTTTCCCGAATCCTTCTTGGAAAGCCCTACCCGTGCCTGTTGCCCTTCTCACTGCCTGCCTTTTCGCCCTAACCGGGGTTTGCGCGACGCAAGCCTCCCGGCTCCTCGGCGGGGCCAAGGCAAATTTCTGGCGCTTGGCAATTGCCGCGGCAATCCTGTCTCTGTACGCCCACTTATGGGGACAAGGCTGGGGCGGCGATGCCCCGCTGTGGTTTTTTTCAGCGGGCGCCATTGGCTTTGGTGCGGGGGGATATTGCATGTTTCAGGCTTTGCGTCGGACCGGTTCAACCCTGACCCTACTGGTTGAGCAATGCGCGGCCACCCTTTTTGCGGCGGCTATTGGTTGGGTTTTCCTGGGCGCCAGTCTAACCTGGCTGGAGATATTTTTGATCTTCTTGATTCTTAGCGGGGTCGTTCTCGGAATGTCGCCGGGGCCGCTGCCCAACCTTCCGCGTTCGGTTCTTCGCACCGGGGTTGTCTTTGCCCTCATGGCCGCACTTTTCCAGGCCATCAGCTTCAATCTTTCCCGCCACGGCTTTCTTTTAGTAGCCGAAAGCGGCGAAACCCTGACCGCTCTGACGGCAGCCTACCAACGTCTCGTGGGCGGGGTTATCGTAGCCCTTAGCCTGTACGGCCTGACCTACCTGATCTTGCGCCAGAAGATCTTCGCCCCACCTGCCCGCCAGGTTCACCCTTCACCTTTTCCAGCACCGGTTTGGGTCATTGCCAACGCCCTTTTCGGACCCGTTTTAGGGGTCTCTTCAATGCTTTGGGCAATCCGTTTGGTAGAAAATGTCGGCTTGGTCCAAGCCATTGCCGCAACCGCCACCTTGCTAACCGTTCCGCTGGCCACTTTGCTTGAGGGAGCCCGTCCGCAAAAAACCTTTTATTTCGGGGCCATACTGGCTTTAGTGGGCGTAGCGGCACTTTTATTATCCTGATTTTTTATGAGAAATCGTTTTAGTCGGCATTAGCGGGCCGCAAAAAAGGCGTTTTTTTCTTCTAAACTGTTTGCCAAAGCGCTCTCTTATCTAAATAACGGAAGGCTATGACTTCAATTATCGATATTCGAGCCAGAGAAATTCTAGACTCCCGGGGCAATCCGACCCTGGAAGTTGATGTTGAACTGGAGGACGGCTCCATCGGCCGCGCCGCCGTTCCTTCCGGAGCCAGCACCGGTGAACACGAGGCCCTTGAGTTGCGTGACGGAGCCCTGACCGGTGCCGACCTCCCCAAGGATGTGCCTAATGCCAAGGAGCGCTACCTGGGCAAAGGAGTAATCAAAGCCGTGCAGAACGTTCACGATGTAATTGCTCCGGAGCTTTTGGGTGCAGACGCCACTCAACAAGTCGAGATTGACCGCGCAATGCTGTCTCTCGACGGAACCCCCACCAAGAGCAAGATTGGGGCGAATGCGATCCTCGGGGTCTCCCTGGCGGCCGCCCACGCCGCTGCCGATTCCCTCGGCTTGCCGCTGTACCGCTACCTCGGTGGACCCAATGCCAAGGTTTTGCCAGTTCCCATGATGAACATCATGAACGGTGGTTCCCACTCTGATGCGCCGATTGATATTCAGGAATTCATGATCGTGCCCAAGGGCGCTTCCTCCTTCCGCGAAGCTCTCCGCATGGGTGCGGAGATTTTCCATGCCTTGAAAAAAGTCCTCAAGGACAAAGGTCTTTCGACCGGAATTGGGGATGAAGGTGGCTTTGCCCCCAAACTTTCCAGCAACATGGAAGCTTTGGAGGTGATTGCCCAGGCCACCGAAAACGCGGGTTACAAATTGGGTGAGGAAATTTTCTTCGCCTTGGATGTCGCCGCTTCCGAATTTTACAACAAGGAAAAGGGTAAGTATGTCTTCGATAAGTCCGACAATTCCGAAAAGGATGCCGCCGGGATGGTCGAATTCTACAAAGAACTCCAAGCCAAATTCCCGATTATCAGCATCGAAGACGGTTGCGATGAAAACGACTGGGATGGCTGGAAAGCCCTCACCGATGCCATTGGCGACAACACCCAGTTGGTCGGCGACGACCTTTTTGTCACCAACACCAGCTTCCTCAAAAAAGGAATCGATATGGGCGTGGCCAACTCCATTCTGGTCAAGGTCAACCAAATCGGCAGCCTGACCGAAACCTTCGATGCCGTGGAAATGGCGCGCGAAGCAAAATACACCTCCGTCATTTCCCACCGCTCCGGCGAAACCGAGGACACCACCATTGCTGATATCGCCGTGGCCCTCAACGCCGGACAGATCAAAACCGGTTCCCTTTGCCGCAGCGACCGTGTCGCCAAATACAATCAACTCCTTCGCATTGAAGAAGAGTTGGGCGACAACGCCATCTATGGCGGTAAGTTCTGATCCGCCACTGTTAGATCCCCCTCTTAGGCCGCACCCCTCGGGTGCGGCCTTTTTTGGCGAAAAGGATAAATTTCTTTGTCGGGACGAAGGAATCCCCTAAAGTAACATCATGATCTCTGCCTGCCGCCTTTTCTTCTTTGGTTTAACGCCTTTGCTCCTTCTCGCTGCCTGCGGCCCTTCGGACACCCGGGTAGAGGAGGGAAACCGCACCGGGATTCTTCATGTTGGTAACGGTGCCGAACCCTCCAACCTAGACCCCCAGACGATTACCGGACTTCCCGAGGCTAAAATTGTGAGCACCCTGTTCGACGGCTTGGTCGAACTGCACCCCGAAACCAACGAACCGGTCCCCGCCGCCGCCGCCTCCTGGGAGATCTCCGAGGATGGCTTGGTTTATCGCTTTACCTTACAACCCGAAGGCCGCTGGTCCAATGGAGACCCGGTTACCGCCCAGGATTTCGTAACCAGTTATCGGCGTAAACTCTCGCCGCGCCTGGGCTCCCGCTATGCTTACATGCTTTACCCTTTGGAAGGAGCGGAAGCCTTTCACCGCGGGGAAACCGATGATTTCACGACGGTAGGCGTTACGGCGTTGGCCGACGATCAACTGGAATTGCGTCTGCATACGCCTGCCGCATTTTTACTGGATTTGCTCACTCACTCCTCCTGGTTCCCCGTTCACGCAGACACTCTGGAGGCCTTCGGCGACCTCGACGAGCCCAACACCCGTTGGACCAGAGCCGGCAATTTGGTCGGAAACGGCCCTTTCCGCCTGGTCAGTTGGCGACCCGAGCGCTTTGTCCAAGTGGAAAAAAATGAACACCATTGGCGATCCGGAGAAATCTCTCTACAGGGAATTTATTTTTATCCCATCAGTGATCCGACAACCGAGGAAAGGGAATTTCGCACGGGCCGATTGCATATTACCAATACCATTCCACCAGATCGGGTGGCGGTGTATCGGGATCGGAATGACCCGGAATTTCACTCCCAACCCAGCTTCTCCACTTACTATTACCGCTTTAACACCACCCGTCCTCCGCTGGATAACCCGAAAGTCCGAAGAGCCCTGAAATTGGCCATCGATCGCGAGGCCATCACCAAAGAGGTCGTTCGGGGAGGACAGCAACCGGCCTATAGCTACGTCCCCCAGGGCGATTTTACCGATTATCGTCCCGGACCATTCTTTCAGTACGATCCGGATGAGGCTAGACGCCTTCTGGCCGAAGCGGGATTTCCTGAGGGAGAGGGCTTCCCAACGAAAGAGATTCTTTACAATACCATGGAAACGCACCGACTGGTGGCCGAAGCCATTCAGGACATGTGGTCCGAAGAACTGGGCATTTCGGTGAACCTGACCAATCAGGAATGGCAAGTCTATCTGGAAACCCAGAACCGTCTGCAATACGACATCTCCCGCTCGGGTTGGATTGGTGATTACCTCGATCCCAATACCTTTCTGGACTTGATGCTCACCGATGGCGGAAATAATCGTACCGGCTGGGCCAACGAAGAATATGACGAATTGATAACCCAGGCCAATCGCGAGATGAATACCGCGCGCCGGAACGAACTCTTTGCCGAAGCCGAAGCTTTGCTTCTGCAGGAGGCTCCCGTCGCCCCAATCTATTTCGACCGAACCAATTACCTGATGTCAGTCTCGGTCCAAGATTACTACACTACCCCTACCGGTTATCGCCCCTACTGGAGGGTAAACCTGGTCAGCGAATAGGAAAGAAACAATGGTGCCACTTTTGTTGAGAAGGCTATTGGAAGCCATCCCCACGCTTTTGGCGGTCATTACCATCACTTTCTTTCTTTTGCGCCTGGCCCCGGGCGGTCCTTTCGCCGATGAACGTGACCTCTCACCGCAGGCCCAGGCGGCCATGGAAGCCCATTACGGATTGGACCAACCGCTGGTCATGCAATATTTCCGCTACTTGGGCAATTTAGCCCGTGGAGATCTGGGGCCTTCATTCCGCTACCCTACCCGCACCGTTAATGAAATCATTGTCGACCACTTTCCCGTTTCCCTGGAACTCGGAGCATGGGGCCTATTGGTCGCGCTCTCCTTGGGACTCGGCGCGGGCCTTTTAGCCGCCGCTTACCGACAACGGCCACAAGACCATACCATTATGACCCTGGCCATGGTCGGGATTTGTTTGCCGACCTTTGTTCTGGGACCTTTTTTGGTTTATATATTCAGCTTGCAACTGGGATGGTTTAATGTGGGCGGATGGTCCCACTGGAGCGACCGCATCTTACCGGGCTTTGTCCTGGGTAGCTTTTTTGCCGCTTACGTGGCTCGACTCACCCGCAACGGAGTGGGCGAGTCGGTGCTGATGGACTACTACCGGACCGCCCTCGCCAAAGGACTCTCGAAACGACAGGCCCTTTGGAAGCACGCCCTGAAACCTGGCATTTTGCCCACCATCGCCTTTCTTGGACCTGCCGCCGCCGGCTTATTGACCGGATCCTTCGTGGTGGAATCGGTTTTCAATATACCGGGTCTGGGCCAACAATTCATAAACGCGGCCTTCGGACGGGATTTTACCGTGGTCACGGGGTTGGTAATCCTCTATGCCGTGCTAATCTTGTTTTTTAATCTGACGGTGGATTTTCTGCAGGCCCTTCTGGACCCCAAATTGCGCGAATCATGAACCCGGTGGCCGAAGAAAAACCTACCGCAGTGTTCCTGCCCGGGCGCAATCCCATGGCCGAGGCCTGGCGGCGTTTCCGTCACAATATACCCGCCATGGCCGGGCTCATTTTTCTCCTCGGATTTTTGCTCCTTTGCCTTATTGGTCCCTGGTTGACGCCTTTTGGCTTTGAAGAACAAAACCGCTCTCTGGGGGCCGCTTCTCCCGGAACGATGGGCGAGGCCGGTCGACACTGGCTGGGCACCGACCGACTGGGCCGCGATTTATTGACCCGCCTCCTGCACGGCGGACGACTCTCCTTTCTGGTGGCGGTCGCGGCAACCATGGTGAGTCTTTTTATCGGGGTGACCTACGGGGCTATTGCGGCCTGGTGCGGAGGAAAGCGGGACGCGGTGATGATGCGTATCGTCGATCTCCTCTATGCCCTTCCCTTTACGGTCTTCCTGATCCTCCTGATGGTTATCTTCGAACGAAGTCTTTTACTTCTATTCATTGCCATCGGAGCCATCGAATGGCTCACCATGGCCAGAATCGTGCGGGGACAAGTCCTGGTTCTAAAGACCCGGGCGTTTGTCGAAGCGGCCCGAAGTCTCGGCCGAAGATCCTCGGCCTTGATCCTTCGACATGTTCTCCCCAACTCCATGGGGCCGATTATCGTTTACACAACCTTAACTATCCCCAACGTTATGCTGCTGGAGGCCTTTGTCAGTTTCTTGGGGCTCGGAGTCCAAGCGCCGCAAGCTTCGCTGGGATTACTCATCAACGAAGGGGTTTCTGCCATGGAAAGCGCCCCCTGGCTGTTGTTTTTCCCCAGCGTCGCCTTTGCTCTAAGTTTGCTCTCACTGAATTTTGTGGGGGATGGATTACGCGACGCTTTCAATCCTAAAGAATAAAACACAAGGAAAATCAGCCAAAATGCAGCTTTTCCTTTATTTTTCCCTTCATCCGGTCTAAAACCTAACATTTGCCCAATTTTATCCTTTCATTTTGACCCTTACTTCCTTCATAGATTCCATTCGCCGTGATTTCGACTTCCGCAGCGGCCGGGGATTTGACTGGCTTAACCCGGCAATCATGATTGTACTCGCGGTAGCTGGGGTGTTTTTTATTTACAGCGCGCAAATCTACACTGGTTTGACGCAATACAAACAACAGATCGTCTGGATGATCCTGGGATTCATCGCCTATTTTGCGGTCGGACAGTTGAACTACGCCTTTTTTCGCAAACATGCCCACTGGATCTACTTGGCCGCGCTGGTCGGCCTGTTGCTTGTCTGGTCCCCCATCGGGGATGCCCGGGGCGGTAGCCAAAGATGGATCGACCTCCGCTTTTTTTCGATTCAACCTTCGGAAATGGCCAAACTTGGTCTTCTGGTGATTTGCGCTGCAACCCTGGCGGGGAGTCGATTGGGTAAGGTCAAGGATTCCTTTCTGGCCTTGCTGACCATCGGTATTTTTACCGCCATTCCTCTCGGAATGATCTTTTTACAACCGGACCTCGGCTCCAGTCTGGTTATTCCGCCAATGGTTCTGGCATTGCTCTGGGCCGCAAATTTGTCCTGGAAGTTTTTTGCCGTCGCCATTTTTGCGGTTTTTCTGTTGGTCTCGATAGTCTCCCTGGACGTTCTCGGCTATTACCAGCAAAACTTCGCCGAAACCCCGGAACCGGAAGCCGGTCAGCGGGTAGACCCCGCTCCGGTACAAACTTTCCTCCCCATTCGTGATTACCAAAGAACCCGCATCCTGGTCTTCGCTGCTCCGGAAAGCGTGGATCCCCTGGGCGCCGGTTGGAACATTCGGCAATCCTTGATCTCCGTCGGCAGCGGAGGTCTCCTGGGCAAAGGATGGGGACAAGGAACTCAAGCCCAACTCGGCTATCTCCCCCGGGGGGTAGCGCATAATGATTTTATTTTCTCGGTTCTCGCTGAGGAAAAAGGATTTCTCGGAAGCGCTCTGGTCGTCGGACTTTATGGCTTGTTACTAACCAATTGCATTCGCATCGCCGGAAAAGCAAAAGACAAATTCGGCATGCTTTTATGTGTGGGGGTAATGATGATTTTTTCCGTTCATGTCTTTGTAAATATTGGCATGACGATTGGCCTAATGCCGATTACCGGTTTACCGCTTCCATTTTTAAGCTATGGTGGCTCCTTTTTTGTAAGTTGCTGTATTCTTCTCGGATTGGTGCAAAGTGTTTATCGTCACCGAAAGGAGGTTCGGGCATGAAAACCCGCTCCTTTCAGACCCTAAACTTTGACCATTTCCGGCCGCCGAGGTGGCCGGAACCCGCAAAGAATTCCGCTTCTCATGACAGGGCCCACCACCTAACCCAAAGAACCAATCCCTCCACAGGAGGGAATTTCACCCATCATGAAAGAAGAATCTTCATCAAACTCCCCCCAGGGAGATGTTTCCGATCGCTACACCGAAGAGCTCCAAGGGCCCCCACCGGAAGAGGCTGCTGAGCCCGTAGATACCGACAATATCCGCCAGGAGGCCCAAAAGCGCTCTCGTAAAAAACCATTCATCCACAAAATCATCGATACCTTGCGTGGCGAAAAAAAATCCTTCCGTGAACTTATCATAAACTCCGAACCGCTGGAACGGCGGGTCGCCTTGCTGGAAGATGGTATCCTCGAAAAATTCGAGGTTGAACGTGTCGGCGAGGACCGCTTGGTAGGCAGCATTTACAAAGGTAAAATCCAGAATCTTGAAGACGGCCTCAAGGCTGCCTTCGTCGATATCGGCATGTCCAAAAATGCCTTTCTTCATTACTGGGACATGTTGCCTGCCGCCAACGATTCCACCATCGAGGTAGTTCGCGTCAACAGTAAGGACAAAGGTAAGAAAAAACCTGCCCAAACCAAGCTGAAGGACATCCCGTCAAAATACCCGGTCGGCTCCGATATTGTGGTCCAGGTCACCAAAGGCCCCATCGGCACCAAGGGCCCTCGCACAACTACCAACCTCAGTCTCCCCGGACGTTTTCTGGTACTCCTGCCCTACTCCGACCAATGCGGAATTTCCCGCAAAATCGAAGACTCCAGGGAACGTAGCCGCTTGAAAAAAATCCTCCGCGAATTGACCATCCCTGAAGGCATGGGGGTCATTATGCGGACTGCCGGGGAAGGAAAAAAACCTCGTTATTTCGTGCGCGATTTACACCTTCTTCTGAAAAAATGGGAAGAAATCAATACCCGTATGGAATCCGAAAAAGGGCCTATATGCCTACACCAGGAACCGGATATCATCGAACGTACCGTAAGAGATTTCCTTACCGAGGAAATCGACCGGGTTCTCGTCGACAAGGACGAGGAATTGAGCCGGATGCAGGATATTGTGGCGCAAATCTCCCGTCGCTCCAAAGGCAAAATCACCCCCTATAAGGAAAACATTCCCATCTTCGAGCGCTTCAATATTGAGCGACAGATCGAACAAACCTTTCAACGACAAGCTCCCCTGCCTTCCGGAGGAGCCATTGTTATCGAGGAAACCGAGGCGCTCATCGCCATCGATGTGAATACCGGTTCCCACCGTGCCAGAAAAGGCGACAATAAGAATACCATCCTCCAGGTCAATCTGGAAGCCGCCGAGGAAGTCGCCCGGCAAATCCAGCTGCGCAATATTGGCGGACTCATCATTATCGATTTTATCGATATGAAGAACGCGAAGGACCGTAAGGCGGTTTTCAATCGCATGCGCCACGCCATGGCCGAGGATAAAGCGAAAAACCACATCCTCCCCATTTCACAATTGGGGATCATGCAAATGACCCGCCAACGGCAGAACGAAAGTCTGGCCTCGGGCATGTACACGGATTGCCCCTACTGCCGCGGTCGCGGGATTGTCAAATCCGCCCGCAGCATGAGTGTGGAAATCCAACGGCGCCTGGTTAGCGTTTTGCGACGCCAACAGAATAAAGAAGACAAAGGCGAGGAATGGGGTCTCCGAATTCTGGTCCATCCCAGTATCCTGGAAAGACTCCGCCTCGAAGATGAACAGCTTCTGGCCAATTTGCAGGATATCTATGGAGTCAAACTAGCCTTCCGCGCAGACCCCTCCTATCATGTCGAAAACTTCAAAATCATTGATCCGGTTTCCGGAAAGGAATACCGATAACCTGGATTTCCGGAAAAAAGCAAAAAATTCCCTCCCTGCCCTTGGCAAGTAGGGAATTTTATCTAGAGTTAAAGTTCTTCTACACTAAAACCCAAACCTGAAAAATAAACTATGGCTTATACACTCCCATCTCTGGAATATGACTACAACGCCTTGGAGCCGCACATTGATGCGACCACGATGGAAATCCATCACTCCAAGCACCACCAAACCTACGTTGATAAAGCCAATGCCGCGTTGGAGGCCTATCCCGCCCTCGCCGAGAAAGACGTGGACGACTTGATTGCCGACCTCTCCCAGGTTCCGGAAAATATCCGCACCGCGGTTCGTAACAATGCCGGCGGACATTCCAACCACAGCTTCTTCTGGAAGATCATCGGCCCCGGCAAAGGGGGGAGTCCGGTGGGTGAACTCGCTGGAGCCATTGACTCCGCTTTCGGCAGTTTCGACGATTTCAAAAAGGAATTCGCCGCCGCAGGCGCCAACCGTTTCGGCAGTGGATGGGCATGGCTCTCGGTAAAGCCGGATGGCAACCTTTGCATCTGCTCCACCCCAAACCAAGACTCACCCCTCATGAAGGGCGTTGTCGATTGCCTCGGAACACCCCTGATCGGCATCGATGTTTGGGAACACGCATACTATCTCAAATACCAAAACAAGCGCCCTGCCTATATTGAGGCCTTTTGGAACGTGGTCAATTGGGACAAAGCCGAAGAGCTTTACCAAGCCGCCAAATAAAAGCACAACCCAACAAATCTCAAAGCCGGGCTCCTCGCCCGGCTTTTTTTATGCTCCAAAACCGTCAATAGTCAAGGGACAGTCTCTCTACATATACCTCCGTCAATTTCTTAGCTCCCGTCCCCTAATTTCTCAAACCGAACTGGTCTGGCCAAGACAATAACTTTATTCCATCCGAAACGGCAACGTGGGACGCAGGGTCTCGTTGGTCGGCACCCGCCCAACAGTCGGTAAAGACAACATGGCCTGCCTCACGGAGCGGTCAAAAGCCTCATTCCCGGAGCTGCGGACAATCTCGACATTGGAAATTTGCCCGCCCGCCGAAACCGTAAAACGTATCCGCGTTTCCAGTCCGGGAGGGAAATTAGGGGAACTCGCCAGCCATTGCCGATAGATTGCCGCATGCAAGCGGTCAAAATACCGTTGCAGCTCATCTCGCTGGGCTTCCGTATGGGGACGTGGCGAAGATTCCTCAACCCGTTCCAGAGTGTGCTCTTCGATCCGCGGGCTGGGTGCCCGGATGACTTGTCTTTCAATTTCTCGCCGCTCTGTCCTCTGGGGCCTTGGTTGCCGTTGCGGCCTAGGTTCCCCATGCTCCCGCTGAAAGTCTTCTATACTCATCCTCTGGGGTCGTTCCGGCTCGGGTTCAGGCTCTGGCTGGGGCTCCGGGTCCGGGCGAACGGCACGACGCTCACGCTCTCGACTTACCGGAATAGGAACCTCATCCAGGTTCCCTAAATCAGGAACCTCAAAAGAGGGGCGTATCCTTTCGGCAGAGGCCTCTGGTTCTTGAAAGGTTTCTTCCGGGAGGCTCTCCTCTGGAGGGGAAGGAGGCTGTACCACTTCAAAAACAAACGGTTCCTCGGGCTCTTCGGTCTGGAACCAATACAAAAAGGAGAATCCGAAGAAGAACAAAATGTGTATGGCAATCGCGGCCCCCAAGGCTTGTTTGTCCTGTTTTCTCATCCTGATAAAACCCTACTCTAAACCGACCTGCGTGTCGAGGCTGATCCTTCGCAGACCGACGTCCTGGATCAACGAAAGCAAATCGATCACCTCCTGATAACTGGCCAACCCCGAAGCCCTTACATTCAACACGGTCCCGTCCTCACGGTCCCGCAAAGCCACCAACCGTTCCCTCATTTCACTTCGATCAATCCGCTGATCCCCCCAAAAATAGGACCCACCCTCAACCCCAACGGCCTGAAATTGCACTTCCGTCGTACGCTGGGCGTCGTCCCTTGGATCTTCCACCGGAAGTTCCAAGGGTATCGTCTGCTCCAACAATGGCGTGGTGATCATAAAAATGATCAATAACGAAAAGGCCAAATCAATCAGCGGGGTGATATTTGGCTCCGCCAGCGCGTCCAGTCGCTCACTTCGCTTAAAGGTCCTCGCCATGTTGCTGTTGGTATTCCAATTCGATCCGATCCGCCAAATGACTGGCAAAGTTTTCCAGATCGGTAATCATCGCGCGATTCTTTCCCAGAAGAAGATTGTATCCGAAAACACTGGGGATCGCCACCACCAAACCCGCCACCGTGGTGAGCAAAGCCCCCGACACCCCGGGAGCCAACATCTGGAGGGTCACGTTTGCACTGAGAGCCACCGATCCAAAAGCATCCATAACCCCCCAAACGGTACCCAAGAGACCCAGAAAAGGCGCTCCGGTAACGATACTGGCCAAAGGCACCATCCTACTTTCATAGTAACGGGCCGAGTTGGCCACCGCTCGTTGAATGGCATTCTCCATTTGGCTCACGCGCAGGTTTTCCGTATCCCGACCAGCGGCGGCCGTCGACGTTGGCTGATCGGCATAATGGAAGGCTTGCAGAGCATCCTTGTACAATTGGCCAAAGGGAACCCCGGCCAGAACTTTTACCCCCCCCTGTAAAATAGTGGACTCTTTGGACAAACGTCTCTCGAAGGTCTTATTCAGATTGTCCAACTTGGTCAATTCAATGAATTTCCCCACCATCACTGTCCAGGCAACAATACTGATGAGCCCAAGGATGAGGACAATGATCTTACCAGCAAGGTTTGAATTGGCAAAATAGGTAAAAATGCCCCCGCTGGCTTCCCCTAAGAGGAGCGGAAATTCCGTGGAGATGAGTAGATCAAAAAACATGAGAAGAAAGTTTTACTAGCAATTGGGTCACAACCTAAAAGCATTGGTTCCTTGGTGGCCAACCTTTTTCAGAAAAAAGCCAATTGCTCCGGAGAGGCAGGTTCTTCGACCGGCAGAATTTTCCGCAAAAACGATTGTCGATGAAACCGCGAAGGCCCCCTTTCCTGTAGGATGGCACGATGAACCGCGGAGCCATACCCCTTGTGCGAGGCGAACGAATAACCGGGACATTCCTCATCAAGGTCCACCATCATTTGGTCACGGGTGACCTTCGCGAAAACCGAGGCCAACCCAATCGCCAGGCTTTTGGCATCGCCTTGAACGACCCCGTCATGGGGCCAGGGAAAAGGCCTCAATGGTCGCCCGTCGATGAGTAGGCGCCAGGTTTTCTGAGATTTGGGCCTCAAATCCACCAACAACTCCCCGGTGTTCTTTCCGTTGGAGGGAGTTTCATTGACCACCGTCCACTCTTTTACCGGATCAAGCTCTTTGAGAATTTCCCGTATAGCCCGCTCCATGGCCAGACGGGTCGCCCCCAATACATTGTAGTTCTCCACCTCGGAAACCGTCGCCACCCCCAACGAACGGGGCAATTGCGGAAATTTGTTCTCCCACAATTCCATCACTTTCCGGCGCCGCACCGGGCTTAATTGCTTCGAATCGCCCGCCATCGATCCCAGGGAATAAACTCTCTTCCCACGCAAATGCGGCCCCGTCAACAAAACCGCCCCCGCAACCACGGGGCCCGCCAAAGCGCCCCGACCTACCTCATCCACCCCAATCACAGCATCAATGCCTCGCCCCAAACGTCGGTCAAAAGAAAGATTTTCGGGGATGCCACGGCGGAGTAAGTTTTTACCATTTGCAGGCATAGAAAGACCCTAAAGCCAAAGTTTCCCCAGGAAAAGATTTTTTCTTGTTGACCTTAAGGTTCGATTTTCTTTAGCTAGCAACTTCCCAAACGGGGACGTAGCTCAGTTGGAAGAGCGCCACAATGGCATTGTGGAGGTCGTCGGTTCGATCCCGATCGTCTCCACCATCTTTTATTTAAAGCAAAGGTGGTTTTTTTATTTTATGCGCCTTCGGGACGAGAAGCCCGGGCAAAATAGATCAGGCCGACCAGAGTTAAGGCAACTACGGGGATCCATGCCGCATAAACACCGGGAACCCATCCCCGGTCACCCAAGTATTGGAAAAGATTGAGCAAGATATAAAAAACCCCAAAAAGAACGACCGACTTGGTTACCCCCACCAGCGGGTTCTTCCTGACTCCCGAAATCGAAAAGGGAATTGCAATGGCCACCACCATCAAACAAATCAAAGTGCTTGCCCACCGCCCATGGTAGCGAACTTCATAAAGCAAGCCCTGCGGATCATCCTCATCAGGGAAAAGGGTCCGCACCTTGTAAAGTTGATGGACCGAGAGATCCTTCGGTCTGGAAGCCAGCAAAATCATCATCGTAGGGGACTCCTTTTCCGCGGATAGCGTGAGAGTCGCCATCGGGGCAGAGCGCAAAACCTCTCCCGTCATAGGATTTAACTGGGTTTCGCGCAAGTCCGTCAAATGCCATTGCCTGGTCCGGTAATCATAGGATCCTTCCCTCGCCACCAGGGTTCGCAAACGACCCTCTTCACGTGGACCGACCCAGCCTTGCACCCGTACCCCACGGGCAATTTGCCTTTCAGGGTAATAATAATCGACAAACCAGAACCGGTCCTCAGCTTTGTTTCGCAAAGTCAGGTGCCGAACCACTTCCTCCTCCTCAACCGCCCTCCTCGTCTGATCCCGATCCCTCATTTCATCAAGGATTAACTGCGAGCGTACTTCCGCACGGGGAATCACCTCGGTGTTCAGATACAACAAAAGCCCCGAAAAAATTGCCCCCATCAACCAGAAACTCCAGGTGAGTCGCCACAGACTTAAGCCCGCACAACGCAATGCCGTCAACTCATGGTTTCTCTGCCAGCGACCAAGAACATACAACAGGGAAAGTAAAATCGCCAACGGCAGCACAATTGGCAAAAAGACGGGAAAACGTAATAAATAATACCAAAGAACCACTCCGCCATCTACGCGATACGCCACAAAATCCCCGAAATTGTTGTACAAATCATCGAGGATCAGCAAGCCGGTTGACACCACGATCATCATCACGAAGACCTTGGCCCACTCGGCAAATAAATATCGGTCCAACAATCTCATTAACTTCCCCGGGCCTCCTTCTCACTCTCTTGGAGAATCTTCTTTTGCAACCATTGCACCATTTCCTGCATGGCCCGGGCACGATGACTAATCCGCTCTTTTACCTCGTTCCCCAAAACCGCAAAGCTTTCCTTATAACCCTTGGGTATAAAAAGAGGGTCATACCCGAACCCTTCCTCTCCAGTCTCCGCCAAAGCAATCTCACCGGAGCAAGACCCCATGAAAAGCTGACTTTCTTCACGGGGAGATAGCAAAACAAGGCAACAATGGAAGGCCGCCTCTCTCTCGGAACCACTCATCTCCTCCATCTCTTGAAGTAGCTTTTTTCGATTTTCAGTATCTGAGGCCCCCTCGCCAGCAAACCTCGCACTCCGAACTCCGGGTTTTCCTCCCAACCCTTTGACCCGAAGACCACTGTCATCCGCCAAAACCCACGCATCGGAAGGTAGCTTTACTTTTAAAGCAATCGCCTTGCGCAGAGCATTTCCCGTAAAGTTCGGCTCACATTCGTCCACCGCCGGCATACCTCCAACAGCCTCCGGCGAAAAAACTTCAATGGGCAAATTCGCTTTCCGCAAAATCTGCTCCAGTTCTTCTTTTTTGTGTCTATTCGCGGTTGCCAAATAAAGCTTCATCAATCTGCATTCTCTCAGGGTACTCCAGGTAACCTCGCACCAAGGCGTCCTGGTCGAAGGACTCTCGGCGAAGATTTCGAAGCCTTAAAATGTCTTCCAGACTCTCCGTGCGCAAGCCTCGAAAAACACTTCGGGCTTTTCGGTCCGCGAAAAAGACCGGCGCTTGATAAACAAACATATAATCAACCCCCCGCTCTTCCATAAACCCACTCAACAACGTCGGTCCCCCTTCGAGATAAATCCCCTCTATACCTTCCGCCCGACAGCGCTCACGAAGGGCCTGCACTCCAATTCTGGTTTGCGGACCAGGCAAGCACCAGACCCGCAGACCCTGATTTTCAAGCTGTCGAACATACCCCATCCCCGCGCTTTCTGTCGTTACGATAATTGTCCGATCCCGGTATTCGTCTTCAAATAGCTTTGGCCTGCGAGAGGATCGCACACTTCGCAACATCCCATCCATCACCATGCGCCAAGGACACCATTCCTCGTCCTCACACCGACTGGTCAAAAGAGGGTCATCCTGTAAAAGAGTATCCACGCCCACCGCAATCGCGGGAAACAGGCGACGCCAACGCATCACATCCTTTCTCGCCTCGCCTCCGGTTATCCAGCGCGATAAATTATTTCGTGTGGCGATTTTCCCATCGAGCGAAATAGCCACCTTACCGGCAATCAAGGGCGTTTTTTGACTGATCCAATGATTGAAAATCATATTCAGATCCCGGCAATCCTCCTCACAAACCCCGGTAACGACTTCAATTCCCGCCGCCCGCAAAATTTCTACTCCCCGGCCATTATGATCGGGGTTCGGGTCCATCGCGCCAACCACCACCTTCTTAAGTCCCGCCGATTTGATTGCCTCTGTACAAGCCCCGGTTCTCCCCGCCGTGGAACAAGGCTCCAACGTAACATAAAGAATCGTATCCTTGCTCACCGGATGAAGAACTTTCTGCAAAACTTCGATTTCCGCATGAGGCTCTCCCGAAGCACGGTGATAGCCCTCCGCGATAACCTCGCCATTCTCGACCAAAACCGCACCGACCATGGGATTCGGATGGGTTTTTCCCCAAGCCTTGGAAGCCAACTCCAAGGCTCGGGTCATGAACTTTTCGTTGGGATTAACTGGGGTATTTGACATAAATCTTACTAAAAAAAGGGGTTCTGAGATTTTTCCTGACCGATCGTCGTCTCGGGGCCGTGCCCTGGATAGACAACCGTCGCGTCAGGCAAAGAGAACAATTTCTCTTTTATCGAACGCAATAACAAAGGGCCATCACCATTTGGAAGATCATACCGTCCAATGCTTCCGCAAAACAAGGCATCCCCTCCAAAAACAACCTCTTTATCCGCAAACCAAAAGGCAATATTGCCAGGTGCGTGGCCCGGCACATGCAAAACCCTGGCCTTACCGATGGAAAGATCCAGCATTTCTCCGTCTTGCACCCAATGATCTACCTTCCCCGGCACCAGATCAACGGGGAACGGTAGGAATGAAGCCATCAAACCAGGGTTTTCGATAAGGTCCCGATCTCCCTCGTGTGCCCACACCGACAAATTCGCTTCGTTAAAATACGGGAGATCGGCAATATGATCCCAATGCCCATGGGTCAGCAACAGACCCTCACACCGAATTCCCCTATCCTCCGAAATCTGCTTCACCTTCTCCCAACAACCCTCCGGGGCATCAACAACGTAAAAGCCTGCCTCGCCAACAAGGAAAAAGGCATTGGTTTCCAAAGGGCCTAAGCTAAACGAAAGTATTTCCATATTGGTATTCTTTTACGCAAAGCCAATAGAATCAATAGAATCCGTATCATACTGAAAAAAAGATTCTTTTCCTCAATGGATTTTTCCGCCAAACAACCCTATCATTTGGTTTCGGAGCCATCTACAATAACGCTATCTAGCGCATTTTGAATTTCGTTTTCCCCGTAGCCAAACCATCGTAAATTTCCAGCGGTGGCCTGTCTGAGCATCCTGACCAAACCTCCTTAAAGGGCTCCACAAAGGCCAGACTCCCGATCACCACCCCTTCACTTAAAGCACGCCACAATCGCCTGCCAGAAAATCCCTTCGGGGCACCTTCCATCTGACGCTTTGTCAAAAGCTCCACCATCTCCCCCTTCGCCCCATCGCCTCCGGCTTGCCCCAAAAGTAACATCCGATACTCCCGCAATACCTCCTTACCCCATTCATCCCCTCGTAATCCACGCAGAATCTCCACCAATCGCGCCTGAGGTTCCCCCTCCTTCTCCCCTTCCCCGTACCCACTGAAGGCATACTCACGAGGATCCTCCACCAAGCCCGCCCGCACCGGATTCAAATCAATATACGCCGCCATAACCAACAAAGCCGTCCCGCTCCCCTGTACCAGCACACTCTTAAAACGGTCACTCCATAGCGGTCCAAACCGATCATGATTGGCATTGTACCAAATGCTCACCTGTTGCTTGTAAATCTTCACAAAGGCCGACAAATCATGCATCCGTGCCAGCAAGCTCGCCCGCATCTTCTCCGCCTCCTCACCCCCGTCCTTCAAGGTTCGCTCCACCTGTTCCGGCGTATTCGGCGCATACTTGCGTGCCCGCTCACTCTTGCG
>JAIUMY010000005.1 GCA_022565335.1 Opitutales bacterium
CCAGCGTCCGCTGCACCTGTTCCACCGAATTGGGCGCATAGGCTATCGAACGAGGCGTCTTGCGCAGATGATTGTTCTCCCCGTGCAAATGCCCATACCGCTCCACCAACTCCTCGTCGGTCAGCTCCACCCCCTCCGCAGCGGGCACTTCCACCAGAATATGGAAGTGATTGGCCATCATACAGTAGGTCAAGACCTTGACCCCTGAAAAGGCCGCCACTTTGTGTAACATTTTGGCAAGAACGGCTTTCTCCTTCTCGCCAAAAATCTTTTCTCCATTCACTGTCCGCGACATCACATGATAAACCGCCGGACAGTCCGTAAAATGTAAACGTTTTCGTTGCATACCCCCAAAAAAGCAAATATTGGCTCGTAGTCAATATTTAAGTTCTTAGAACGTAGTTTTTTCTTTGGGTTTGGCTTTTTTGATTTATTCGTGAGTATGAGAGGATGGCTTTTAATGATAAACCTTTTGCTTACCATCATGAAATGGAGTTGGAGATCACTTCTTTGACAAATCAAGGTCAAGGTGTTGGTCGGTTAGATAACTGGGTCGTGATGATCCCTTTTACAATTCCCGGGGAACGGGTGAAGGCCAGGATTTTCCGTAACCATAAAAATTACTCCGAAGCGGACTTGGTGGAGGTATTGGAAGCTTCGCCTCATAGGGTGAGTCCGAAGTGTCCCCTCTTCGGGGAATGTGGCGGATGCCAGTATCAGCACGTGGAATATGGCGAGCAACTCCAATGGAAAAAGCGACAGGTCAAAGAACTTTTCGCTCATATGGCAGATTTGGAAGTTGAGGTGGAGGAAGCAGTACCTTCCCCGCGGCTTTACGGGTACCGGTCGAAAATCACCCCTCATTATCGCAAACCACGGGACGGCACCATCGAGAGTATTGGTTTTCTGCGACCGGGGCGTCGCAACGCGGTCATTGATGTCCCCCAGTGCCCCTTGGCAACGGAGGCCATTAACGACAAGCTTCCCTCACTCAGAGAATCTCTCCGAGCCAAGGCCGGAGAGTTGAAAAAGGGCGGGACTTTGCTTCTGCGGGAAGGATTAGACGGGGTCGAGACCAATCCCCGAAAAATCATTCGGGAAAAAGTCGGGGATTTGCTGTTCCATTTTCCGGCCGGTGAATTCTTTCAAAACAACCCCTATATTCTTCCCCAAATGGTTCAACACGTCGTCGAACAAGCGGGTGGACAAGACATCAATTACCTTCTGGACGCCTACTGCGGGTCCGGCTTGTTTGCTTTGTCCGCGGCCTCAAAATTTCAGGAGGTTGAAGGGGTCGAAATCAGCGAGGCGTCGATCCGGTGGGCCAGGGAGAACGCTAAGCGAAATGAAATTAAGAATGTGCGCCTAACCGTTGGGGATGCCTCGGAAATTTTTGCGCAAACGGCTTTTCTCCCGGAAAAAACAACCGTCGTTATCGACCCCCCGCGCAAGGGATCGACTCCGGAATTTTTGCAGCAACTGCTTAATTTCCGCCCACAACGGGTGGTCTATGTTTCGTGCAATCCCGCCACGCAAATCCGCGATCTGAAGCAATTGAATGAGGGTGGCTATAAGCTTTCCCGATTGCAGCCATTCGACTTGTTTCCCCAAACCAAACATCTGGAATGTGTAGCCACGTTGGACTTGCCAAGCACCTGAGCACCGTTTTACGCAAAACGTTTACGGGAGGATGGATCTCTTTCCTTCCGCCATTCGTGGATTGACATTCCAGGGCAAAAAAAAAGAATAGAAGAGTGAGTATCGAGAAATGCCGGGAAAAGTTTATAGAATTCTTATCAGCTAAGGATTTACGTGTTACCCAACAAAGGTTGGCAATCTTTGAAGCCTGCCACACTCTGGGGGGGCATTTCACCGCCGAGGAATTGCTTGTCGAGGCCCGTGGCATTGACCCGAGCGTATCCCGGGCAACCATTTACCGGACCTTACCGATTCTTATCGAGAGTGCTCTTCTGCGGGAGATTGACGTCGGTAAAGATTTCAAATTTTATTCGATTGCGCCGGAAAACGCTAATGAACAAGCCCAGGTTTTTTGCATCGACTGCGAAAAAATCTATGAGGTGGATGCGCCGTTTCTTGGTTGGTATGGCAGCACCGTCAGCGCAAAATTCAATTTGCGGCCAATTTCCCAGCGATTACAGATCAGGGCAAAATGCCAACAACTCGAATTATCGGGGACGTGCCCCAATAAAAGCGCGTGAAATCTGCTTTTGCGGTTGGCAAAATTCAATTTTTCATTTTTCTCAAATACTATGTCTGACTCCTACAACCCAACCATTTCCCCTGCGGCAGTGGTCAAAAATCTCATCATCTTTGGGATATTTTTGATAATTGCATTCTTTTCTCTGCGCGGAACCGTTCCCAGTGAGGATCCCCAAATCATCGCTCTGGTATCATTTGTCTGCGCCCTACCGATGGCGGTCGTTGCCTGGATTGCTCTGCATATGGTGGTATTGGTACGGAAAGACGACTTGCGCCGCAGGGCCTTAAAGCACGAGAACACCGAGACGGGAGGATGAAGGCTCTCGGCATTGATGTCGGGGGGACCGGGATCAAGGCAGCTCCCGTTGATTTATCGAACGGTGAATTTGACGCCGAACGTTTGCGGATCCCCACTCCTTCTCTTTGCACTCCGGAGGTCTTGGCCAAGACGGCCAAAGAATTTGTCGGGCATTTCAATTGGAGTGAGTCTATTGGGGTAGGATTCCCCGGGGTGATTAAGCAGGGCAAAGTACTGACTGCCGCAAACCTCGATGACTCTTGGATTGGGGTGGCCATCGATGACCTCTTAAGAGAGGCAACGGGCTGTGAAATACACTCTCTGAATGACGCCGATGCCGCTGGTCTGGCGGAGTTTCATTTAGGCGAAGGGCAAGCACATCAGGGAATGGTTCTTTTGCTAACCATTGGTACGGGAATCGGCTCGGCCCTTTTTTACCAAGGGAAGCTGGTGCCCAATACCGAACTCGGTCACCTTCCAATGAATGGCACGATCGCCGAAAAATACACGTCGCGCAAAGTAAAGAAGGATTTGGATCTAACCTGGAGTGAATGGGTTCCCCGACTTCAGGAATACCTCGCAATTATTGAACGCATCATAACCCCCGATCTCATTATTATCGGCGGCGGGGCGAGTAAGAAATTCGAGAAGTTTTCCGCGGATATCAACCTGCAAACCCCCGTTGTTCCCGCCCGTCACCAACATCACGCGGGAATTATCGGAGCGGCCTTTGCCGCGTCAAACTCCATATTGTAACCCCTTTCTCTCTCTTCTTCTCTCTCAACACCATTGGTATCGTTATGAATAATTCGAAACTTCCCGGAATCACCAACGGATTTTGTGGATCAGTCGGCAACACCCCGCTGATCCGCCTGCATCATTTATCTGAGGCCACAGGCTGTGAAATCCTCGGCAAAGCGGAATTCATGAACCCCGGCGGCTCCGTCAAGGACCGGGCAGCCCTCGGCATCATTGAGGATGCGGAAGAAAAGGGGCATCTGAAACCGGGCGGCACCATTGTCGAGGGCACGGCCGGAAACACCGGCATCGGGCTAGCCCTGGTTGGCCATGCAAAAGGTTACAAAACTATTATAGTCATCAACAATACCCAAGCCAAAGAAAAGATGGATTTACTCCGTGCGCTGGGCGCGGAGGTGCGGTCGGTCGACCCTGCACCATGGTCCGACCCCAACAATTACAACCATATCGCCCACCGTTTGGCCGATGAAATGGAAGGGGGGTTCTGGGCCAACCAATTCGACAATACCGCTAACCGCAACTTTCATTTTAAGACGACCGGGCCAGAGATTTACCAGCAAACCAATGGCGAGATTACGGCTTTCGTGGCCGCAATTGGAACCGGCGGTACACTCGCCGGCACTGGGCGCTATCTGCAACAGGAAAACAAGGACATTAAAGTTGTTTGTGCCGATCCTTACGGGGCCGCGATGTGGTCATGGTTTACACATGGGCATACCGACATCGATGACGGAGATTCCATTGCCGAAGGCATCGGACAGGGGCGGGTTACCAAAAATCTTGAGGGACTGACCTGCGACGATGCTTTTCGCATTCATGACTCGGTAATGATCAAGATGCTCTATTTCCTTCTGGAAAAAGAAGGCCTTTTCCTTGGCGCCTCGGCTGCTTTAAATGTGTGCGGGGCAGTCAAACAAGCCCTTGTTGGAGGACCCGGACAAGTGATCACAACCATCCTCTGCGATAGTGGTCAGCGTTACATGTCTAAACTTTTCAACCACGAGGAACTAGCCATGGAGAATTTGGACCCCGACTACAAAGGTTTGCAATTTTTGGATGATTTAAGAAAATAAAACAAGTTTTTCTTGTCATCGGCTTTTAAATCCAACTAAATGTAAAAGGTCTTAATTTAAGCGAACCTTATCAATCCACCCCTTATATTCCATGAAAAAAATCCTACTCCTCCTTTCTACCTTTGCCCTACTTACCTTTTTGGCGGGTTGTGGACAGTCCGGAAGCCCTTCCCAAACGGCGGAAAATTTCTTTGAAGCACTCTCGGAAAAGGATCTCGATACCGCTCGCGAGCTTCTAAAACCAGAATACCACGGGTTTCTAGGTATGCTGGAAATGGCTCCTGAAGAGGAGTTGGCAGAAATGAGCGGCGTTCGCGCGGTCAACGAAGAAGTTTACGAGGAAAACGGACGAACCTTTGCCACCGTAACGATGAGCCATCCCGAGGAGGAGGATGATGAGGAACTCACTCTTGAGCTCGTTGACGGCGTGTGGCTCGTTGATCTGGGAGACATAAAATAAAACTGCCGTTCTCCGCTTTTACGAATCCCTGCCGGGCCGTTTTATACAACGGTTGGCAGGGATTTTTGATTTTCTGCCTTCTGATCCAAGGGAGCAATCTTCAGGCCGGGAATCCCCAATCCCCGGACCTTCCCTTGCGGGAAGGTGACGTGGTCGTCCGGTATACCGATTCCGTGCTTTCCCGGATGTCGGTTAGATTTTCGGAGAATGACCGCCGCTTCAGCCATGTCGGAATCCTATGGCAACATGCTTCGGGAACCTGGGAAGTTACCCACGCACTCCCCCGGGCAGAGGGAGAACCGGAAGTTTTTTCCGAATCTTTGGAGAGTTTCCTGGAACCCGCTATTCGATACGGTTATTTCCGTTGGAAAACCACCCTGGAAGATTCCCGGGATCTTGCCCACGCGACAGAGAGAATAGCCGCAGAAGAAAGCCTTCCTTTTGACCGCACCTTCACCCTGGAACGAGAAGGCGCAGTCTATTGCACCGAGTTGATCTGGCGCATGGCCCTAATGGTGTGGGAAAAAGACATCGTGCCGGAAAAAAGTTTGTTCAACGGACGTCCCTTGATCAGCATGGAAGATCTCCTTCATTCTCCCTATCTGGAAGAAATTTTCGCTAAACTGCAATGACCTCATCACCTGAAATTCCGCATTCCCTGGACGATGTTTTGCGAGCAGAGATTGGTTCCCAAGGCCCGCTGCGCTTTGACCGCTATATGGAGCTCGCCTTGTACCATCCCGAATTCGGCTACTATCAACAAAAACGGCAGCGGGTGGGCAAAAATGAGGAGACTGATTTTTATACGGCCTCAACGCTCACTGACGGATTCACAAGCTTACTCGCGGGAGCCCTTAAGGAGAAGTTGGGAAGTGAACTCTCAAGATATACCCTAATCGAATGGGGCACCGAGGGGGGAGGTTTGCCCTGGGAGGCCAATAACCTGAACGTTCAGAAAATTCTTCGTATTCCCTTGGGCGAAGATCCGGTCTTCCCCTCTCCGGCAATCCATTTTTCAAATGAACTTTTCGATGCGCAACCCTTCCGACGATTGATTTTCACAGATCGGTTCTGGCAGGAAATTTTTGTCGACTGGGATTCCGAAGGACAGAGATTTTTTGAAGTTTCCCGGCCTTCGGACCCCCTCCCAGCCAACGCCTTGCCCTCCCCTTTGCCTGAAGCCCAAACGGAAGGTTACTGCATTGATCTGCCCACGGGCGCGAATGCGTTCTTGCAAAACATAGTCAAGCCACCCTGGGAAGGTCTGTTTGTGGCGTTTGACTATGGACGGACTTGGGAAAATTTGCTGACTGAAACACCTCAAGGGACCCTTCGGGCATATTGCAGGCACAAACAAATTGAGGACCTTTATCAAGCGCCTGGTGCAGTGGATTTGACCGGTCATATTTGCTGGGACTCCATGGAGAATATTTTGCAACAAAACGGCTTCCGGGAAATTCGGTGCGAACGTCAGGAAAGTTTTTTTGTTAAAAACGCCCCAGAGACACTGAAGCAAATTCTCACCTCGACCGAAGGTTCCCTGGATCCTCTGCGACGGGAAGTCGCTGCCCTCCTCCACCCCTCGCATTTTGGCCAAGCCTTTCAAGTTCTAACCGCTGTTCGATAAAATGACCGATGGTAAAGAGCAAACGGCCATTCGGTATTGCCAGTATTTGCCATTTGATAAAATCTGGAAAGTATGACCGATAAAGAGGCAATGATTTCGCGGGCCAAGGGCTGTTTGCTGGGGCAATTGGCCGGGGATGCTTTGGGGAGTTTGGTGGAGTTCCGTTCACCCGAGGATATTGCCGCCGAATTTCCGGACGGGGTCCGCGAAATGACCGGAGGCGGTTCATTCAACACCATTCCAGGCCAACCGACAGATGACTCGGAGATGGCTCTCGCCCTCGCCCGCTACTTGGCCAAGGAGAAGAATTACCATGCCTATGAGGTGTTGGCTATTTATCAGGAATGGTTGAACTCCCATCCCTTTGATTGTGGCCAGACCATCCGCGGGGCCCTGACGGGAGAGCTAAACCCTTCCAGCCAAGCCAACGGCGCCATGATGCGGGTTGCCCCAATAGGAATTCTGGCCGCTCGCTTCGATCCTTTTCAGGGAATTCAGTGGGCTTTCGAGGATGCCGCCCTCACCCACCCCCATCCAATCTGCGGGCAAGCCAATGCCCTTTATGTCCGGGCGATAACCGAGGCCGTTTCCACCGGAACTGCGGGAAGTCCGCTATACCAGAAGATCATGGCCTGGGCGGAGGATATGGCGGTCGATGGAGCCCTCCTTGCAATCATGGAAAAAGCACCCCGGGAGGCACCGATTTGCCACGGCAAACACCAGGGATGGGTCCTTATTGCCTGGCAAAATGCCCTTTATGAGTTGTGTCAGGAAAAGACTTTTGAGGAGTCCTTGGTAAAAACCGTGGGGCGCGGAGGTGACACCGACACCAACGCCGCGATCACCGGAGCATTGCTAGGGGCATGCTTGGGAGGCGACGCTATACCTGAAAGGTGGCGAAATATTCTTGCCAATTGCCGACCAGCCAGCGAAAAATCCAATTGTCTAAACCCCCGCCCCAAAGCTTACTGGCCCTACGACGCTGAGAATCTCGCCCAGTCACTGGTCGACTTTTAAAAAAATCTCAGTCACCACAAATTGGGAACCAACGACAAACTTTGCCCTCTAAGCAATCACCGATGAAAAAACTAGGATTGTTACTCCTCATACCCCTACTACTCGCCGAACCACTTTCGGGAAACCGGTTCCAGAGCTATACCAGTCGAGTCGAATTTGCCCCCTCGGAAGTTATAACGGCCTCATACCTTGGAGGCAGCGGAACCGAATGGCTGGTCGGCGGCGGTTTTCTTGATAATGGAGACATCCTTTTGGTGGGGAACGCCTTGGGACCTGAATTCAACATATTTGGGCATGAACCCTTAATATTCGGGCGAAATCGTGCCACGATGAACTTGGCCGCCCCCGACGCCCCGGAACGCCAACCATTGATGCGGCGGGGTAATGTTCGACGCGACAGCGATGGAAACATTCGGTATGATGACCATTCTTGGGAAAGCCCGAACAGCACTGCTTTTCTACTGATTCTGGACGCCAATGCCCAACGTGTCCAAACGGCCCGCCGCTTCCCTTGGATGACCGGTGGAGCCACCAGCGCCCGGGTGGGGCCCGACGGCTTTTTGTATGTTGCCGGACCAGTCCGGGAAAATGGAGTTTCAAATCTAGGCGGGGAATATCAAAACACTGATATCCGTAGCGACGGTGACAAAGGGAGTGTTTTTCTGGCTAAAATCAGAACCGATCTCAGCGAAATTGTCTGGGTTCGGGAAATGCACGGATCCTATGGCGCTCCCGAAGTCAGTTTTACCGATAATGGGGAGATTTATTTCACCGGACCGGGGATTCGAGTATTTGACCAGGAGGGTAACTACACTCGCACCGTTTCGGAAGGAAGGACCGGAGTTGGGCCGACTTCCTCAATCAGCCCGGTTTCCGGATACAATGTCTGGGGCGGTGAAAGGCATTGGCGAACGGGACGGGAACCTTGGCGCTGTCCGCGACTTAATGTTCAGGATCAGGATGGTAATCACGTTCTAGAGCTATATTCCTGGCAAGGGCCATTCGTTGGAGTCAACCGGCGGAGACTGGTTTCTGACAGCGCGGTTCGGGGTGTTATGCACGATCCAGAGGGCAGAATTTATCTACATGCATGGTCAGATGGAGGAAACTCTGTCATGACCCGACAACCCTATGATATTGATGAAAATCATGGTGTCTTTTCTGATGGGATGGATTTTAGTATTTGGGGAGCCAACGTCTTGAGCGTTGCCTATATCAAACGCCTCAATCCGGAAACGTACGAGGTCGAGGCAGGAACGCGCTTTGTCGGTTACAGTCCTAGTGATGGACGTCCGAATGCTCTCAATATCCACACCATGGATATTGCCCAAAATGGCGCGGTTGCGGTCACCGGAACAACTGCGGCGGCACTCATACAAACGGGCAACAACCTCTTTCCTGGTGACGTTCCCGGGGGTCACTACATCGCCATTTGGGACCGGGATTTGACCACCCTCATGTTTTCATCCTCCATGCTGGCCATTGGCAAATCCCATGTCGCCACTTCCAGACGACACCAGGTGGTTTCCCGAACGTTTGGCGACCAAACCCGAATTATGTTTCTTTCGGGAGCCGAAGAATCCGGCAGCTCATATGGAACGACCGGCCCCGCTCCGACGAAAAACGCCATTCAGGAAAATTTTGGAGGAGGAGAATTGGACGGCTATTTTATCATCATTGACATCCCAACCAGATGAACTGTACATCCCCCAAAAACCGCCAGGGAGGCCTTCTTTTTTCCCTACTCTTCATGCTTGTTTTCGGAGCCGCGATTGCCGCTGGAGTGATTTTTTTCATGCTCTACAAGGATGAGCTTTTTCCTCCCGATGAGCCAACTCCTCAAGTAGTGCAGGAACAGGAAGTACCCGCTCCAGAGCCAGAGCTCGAAGCTGAACCCGCCCCAATTGCCCCCGAACCCGATCCTGAGCCCGAGCCGGAACCTGAGCCGGAGATTGATCCGCAGGAGGCATTGATGGCCCAAGTCGCAATCATCCGGGAACCGGTGTCCCTCCGGAGCGAAGATGGGCGGACCATTGAAGTCCATATTTTGAATCTTGAAGCTGGCGAAATAAAGGTACTTTTGGCAAACGGGCAGGAGATGAGTTTTCCGGTTACCTTGCTAAACGAGGAGTCCCAGGCCTTCGTTGAGGAACATAAGGAAGCAATCCTTTACTTGGCGGAAGAGCGCCGTCGGAAGGCGATGGAAGAGGCTCGAAGAGCCGCCGCCGCAGGACAAATCACCAGTTTGCCCCGTTTTCGTCAAGCCACTGATGATGAGCCCGCCTTACCCAACGGCGCACGCCTGAAATACGAGGAACGGGACCCAAGTTACATCGACACGGAGATTACCTTCCGGGACGAGAACCGTGAAATGTGGCCAAATTTTGTTATAGGCCGCCCGATTGACAAAGGTTTCTTCACGATAGATCAACAAAATCCTGAATTTGAAGATATTGGTTGGAGGTTTACCAGTTGGTCCCAGTCCTCCGGCGGCCAAGAACGACGCGTCATGGGCGACCTGTCCCTTGAGGACGGGTATCCCGATTTTGAAATCAAACTTCAAGACATGGGTAACTTGACCGATGAAGATGAACGAGCTAACGGGCCCTATTACCCCGTATTGCTTTCAATGGAGTTCAACGATCACTCGATCAAGGCTCTCGGCCGATTAACTTTTAATCAAATGGGACGCGGACCAGGCCGTGGACTGGTTACCGCAACTCTCCGCTTCAGCATTGAGGGTGCCGCCATGGGGCTATCAACAGGCACCTCTTCAGGGATGATAGATGTTGTCCTTCATTCGAATGGCAGATTGTTAAACGGCGGGGAATAGTTGCACTCTCACCCTTCGACAGGGCCGGCAAACCTTTTTGCTACTTCACAATGTCGCAAAAAAGTTAAGCGCCACCATCAGCAAAGCTGAATACGAGGTTATGGGACTAAAAGTATCGGAGAGCTAGGCCCAACCGCAAAGATTCAGCTTGCCGAATCCCGGCTCACTTTTCTGGGGTCCGGACTCTCACGGAGATAAGGAAGGATCCTGGTCTCGTATTGGGAATCAGGATTCCGGATCATCCAAATCTTCCTCTGATTCGTCCGAAAATTCACTTTCGCCTTCTTCGAGTGATAAGTTGGATTCTTTCTCAGCAGCACCGGGTGCGGGCAGGTGGGAAAACGATTTTTCAATTTCCGCGATAGAATACTCTACCTTACTGGCATTATTCTTCAGGCGTTCAATTCTTTGCAACGTGTTTTCATTCTCTTTAACCCGTTGTTCCATCAAAGGCAGCTTTCGATCCAACTCCTCACGCGCTTTCTCCAAGGCAGAGCGAATGCCTTCGCCAAAGCCTTCAATGTATTTTTTAACCATACCATCGACCGCCCGGACTGCGAGCGCTGGGAAATTCTCCTCGAGAATATTTTGCAATTGAGACAAAATAGCAGCTTTCCCAGCATCTCCAAGTTTTGAAATTTTCTTATTTGCCGTAATCGGTTGATCCCATTGCTGATCATTTCCAAAGATCCGCCGCCGGACTCTGTTTTCAGTCCGAAACAAAATCCAATCCCAGATACTTTTTCGCACCGGAATCGCATTCACCTCGAGGTTCCGTTTCCCCTCCCACGCTCCATCTGGATAGGACAACTCCGCCGCGGATGTCTCCTGACGAATCGACAATAGAGATATACCCACCTTGTCGAAGGCGCGAATCAAGTCAGGTGAAACATCTACTCCGCCCATAGCTGTGTTAGTCATTTCCTCCACCTTTTGGCGGCATTGATTGGAAAGATTTTTAAAAGATGCAGCAAAGGTAGGCTCTATTTTTTCATAGAGAAGCTCTCGTAAGCTCTCATCAGATTCAAACCAAACGGACACCAATTGATTTAATTTGTTTTCGAGCTGTTTCTTCTCTTGCCCGGAAACCTCTTCTGCCGCCGCCTTGGTTCCCCTCTGGACTTCCCCGAAGACGTTGGTCCAATCCTGCTCGTCCAGGGAACTGACCGCCGACCGTCGGGACCGTTCTTCCTTGAGTTCATATTCCAATGATGCCTGGCGTTCATGAAAATCTTTAAGGCTTTCCGCAGAACAATTTTCACGAACTTCGGCAGTGAGAGTTTTGCCTTGCCGCAGGGAATCAAAAATAAAGTTCAAAAGATAATCGTTACTATTTAGATAATCCGTTAGATCCTGCAGAAAGTTGTCAAAGGGGACTCCTCCGGGTTTGTTCGGCTCCGGCGATTCCTCCATTTCGCCGTTGCTCTCCACCCCATCATCGTCGTTCTGCTCTTCCTCCGTTTTTGGGGATTCATCGATCGACAAGGAATTTGACGCCGCATGTAATAGATCGATGGGATAAATGTGTAATCTTCCTTCATCAAAGGCATTGCGCATTGGAGCACTCATTGAGAGAGAGCAAAAGGCATCGATAATTTTTTTGGGGTCCTGGCTCTCCAGACTGGGAATCAAATCACCATTCGGGCCCAAGTCCCTTTTGTTGGCATCGATGTTGACCACCAGGAAAATGCGGGAAAACAGCTTCAACAAATCATTAAATTCGTCGAAAACCTGCTCCAAAAATAAATTGTCCGTCTTTACCACGAAAACCGCACAGGCCGCACTATCGCGAAACTCCCGGGTCATCAAGTCATAGCCGAATTTCATCCGACTGTACAAACCCGGGGTGTCCACCAGGACCGTGTATGACCCTTCGAGATTTTTCGCGGGCAAGCCAATATCAATTCGTCGAATAGCCTCTGGATAGTGGATGCCTGGATCGAACGTTTCCCCACCCTCTTCGATTTTGCGAATATGTGAAGCTAAATGAGCATGATGGTCCGCGATAGCCTTACGCATAGTGCTGTTATCGGGAAAGTTTTCCGTTTCCCCGCTAAACTTTTTGGCCACAATGCGCGTCTCGTTATGGTGCCTCACGTGAACCAGGCAGGGATAGGCCGGGAGCGAAGTTACTTCACTCACGTAAGCCGCACTGATCGCATTCATTAAAGTGCTTTTTCCACTCTTTAGGGGTCCGAAAATAATTACAAAGGCTTCCTGATCTTCTACTTTGTCTAAAAGAGTCTTCAACCTGTGGTGCGTGTCCGAAAACCCTGAGATTGAACGCTTCAGGGCGTCAGCATCTTGCTTTTCACGGATTTCCGCCAAGCTCTCGCGAAGCGTGGCATCAAAGGGACGGAGAATTTTGGCGTATTCTTGGCAGAATTGAGAGATTTCGGTTTTCATAGAAAGTAAGCTTTGGTTTCAAGGAATGGTTCTATTCTTAGGAAAGACCTCGGAGCAGAGATGTTCAATCTCCAATCATAATTTTAGGGAACCACATTCGGGAAGAGGCATTTAGAGCAGATTCCATTCTCAATCTGCGAGTAAAGGGACAAAGGAGAAGGAACGACCATCAAAAAGGCCCCGGTCGCTGAGCTTAAGGTCAGGAATGACGAGCAAGGCCATAAAGGATAAGGTCATAAAGGGCGCTCGGAGAGGACTTCCCAAACGGTGGGCCAGTTGCTCAACTTTCTGATAATCCCTCACCGCACCAAAAGCATCCCGGTGACTCATCAGGCCCGCTACCGGCAAGGGGAAGAAGGCCTCTTCGTTTCCCGCATCACAAGCCGCCAAACCACCTCCGTGCTGGCGAAGAGTTTCTATCGCTTGCAACAGCGACTCGTCATCTACCCCCACCGCAAGAATATTGTGGGAATCGTGCCCTACCGAGGACGCGATCGCTCCGCGTTGGAGGCCAAACCCTTTGACCAAAGCGACCGCGGGCTTGGCTGGCGCGTAGCGATTATGAACAACCAACTTCAAAAGATCCCTCGCCGAATCAGCCACGATTTCCTTTGCCCGAACCGCGGGCCGATAAAATTGCTCCCGCGTGACCAATTGGTTTTCCAGAGCCTCTATCACCCGCACTTGCGGGGGCGCTTCCTGGGTAAAGGTGATGGCTAAATCGGCTTTCCCGACTTCGGCCGCGGCAAATCGGTTAACTGGTTCTTCCTTCACCGAAGGCAAAAGGGATTGCCCCTTTTCAGCGACAACCTCACCCCCAAGAATGGTTCGCTGAACATCGAAGGAAACCAGATCGGTCAGTTCAACAAAATCCGCCGGATCACCCTCCCTCAAAAGTCCTACCGGCAAACCATAGTGTTCAACCGCCTGCACCGAAGCTACCCGCAAAGCAACCAGAGGGTCAACTCCTCCGGCTACCGCCCGTACTACCAGGCGGTTGATATGCCCCAACTCGAGATTGTCGAGATGCATGTCATCGGTGCAAAATAAACAATCCTCTGGGAATTCTCGCAAGAGCGGCAAAAGCTCATCAAAATTTTTCGCGGCGGAGCCTTCCCGAATAACGATTTTCATCCCTTTCTCCCTTTTTTCCAAGGCTTCCTCGAGAGTAAAGCATTCGTGATCATTCCGGATTCCAGCCTCAATGTAACGCTGCAACCCCTGGCCCCGCAGGCCGGGGGCATGCCCATCGACCGGTTTGCCGTACTGACGCGCCAAACGGAGCTTCTCAAGAACCTCCGCGTCGCCGTTGATCACGCCGGGGAAATTCATCACCTCGCTCAGATAAAGGATCTGGTCCTTTTGCAGGAGTTGCTCTATTTCTGCCACCCCAAGGGAGGCTCCGGCCGTTTCAAATGGGGTTGCCGGGACGCAGGAGGGCGCCCCGAAGAAGATTTTCAAAGGGGTTTTCGCCGCATTACGCAACATAAACTCAACTCCCTCTAAACCAAGAACATTGGCAATCTCATGAGGATCCGAGACCGTAGCCACCGTCCCGTGGAGCACCGCCAGACGGGCAAATTCAGTGGGAATCAACAACGAACTTTCCACATGCACATGAGCATCCACAAAGCCCGGAGATAAATAGGTGGAGAAAGTCTCATCGACCTCCCTGATCGAGGCGATACATCCCTCCCGAACGGCAACTTCCGCGGGGAAGATCCGGCGATTCTCCAAATCAACCAGATTCCCTTGGAAAATCTTTTCCATCCCTTCGCTGGAAATCAGTCAACGATCTCCAGTAACTCGACGTCAAAAATCAATAAGGACCCAGCGGGGATTCCAGGAATATCCTGAAATCCATAACCCAAGTGAGGAGGCACATAAAGGGTGGCCTCAGAGCCCACCGACAGTTGCTGCAGACCTTCGCGGAAACCATCAATGACTCCCGCCAGAGGGAATTCCGCTGGTTCACCCCGCTGGTGAGAACTGTCAAAAACTTCCCCCGTAATGAGGGTCCCCTCATAGTGGATTCGAACCGTATCCTCCACCGTTGGCGTCGGTCCATCGCCCTCTTCGGCGATCCGGTAACGCAGCCCACTCTCCAAGGCAACCACGCCTTCTTCTTCGTCAAGTTCAGCAAAAAATTCCTGGTACTGTTCTTTAGAGATTTCCTCGGCCCGGGCCATAGCTTCCTGCTGACGCGTTTGCATAAAAACCTGCAAAGCCATATTCATTTCATCCAAATCGTAGGGCAGTTCCTCTTGCAGAATCGCGGTCCGCATTCCCTTCAATAATTGTTCGGCCTCCGCTTCGTTAAATTCAAAACTCCCCAACCCCAGTTGCTGCCCGGCCAAATAGCCAAGGGCTTCGAGAATTTCATCTTCCGAAAAAACATCATCGGAATCCAACATTCCGGGCAGCGGTATTTGGTCTGCGGAAAGAGTTAGGGCGCCGGCCATTAGACCGGAAGAGAGAAAGGCAGTGAACTTATTCATGGTCAAAAAGGTATTTTAAAAGGTCAGAATGTAAACAGACAACAAAAGAGTTTCAAAAGTTCACCCTTTTGGCGAGGAAAAGCTTGTTTTTTCGGCATACCCGGTTGCCGTAAAAATACCCATGGACAAAAAACGATAAGCTCTGCCCCGGGAGCAGAATCGCTCATTTCAGCAGTTTGCGGACTAAAACAAGTCCGGTGCCCAGAGAGACCACCATTCCCGCCAAGAGCAATCCTGCGGAAAACAGAGCGATTTCCCCGACCGGAACCGCCCACAAAAGGGTCCACCCAAAGGATTGTTTATTGATCACCTCAATCAACAACCACCCCAAACCAAAACTAAAAAGCAGCCCGCCACTCAGTCCGACAATCGTAATCCCTGTTCCCTCAATCGCCGCATTACTGGCAATTTCGCCGCTGGTTAGGCCCAAGTTGCGCAGAATTTTCAATTCTTGCACGGCCTCCCGGAATATGGCTACAAGCGTTAGGGCCAAACCTAACAGGGCGACCAGAAGGGCTATAAATTTCAAAGCATGGGTGATTCCGAAGGTTTGCCGAAAAATCCCCTTAGCGGTCTCCCGTAAGGCCTCGTTGCTACGAAACGCCAATCCGGGAAATTCTCCGGACCATTTTTCCGCCAAAAGCTCGGGATCCTCCCCTTCCCGCAAAAACAGGGTTAGATTGGTTAAATTCTCCTCGCCCAGCCATTGGGAAAGCCACCGGCGGTCCACCAGCAGGGCTCCTTGCTCGTTTCCATATTCCGCTTGAATCCCTTTGATCACCACCGATTGCTGACCTTCCTGAGAGGGCACTTCAAGAACATCGCCCACTCCAACCCGGAAGCGCTCGGCAAAGGCCTCGTTACTAATCGCCGGAACCAAGCCTTCAGGGGTTCGTTTCAACCAATCCACCTCTCCACGGGGTCGCTCAATCCACAAAGGGGTTTGCCATTCATCAAGCAGCGTTAAATCGGAGCTGGTCAAAAAAGTGGTGGTCCCTTCGATCTGAATTCGCACGGAGCGGAATGGATCAGCAGCCACAACTTCCGGCCTGTTCGCCAGCGAACGCCACCTCTCAGAGGATATAAAATGATCGCTTTCCGGGCCCTGAGCACCAAGTGCGTTAATGTAAAGATCCGCGCGGAAACGATGCTCCAACCATCGTTCCACCGTATGCTCAAAACTTCCCACCAGAAGAGTCATCCCTCCGGCCATACTTACGGCAATGAATAAACCAGCCGCCGCCAAACGGTGACGTGTGGTAGCCCTGTGCAAACGGGAAACCCCTGGACGGAGAACCGGCTTCCATCGAGTCACCAAATCCCTTCCCCAGCGCCCCAGAGGAGGAAATAGCGTTCCGATCAAAAAGGTTCCTCCAATCAACCAGAGAAAAGCGGTAAGGTACCCGCCCGCCGGGAAACGGGCCCCTCCATCAAGCACCAAGGGCGGAAAAAAGGTCAGCAAATAGCCTACTCCCACCATAAGTAAACCGGGCCAGGGGCGCCGCAACAGAGCCAGCCCCGGAGCCTTGTTTCCTTGCATTAGAACTTGCGCCGCAGGCGTTCGCAAAGCATCCCGCAAAGGAATTAACCCGGCCACCAGACTCGCCCCCACCCCAAGCAAAAAACCACTCAGAATATCAGCTCCGGTCCATTGCACCCGATAGGTCCCCCCACCTTGATATAAGGTGTTGATCGTTTGTCCCACGGCACCCACCGTGAGCTGTGCCAGCAATCCTCCCAGCAAGACGCCCAAAGCACTCCCGACCAACCCAAGCAATAAAATCTCCCCCAACCACATTTTACGAAGATCACCATCAGTCATCCCCAGCGAGCGTAGTATCCCGATTTCCAAACGCCGCCGGACCACCACCGCATCGAGAGCCTGGGAAATCAGAAAAATCCCGGTTAAGAGCGCAATAAGCGATAAAATGGTCAAATTCAGACGGAAGGCCGCCGTCATCGAAGCGGTCTCGTTTTCCCGGAATTCCGGAGGACGATACACCCAGGCAAGGTCATCCCCGGACAACACCCCCGCAAGCCGTTCCTGCCCTTGTAAGGTTAGATGTTCCGCCCCTTGCCAAACCAAATCGATCCGCGACAAGAATTCCTTCTGCCCGAGCAACCGCATCAACCCGGAAATATCCATGACCATTACATTTTCGGGAGCCGACACTTCCGCCCGTTGTTCCGGGAGGATCCCGGCGATCCTGAGATCATGATGCTGGTCACGGATCAATAAGGAAATCTCGCTACCGGGATTTTTGTCCAGCCGCCGGGCCAAGGCGCCGGAGATAAATACCTCGGGCGCGCCGCGCAACCTTTCCCGAAAAACCCCTTCCTCCTCCCCTTCCCCGGGACCGGAGAGAATACGTTCCCCATCGGGAGCGCGCGGATTCAAATTTTGGATACCGAGAAGGTCCAACCCTAATAACCGCATTGTCGGGGCGCGCCCGAATTGCCCCTCAACCGCATCCAAGTCTCGTTGCGCCACCGCTGTAGTTTCGAGGATTGGGATAGCGTGAACGGCTTTGGGACCCAGTTTTTGTCGCACCTCGCGAAGAGCCTCCAGCGGTAAATTCCCCGACAAGGGTTCAATGGACCCGTCCACTTGGCCGCGAACGGCTACCGCGAAATCACCAAAGCTCTCCACTGCCGCCCGATTGGCCAGACGGATGGACAGGTACGTCGCTACCCCCAAAGCCAAAATAAACAATAACAAAAGAGTTTGCCAGGGGGTTCGACGCCAATGCCGAAGGGTAAAAAGCGTCCATTGACGAACTAAGCCGGGTCCACCCTTCATCCAGCCGTTTCCTCCTCTTTCCTTTCTTCCTCCGGCGGCCCGGCCAAAACACCATCCTCCAGACGCAAAATCCGGTGACAAATCCTGGTTGACCGCTCGTCATGCGTCACCATGACCATCGCTACCGCGTGTTTCTCCGAAAGTTGTTCCATTAGGTTTAACACCGCATCACCTGTTTTCCGATCCAGATTACCGGTGGGCTCATCGGCCAGAAGCAAGGGCGGTCCAACCGCCAGGGCACGCGCTACCGCCACCCGTTGCTGTTCGCCGCCACTCAAGGTCTCCGGGTAAGCCCCCGCCCGATGGCCAATTTGGACCTCCTCCAACAACTCCCCTACTCTCTCCCGAATCTTTTCTTGGGACCATCCCGCCAACTCCATCGGGAAACCTATATTTTCTTTTACCGTGAGCGTTGGTAAAAGATGAAAGAACTGAAAGACGGTACCAATTGTACGGCGACGCAAACCCGCCAGTTCGTCCGCCGAAAGCGTAGCTAAATTGTTACCCGATAAAAGAATCTCACCCTGATCAGGTTTCTCTATCCCCCCCAAACAGTTGAGTACCGTTGATTTTCCCGACCCGGAGGGACCCATCAGGGCGATTCGTTCCCCCTTGGCAACCGTAAAGTCCAATCCCCGAAGAACCACCGTTTCCCCGAAAATCTTGCGTAAACCACGGACGTCGAGAAGGGTTTGGGATTTCTGATTTTGAAGGCTCATGTTGTAAGTTGCTTTAGCTCGCTTCAAAAGCAAGCCATGGTCGAGACCTTTTCAATTTTGACCGGAAACCTATCTGCCCTAATCAACCAAACTGGGAACGTTTTCACTCTTTATCCGTCAGGGCTTTTTCACAGGCGGTTCGCATAGGAGCTACCGGAACCGGTTCCCCGGTCCAAATTTCCAAGGCCTTGACCCCCTGCCAAACCAACATCGCCATCCCGTTGGCAGCGGGAATCCCCGCCTCCAGGGCCGCCTGCATGAGCAAGGTCTCTGGTGGACTATAGATCATGTCATAGATTCCACGACAGGCTGAAAGTTTTCTCGGATCGATCGGCAAGGGATCCTTCACTTGCATCCCCACCGAGGTTGAATTTACCACGAGAGCCCCAGCCGGGAGGCCTTCGTAAGGGATGTTTTTCAACGAAAAAGTACGTATTCTAGTCTGCGGAGACCACTCTCTCAAGGCTCCTACCAAAGCTTGCAAACGTTCCTGATTGCGATTGCCAATCCACAAATCGCTCGCCCCTTGCTCCAAACATTGCGCCGCCGCCGCCCTCGCCGCTCCCCCCGCTCCCAGTAAAATCACCGGACATTCGGTGAGCGATAGCCCCAGCGTTTCCACCACCGCTTTTTGTAAGCCAAACCCATCCGTGTTGTCGCCAGTGTAGATGTCTCCCTTACGTTTCAATGTATTAACCGCCCCCTTTCGGCGGGCTCCACCAGTCACTTCGGAAAGAGCCGGCAATACAACCGTTTTATGAGGAATGGTACAATTTAACCCGAGAAACCCCTTTTCCGCAAATAAAGGCAAACTCTCAATCAGCTTTTCCGGGGGAACTTCAAACTTGTAATATGCCCATTCCCGGTATTGGGGATTTTTACGCGACATCTCTTGCAGCGCGGCATTGTGCATGGGTGGACTGACCGAATGTTTAACGGGATAGCCGAGCACCGCCAGGGGCGAAGGCCCGAAGTCCATCTTACCCAAATCACTTACCTGGTATACTTGCGCCGAATCAGGGTTGGGCATGGCGACGATAGATTTCTGCGAATTCCTTTCGGAATCGCTCAAAAAGCCTGGATTCGTCAATTCGTCCCTCCCGGGCAAAGGCCACGTTTAAAGACTGACAATACGTCGTGAGAATCTCTCCCACCGGTGTAGGAGCCAACTCCATCTCCGACACACTGGCATCTTCTCTCTGTAAGTTGGCCAGAACTTCCGATCCCCAGCGAAGGGATCCACTCGCGTGAACATCAACAAAAAACGGTTCCTTCCCCTCATAACAACCCAATAGAAAATGCCCCGGTGCCTTTACGGTCTCCAGTCCCAGACGGCACCGGGTCGCAATAAGCGCATATAAAAGCATCAGCGTGAAAGCCCCCCCCCGCTTGGTGTAGAGAACTTCTTGCGGAAGGAGCAAGGAAGTATCTTCTTCCTGGCGGCGAACCAGGCGAAATCCATGCTCGTGGAAAAACACCCGGTTCAAAAGCTGACACTTCTCCCGCACCGACATCGGTGGCGCAAACAGCTCCCGAGCTCGGGCCGCAATTTGGTCAAGTTTGAAACAAAATTCCGAATGGTTCAGTTGCGGACTGACCGCCCTGGTCAAAATTAACAAACCCGTTTCCAGCTCGTAATTCATCGAACGGATAAAATCAAGCCCCTCCACCGTTGGGTGATCTCTGGCCAAAGCCTCTAGAAAATGACGAGCTGCAATGGCCTCCCAACGGCCCAAGGTCACTGCTTGATGGTGTAAAAAATCCAAAGCTTCCTCCCCTGCCCCACGCAATTCTTCAAGTAAAGCTTCGCGAACCTTCGGGGAAGGATCATCGGCCAAAACTTGAAAAGCTTTGCGGAACTCTGAACTGAGATTGTTCTTTGTCACAGGTGTAGTATGCGCCGTTTTTCCCCTAAATGGCAACCCTCCTCGAAAAAATTCCCCCAAAAAAGAATTTCCTCATTTTCCTATCGGCACCATGCCTGCGTTGGTATACTTTAAATCCCTTTGTAACGAATTCGCCATGCCTTTGCATCTGCACGACACCTTCACCCGACAACTCAAAGAAGTCCGTCCCCACGACGGACAATCCCTGCGCTTTTATTGCTGCGGCCCGACCGTTTACGCCCCTGCCCATATTGGAAATTTGCGCACTTTCGTCCTACAGGACGTCTTCCGCCGCACCGTCGAAGCAAATGGCATATCGGTAAAACATATTCGCAACCTCACCGACGTGGACGACAAAACCATTCGGGCGGCCAACGAACAAAAGCTTCCGTTAGAAGACTTCACCCGCCCTTGGATTACCCGCTTTCAAGAAGATTGCCAGTCTCTCAATATGCTCCCTCCAAGTGAGGAACCCGCCGCGACCGCACATATCCCGGAACAAATGAAACTAATCGAAACATTGCTCGCCAAAGGCCATGCCTACGCCACCGACGATGGTTCCGTGTATTTTAAAGTCAGTAGTTTTCCTTCCTATGGGAAACTGTCCCGACTCGACGAACGGGAACTCCAGTCCACTGTCCCGGAGGGCCCCCAGGACGCCGACGAATACGAAAAAGCCGACCGCTCGGACTTTGCCCTCTGGAAAGGAAGAAAACCAGAGGATGGAGAGGTTTTCTGGGAAACTCCCTGGGGCCGGGGAAGACCAGGTTGGCACCTCGAATGCAGCGCGATGAGTATGGCCGCGCTAGGCTCAACCCTCGACGTTCACGGCGGCGGGGTCGACCTCGTTTTCCCCCACCACGAGAATGAGATTGCCCAAAGCGAGGCCTGCACCGGACAGCTCTTCGTTCACCATTGGTTTCACTGCGCCCACCTCATGGTCGAAGGTGAGAAAATGTCCAAAAGCTTGGGGAACATGTACACCCTCGACGATCTTACCAAAGATGGCCTCTCTCCGCTGATCGTCCGTTTCGTTCTCCTGTCCGGCCACTACCGCCAACAATTGAATTTCACTTTCAACGCTCTGCATGCCGCCAATGAAGCCTTGCGAAAATTCAGCCAAACCCTTTTGCGCATTATTCCCCGGGCCGAAATTGATCTCGCCACTTTTCGTCACTGGTGCCGCGCCCCCGGCGATCAAAATGAACTCTTTAACGAGTCACCGTTGCAAAATGCCTGGAATCTCCTCTGCCGCGACCTGAACACCTCCGGTGCCTGGGGCCAATTAATGAAACAACGCGGGCGCTGGGAGAAAGAGAAAGATCCCGGTATCTTGCAACGGGACCTGCAAGCTCTGGCCCACTTACTCTACGCCCTGGGCTTGGAACAGCTTCCCTTCGCCCCGGAAGAGGAAAAAAGCGAACCCGAAGCTCCTGCGGAAATTCAAACCCTCGCCGAAAAACGCTGGCAAGCCAAAGCGAACCGGGACTTTGCCACCGCCGACGAACTTCGCGACAGCCTCAAAAACAAAGGCTGGTTGGTTAAAGATTCCCGCGACGGCTACACCCTCCGCCCCGCAACCAAATCATGAAGAACACCAACCCATACTCCCTCCGCACCGGCCTCGGTTACGACATTCATCGCATGTCCTTCGGTCGGCCCTGTGTCATTGGCGGAGTAACCCTCCCCTTTCCCTACGGACCCGATGGCCACTCCGATGGAGACGTTCTTACCCACGCAATTTGCGACGCCTTGCTCGGCGCTGCCGGAGAACCCGATATCGGAAACCTTTTTCCCAACACCGACCCGCAGTATCAGGGTATCGATTCGCAAAAATTGCTGGGACAGGTAAATCGTCGTTTGCGCGAAAAAAACTTTCAGATCATCAATATCGACGCTACCGTAGTCGCTCAAAAACCTTCCCTGCAAAAACATCGGGAAACTATCGCCAAAACCCTTTCCCGCACCCTTGGACTGGAACCCGGGCAGGTTAATATAAAAGCGACGACCAACGAACAGCTGGATGCCATCGGCCAAGGCCTCGCCATTTCCGCTCAAGCTATTTGCCTGCTGTTTCGAGAATAAAAAACGAAGTTCGGCCTTGCGGGAAATGTTTTTGCTTCCGAACATTGACCATGCAGCATTTTTCGTGCTAGATAGAGAATTAAACAGGATTTTCTGATAATTCTTTATGTCTTCAATTAGCCAAGGTTTCACGCAATCCCAAAAAATGGCCCAGAACATGGTTCTGGCGCCACAATTGCGGCAATCCTTGAAAATCCTCCAAAGTAGCGCTCTTGAGCTGCAGACTGTCATCGCCGAGGAACTCGAAGTAAACCCCACCCTGGATGACTCCCCGATTGACTCCGTTAGCATTGAGGAGCCTTTGGCTGACCAAAAAAATCAGGACGAGCAGAGCGACAACCACGACTCCTCACCTTCCGACGAATCGTCCGATGAATTCGAGATCCTGCGACAGTTGGATGAGGATTCCCGCGAATTTTATCGCGATTCCAATCACACCAACAACTACGACAGCGAAGACGAACGCCGGCGACAGCATTTTTTCGACTCCATGGTCGGAGAAACTTCCCTACAACAACACCTCATGGAGCAAGCCAAACTGTCTGGGCTTGATGACCAAGGCTTACAGGCCATGGAGTATTTAATCGGAAGCTTGGACAATAAAGGCTTTCTAACCAGTCCTCTCAGCGATCTCTCACTCCACTCAAACCTTCCCCTGCGGTCCCTTCAAAAGGCTCTCGAACAATTGCAATCTTTCGATCCTCCGGGAATCGGTGCTCGCAACCTGCAAGAATGCCTTCTCCTCCAACTGCGAAGCCATCACCACGAGGAATCTTTGCCGGTCCGTTTAGTCAGAGACACTTTTGACCTTCTGATGCGTCGGCGCGTCCCGGAAATCGCCCGAAAGTTGCAATGCTCCGTTGATGACGTTCAGGAAACTCTCGAAAAGATTTCTGAATGTGATCCAGCTCCGGGAAGACGCTTTAGTGATGATGAAAATCGTACCGTCACCGCAGATGTTATCGTCGAATATGAGGAAGGGGAATTTACCGTAACCCTAAACAACGACTTCATCCCACGCCTGAGAATTTCCCCAACCTACAAGGAAATGCTGGCCCGGGGGCGCCTCAAAGGGAAAGAGAGGGAATTCATCCGCGAAAAAATACGCTCTGGGAAATTCTTGATCAGCTCCATAGAGCAAAGACAACAAACATTGGAAAGAATCACCTGGGTAATTATCCGTTATCAAGAGAATTTCTTTAAAGAAGGTGTCTCTAAACTACGTCCCCTTACCATGACCCAGGTAGCCAAGGAAGTTGGCGTTCATGAAACTACGGTTTCCCGGGCGATTGCCAATAAATACATAAAAACCCCTCATGGACTATTCGAAATGAAATATTTCTTTACCCCTGGCTACCAGGGGGAGGACGGCAGTGCCGTTTCCAACAAAAGCATTAAAGACATGATTTCCGCCATGATTGACCGGGAACCACCGGAAAAGCCCTTGAGTGACCAAAAGATTGTCAATCTTTTGAACGAAAAAAATATCACCATCGCCCGCCGAACCGTAGCCAAATACCGCGAAAGCATGGGAATTTTGCCCGCGAAGCTCCGGCGGCAGTATTAACCAATAGCAAAAATTTCCCGCTTCAGGGAATAATTCCCACTAAGAATCGTTCCCATATTACTATAGGCCTCTTTTATCAAATGCCTTAACCACCAATTGTTTCTCTATTCCTCCAACTTAAACCACCTTATTTATGAAAAACCTTGTTTTCGCCATTCTCGCCGTCGGCCTCGGGGCCTACGCCTTCACTCAATTTGCAGGAGCTAACGAACCTCTCACTGAAGACCAGAAAAGCAGTGCGTGGACCGAAGACTACGATGCTGCACTGGCTGCCGCCAAGGAGAAAGATCAAATGATTCTTTTAAACTTCACCGGATCAGACTGGTGCCCGCCCTGCATGCACATGGAATCTACCGTCCTTCATGAAGACAATTTCATCTCCGCAATGGAAGGGAATGTGGTCTTGGTCACTCTCGATTTCCCTCGCCGCACCGAACAACCTCAAGATCTAAAAGAACGCAACCAAGCACTGGCCCAGGAATCGAACGTCAGCGGATTTCCCACTTTCGTTTTGCTTGATAGCGAAGGCAACGAAGTCCGTCGCACCGTGGGCGCCATGCGCGGCGGACCCGAGGCTTTTATTAAGTGGGTACAAGAGGGCTGATTATTAACCAGCTGGTTCCCTTTACAGCCGCGTATCTTCGGATTCGCGGCTTTTTTCTTTTCGAGGCGCCAGACTTTTGCGGGAAACATGCGTCAAATTCCACTCCTCAGGAGGGAGATCAATGCCTCCTGGGTGAAAAGGATGGCATTTGACGAGCCGTAAGCAAGCCAGGATCACCCCCTTCACAAAACCATGCTTCAGCAAACACTCCTTCGCATAACAGGAACAGGTTGGATAAAAGCGACAAGTTCCCCCGAAAGCACCTAACAAGAAATTTTTAACCGGCGAGAGCGTTTTTTGGTACACCCAGATAAAAGCTAAAGCCAACAAGCGGGGACCATCTCTTAACTTGCGCCAAAATACCATCTCACAGCGGACACTGTTCAGAAATTTCCAAACCATACCCCTCTAACCCCACCACGTGCTTAACCCCACTGGAGGACAGAAGTCGAATTTTGCGCAGACCCAAAGCCGTCAAAATCTGCGCCCCGATGCCATAATCACGTACATCCATCCCCCCGGGCTCTGGCAGAATTCCACTCAAATTTTTCTCCAAGAGACCTTTGATGCCTCTTTTTTCCTGGGTTATATACACGAAAGCTCCTTGCCCTTCTTGGGCAATTCGCTGAAGAGCCTTTTCCATACTCCCGTGATTTTTCCAATCCGTCCCAAGAAATACGTCACTCAGAATATGTTCACTTTGCACCCGCACCAAAAAAGGCTCAGGGCCCGGAGTCCCAAGAGTCAGGGCAAAATGCAGACGATGGTCGAGCTTACTGCAAAACACCGTCAGATTGAAGTCTCCGTAAGACGTTTGAATGGGCCTTTCCAGTACTTTTTCCACCAATTTCTCCCGCTTCCGGCGATACTCAATCAGCGAGGCAATCGATATCATTTTGAGCCCAAAGCGGTCACGGAATTCTATCAATTCAGCCAAACGAGCCATCGAACCATCCTCGTTCAAAATTTCACAAATTACTCCGCTCGGATGCAAACCCGCCAGAGAAGCCAGATCCACCGAAGCTTCCGTATGCCCGGCACGCTCCAAGACTCCCCCTGCACGAGCTCTTAAAGGAAAAACATGCCCCGGTTGGACCAAATCCTCTGAAGTTGCCTTCGGATCCGAGAGAATCCGAATAGTTCGCGCCCGATCATAGGCACTGATTCCCGTCGTAATACCCTCCGCAGCATCCACCGAAACCGTAAAATCCGTTCGGTGGGATTCACGGTTATCCCTGGACATCTGATGCACTCCCAAACGCTTCAGCTGATGATCCGTCGTCGGCACACAAATCAGCCCCCGGGCATGACGAATCATCATATTCACTTTCTCCGGCGAAACCTTACTTGCCGCCATAACCAAATCCCCTTCATTCTCCCGATCCTCATCGTCCGTAACAATCACCAACTCCCCCGCACCAATAGCTAGGATCGCCTCCTCCACCGAATCAAAGATACTCTCATCAGAAACTTTCATCATCTCACCATAATCCAAAAAACCTCCCCCGCCAAGCCCCGACAATCCACAACCCGTCAATAATAAAAATTACCCGGAAATTTATAAGGAAACCTGCCCTGATACCCATATTTTGTAACCTTACTTATGTATTTCCCCATGGGATGGGCTCGAACATTACAAAATACAATCAATTTACCTCTGCAAGATCGGGCTTAGCGGGTTTTTGCCTTTGATTCCTTCTTATTCCGGATTTCTTCGACACACTTTACACTCTCGTAGATAAAAAGTCTGTCTCGCACGCCACGATGTCGTGTTTCCTCTTTTTAATTGATTGATGCAAAAAGAGAGCCCCAGGGATTTTGGAGGTCTTTACTTACGATGTTACCCCAGAAGGCCAATCACTTTTCTGTTTTTCATCCAAGGTAAGCCCCTTGGTGGCCGGCAATAATCTGGTTGACCCACCGTTCGCTTTCTGGAGTCGCAGTAAACTGCGGCGTTATTCTATCTTACGTTAGGCCCGATTCTTGTGACCACAGAGGAGAGCAGAAGCAAGCTTTCGCATCAAATAGAGAGGCCACGCCTAAAGTTAGTCCGCATTCTTTAAATCCTGCATTTTGGCGAGCCCCAAAGCCGCAAAGGTTTCTCAGGATGTTGTCGGCTTCTAATCTATTTTTTCCAAAAGCGCCTTTTACTACTGCTAACTTCGGCGAAAACACTTTCTTTTGGAGGAGAATTTGTCGCCAAACCCATTTCTCCTGCAAAAGTCTCCCAAACCCCCCGGACGAAATCTAATGTTCCCACAACAAGGCCCCGGTTAAGAGGAGCTACCATGTGCCGCCAGACGGACTCCTTTTCAGCGGGACGATTGGCTAAAAAGGCACTGAGCTCTGACAACTCACCGACCGCCCCTTTGCCAGCCTTGGCAATACTGCCACGGCCCAAGAGGAAGTTGCCATACTCTTCCAAAAAGCATGAAACATGACCTGAGACATTGGGGTTATATAACTTTATAAGTTCCCGCATGCCTGGTCGAACCGCTTTGTGGCTTTGGGCTTCCCCGTAACCACTAAAAGCATAATTTCCCGGATCGTCGACCAAACCGGCACGCACCGGATTCAACTCAATATAGGCGGCTACGGTAAGAAGGGCACGACTTCCGGGTTCGACCAGAACACTAACAAATCGCTCGTTCCAGACTGGGCCAAATCTTTTACGGTGGACATTTAGCCAAATGGCAAAACGCTGTTTAAACGTCTTCATAAATTGGGAAAGATCGTGCATACGCACCAGAAGACTAGCTCGCATTTTCTCGGCCCGTTCCCCACCCCTTTTAAGGATTTCAGCCACTTCCTCGGGCTCGGGAGGTTCGTATCGAATCGCTCGCTCACTTTCCCTTAATTCCCGGTCCTCCTTATAAAGAATTCTATAGCGGGCAATCAATTCTTCATCAGTGAGCTTAATTTTACTTTTGTCAGGGACTTTCACCAGTACGTGGAAATGATTGGCCATCAGACAGTACGTCAGAATTTCCACACCGGAAAATCCAGCAGCCCTAAAAAGCATTCTTCGCATGACCCCTTTTTCTTTTATCCCGAGAAATCTCTCTCCATTCACCGTTCTGGATAAAACATGATACACCCCCTCTCCCTCTTGAATAACAATTCTCTTCATCCCCCCAGCTCAGCAAATATCGATCCATTGTCAACTATATAAATTACCTGCTAATTAAAATAATGAATTTTTGCTTGTGGTGGGGGTCTAAATTGGACCAATTTGGAGGGGTGTTTGAGCAAGTGACTATTTTGGGGGCGGGGCTTTTGGGAGCTTCGTTGGGAGAAGCGGCGAAATTGAAGAATTTGGCCGGTAAGGTGCATGTTTGGGCGAGAAGGAAAGAAATTCGGGAAAAACTGAATGCCGGGGCATCTTGGTGTGATCGGGCTTTTGCCCAACCTGCGGAAGCTGTCAAAGGGGCCGATTTGATCGTCGCATGTACCCCTGTGGAGCATATTGTCGAGCTTTTCGCGGACATTCGGGACTCTATTAGAAATGATGCATTGGTTACGGATGTTGGAAGCGTTAAACAACAAATTTGTGAAACTGGTCGCGCTTCTTTTTTGGCAAAAGGGGTTTTTATCGGATCTCACCCGATGGCTGGGTCAGAAAAAAGCGGCTTGGAAAACGCCGATCCCCGACTTTACGAAGGACGGAATTGCTTCGTCACTCCCTTCCCTGATGAGAATATTGACGCAGAGATCACAAAATTGCGAAATTTCTGGGAAAGTCTGGGAATGCGGGTCACCCTAACCTCTCCGAGCGACCACGACTTAATCGTCGCGCATATAAGTCATTTACCCCATTTTCTGGCCTCGGCCCTGGCTTATCATTTATCAAAGAAACCTTCCTCCTGGGATAATTTGTGCGGCGGGGGCCTGAAAGACACCACACGTATCGCCGCGGGGGATCCAGGAATGTGGACGGATATTGCGAAACAAAATCGTGGACAAATCCTCTTAGCTTTGGATGAATTCGAAGAATCACTAAAGCATTTGCGTGAACATCTTCATGCAGAAGAGGCCCACGCCATCAAAGAATTTTTAAAAACCGGTCAAACCTATCGCCGTAGACTGCCTAGCTCCTATGAATCTGACTGATCCCTATCCAATTAAGCCCTTTACCTCGCCAGCGCGTGGCTCAATCACCTTGCCGGGATCGAAATCGATCACCAACCGCGCCATGATTCTGGCAGCTCTGAGCAAGGGCCAAGTCATTCTGGAAAACGCCCTTTTTAGCGAAGACACGTTGGTCATGATTGAAGCCTTGCAAAAACTAGGTTTCAAGGTTGAAGCGGAAGAGGCGCAAAAGCGGATTGTAGTGGAGGGCAAGGGAGGGCGAATTCCGAAGAAAAAAGCATCATTGTTTGTGGGCAACGCGGGAACGGCTGCCAGGTTTTTAACGGCCTTTTGCGCCTCTGCCAACAGTGGGCGATATGAAATAGACGGAGACCCGCAAATGAGGTTTCGGCCGATGAAAGGTCTCTTGCAGTCACTGCAGAATCAAGGAGCAAGAATTACCTCAAGCAACGATTGTTTCCCCATTGAAATCCAAGCGCACGGATTACGTGGCGGGGATATTTCGATGGATGCCTCGGCCAGTAGTCAATTCATCTCAGCGGTTTTGATGATGGCACCCTGTGGACAAAGCAATTTACGTCTCCACCTTAAAGGAGAGACCGTTTCAAAGCCTTTCATTAATATGACCCTGTCAATGATGAACCAGTTTGGGCAGCCCTTATTTGGATGCTCCAAAGACGGGGTTTATGAAGTTTCAGCCGGCAATGGATATGATGGACCAATGGGCGGGGCCTTTCAAATCGAAGGGGACGCAACGGCAGCAAGTTATTTCCTCACTTTACCGCATTTGGTAGGAGGCGAGGTAGTGGTACCCGGGTTACGTTTTTCCGGACTTCAGGGAGACGTCGATTACAATAAGGTCCTTCTGCAAATGGGAAGCAAGGTCCTTCCGGAAGCGCAGGGGATGTTGGCGAAAGTAACTGATACCAGTGTTTCACGCAAAGCGCTATCCTATGATTTTTCTGATATTTCCGACACCTTCCTGACCTTGGCGGCGGTTGCTCCCCTACTCGACGGGACAACACGAATCGAAGGAATAGAGCACACCCGCAAACAAGAAACCGACCGCGTAAAGGCAATGGCCATGGAGCTAAAACGCCTTGGAATAGAAGTTACCGAGGAAGCCGGGGCGCTTACGATCATTGGCAACCCGGAAAAAATAAAAGCGGACACTATAATCCATACGCACAAAGATCACCGCTTTGCCATGAGTTTTGCGATTCTTGGTTGTTATGATTTAAAAGGGGACGGAACCCCTTGGCTATTTATTAAAGACCCCGGTTGCTGCGCCAAAACCTTTCCAAATTTCTTTGAGGTTTTGGACAAGCTTCATGCCGATTCCCACAAGTAAAAGCATCCTGCAGATGTTTAAAAAGAGGGAAAGGCTGATCAGACTGTTGTTGTTTACGGGGATTTTTCTATTGAGTAGCAATGATGGTGGTGCCAGCGATATTGAGTGGAAGGGATTTTTCGAACTAGGTGGAACCAAATATTTCAGTCTTTATGACACTTCCACAGAGCGCTCACAATGGATGAACGAGGGTGAAATAGCTGGAGAGCTAAAAGTCATACGTTATGATCAGGGGACGGGGACTTTGAAGATAAGGAATCAGGGGGAAATACGTTCCCTGACCCTTGGCACCGCCCAACCCAGGCAATTTGATCCCGTAGAATTTTTGCAAGATCTGGACAATCCGGAATTTGCCGAATTCATTACGATTTGGATGACCTTGGTTAATGAGGACCGCAACTGGCGCGGGGAGGAAAGCATTTTCTCCGCCCTACGGGCCCGCGCACGTCTATTGCACAACGAAGGAGGGGCAGAACAACCAAGAATCTCACTTGAGAAGTTACGTGAACAACAAGAGGAACTCTATGAGAATTTTCGCCGCAGTCGGGACTTTGCAATGTCCCGTATGTTGGAAGAGGAGGCCTTTTCCGCCTATACTGAAGAAGAGCTGAAAAGGATGCTTTTATTCAGGGTTTATGGCGGTCGTCCCCTTGCCTTGCCCCAGGAGTGATTCACCGGCAAGCTTGAAAAAACTTCCGCACAATGAGAAGATGCCATTGTTTCTTTAAACCCAACTTACACCTATGAAAACATTCATCATTAATGGCAGTCACCGCAAAGAAGCGGAGTCGCTCAAAACGGCTAAATTCATCCAACAGACCCTTTCGGCAATTCTCCCCGAACGGGAGACTTACCTTTTTTCCCTCTCAGAAAACCCCTTGAGCCTTTGGGATGAGACCCAAGGGGGACCCAATTCAGAACAATGGGAAGAACCATCCCGCCATCTTAAACAATCCGACAGTCTTATCGTGGTCTGCCCGGAATGGAATGGCATGGTCACTTCCGGACTGAAAAATTTTCTACATTTCTGCGGCACCGATTTGGTCGGTCACAAGGCCGGCTACATTGTTACGGTCAGCGCATCTGATAACGGGGCCTACCCCGTGGCTGAATTGCGCATGAACGGCACCAAGAACAGTCGCCTCTGCTGGATTCCCGAGCATCTGATTGTTCGCCAAGTCAGCGAAGTATTCAACGGACCGGAGGCCACTGGAAAGAGCGACACCTATCTCCGTCAACGATTGGAATACGGTTTACGAATCCTCGATGCTTATGCGAAAGCCCTAACGCCTATCCGGGATGGGAATTTGATTGATCACGAGGCCTTTCCCAATGGAATGTAAAGAGATGGAATAAGGGCTTTTAGACATTACGAACCCGTTCTATCTTCGCACTCATAGCCCTTTTTGAGTTTTAAGCCCTTCCCCATTCCAACGTTGGCCACCATGAGCATTCCAGATATTTTCACTACGCAACGGGAACGACAGGTAGGTTCCTTAGGGGAGACGGCAATCCTTCAGCGAATTCGGGAGCGATTGGCAAAGTGTATTCCCTCGGGGTTGGAAGGCCCTTTCGATGACTCTGCCGTTTTGCCGCAAGAAGGAAGCGATGGTTTAATAACGGTCGATCCGGTCGTGTTCGGTATGCATTTTGATCAAACCATGCCGCCACGCAAAGTCGGACGAAAACTGGTAAATCGAAATGTCAGTGACATCGCGGCAATGGGGGGTGAGCCGACCCGAGCCGTTCTCTCTTTGATTCTACCATCTAATGCCTCGGTCGAATGGCTAGACGAATTTCTGCGAGGCATAGTGGATGCCGCTCTGGAAGAAAAGGTCTTGATCGTTGGAGGCGACCTTTCTGCCAGCAATCAGGACTGGATGGGCAGCCTAACCCTTCTGGGAAAAATCACCAGTCGGGCGATTCCCCGACACGGGGTAAAGCCTAATGACCTTCTCTGGGTCACGGGGCAACTTGGTGGCAGCCTCCACAGTGGGCACCATTTAAACTTTACCCCGCGAGTTGCCGAAGGAAAATGGCTCGCTTGCCAGCCAACGGTCCAAACCATGATGGACATCAGTGATGGCTTGGGAAAAGACCTACCGGCAATGCTCGAAACTTCTTCCGCCTATCTTGACGAAGCCCAAATCCCTATTTCTCCGGCCGCCCGGGAGTTGGCCAGGAAGTCGGGACAAAGCGCCTTACATCATGCGTTTAATGACGGCGAAGATTACGAATTGTTGTTTTCCACTGATGGCGATTTGGACATCGGAGAATTTGTTCGGGAATGGCAAAAAATGTTCTCCATACCGATCAGCAATATTGGAAAGGTTCTCCCCCGCAGCGAAGGCAGCCAATCTGAGCCGATCATTTTCAGGCAAAAAATCGAATCGAGTAATTGGAAGGGCTATGAGCATCTTTGCTAAACTGACAGAAGGTTGTGCGACAGGGTCTCCTACGGAAACCAGAAAGCTGGCCGCCGAATTGGCCCGTGCTTTTCCAGCCGACCAAGCCTTGTCTCTGCACGGAACATTGGGCGTTGGCAAAACCACCTTTACCAGCGGTTTGGCAGAGGGGTTTGGCATTCAGGCCAAAGTCACCAGTCCAACCTTTCAATTTTACAATATTTACGAATCCCCCCGGCGCCAATTGGTCCACCTGGATGCCTATCGATTAGAAAACAGCGATCAAGCGAACGAGTTGTTACTGGAAGAATTTTTACACTCCCCCTGGTGTCTGGTCGTTGAGTGGCCCGAGAAAATCGAGGAATGGCTACCTGAACCCTGCCAACATATTTACCTCAGCATTATGAAGGATAAACGGCATTTCATACGGGGAATTTTCGACTTCTAAAGAACATTTTCCGATCCCCAGGGTCGACAAAATATCGGCCTTAATGACAAATTCTTTAAATAAGATATCCCTGCTTTCAATCGTGACCGCTCTATTCTTTTGGAGCGGTCCGGTACTCTGCGCAGGGCAACCATACTCGCTGGAGAATGGTCGTGTAGTCCCCAAATTGCCGGAAGCTCCTGAATCTCTGCAAAACTCCGATTGGCCCAGTGAAGCTGAAGAAGAAATGCTCGACCGGTTCCAATCGCTTTTGGCGCAAGCACAAGAGAGAAATCTCTCCTTTCGGAAATACGGGGAGCAAAAATCGCAAACCTTTCCGAATTTGCTCCTGCGGCTGTTTACTTCCGACCAAGAAAGGGCTCTTCAACTCCTACAAGATGAGGAACTTGACCGAACGGCACACGTTTGGACTGAAGGAATTGATTTTTATTGGAGTGCGATTTTGCCCTATCAAGTCCGCAAATACTTCTACTTTGGTGAGCTCCTTGACCCAACCTACCAACAACGCATGTACGGCGGTGGCCGCCGGTGGACTGAAGAAGAGCCGCGACCTGGATTTGATTTAATCAACCAACTAAATTCTCCCAACGCCAAAGCATCATCTTATGCGGCTGAAATTCTGGATGAAATTTCGAAAAAATGGCCCAACCACTTTGTCACTCCAGCCCCCCTTGCCGACGGGGAAAAGGACGACTGGATTGCTTGGTGGAAACCATTACTGGCGCGGGGCTGGCAGGTTTACGAAGAAAAGGAACGTATTCTAAACCCTTTCCCTCATCCCCGGTTCGACCGGGGCACTGGACCGGTGGGGAGAGAATGGACCCCATCGGCAAGAGGCATGCGGGTTGACCCCAGAAACACGCAAAACCTACGCACGATGCGGGACACCAGCATTTATCTGATGGCTGAAGAAACCGGAAACGAAAGGGTGCGCCAACTCTATAAGGAAAAAATACGCGAACAAATCGCCCTTCTTTATCAGGTAGGCTATGGGGAATGGGATGCTGACTACTACCTAACGGGAATCTTTGCGGCCTACCATAACCTTTATGATTTTGCCAGGGATGAGAAAGTGATTGCCTTGGCCAAGGCCGCGCTCGACTGGCATTACACGGCCGCCGCCCTTAAATACCGCCGAGGCGTTTTCGGAGGCCCGGCCAAACGAATAACCACGCGAGAACTAGGTAATTTCCTCGCCTTTCTTTTTGGAAACTACCCGGAGGAGAAAAACATTTCTTACAGCCCGATGGCCCTTTTCCCGGCAACCAGTGCCTACCGCCCCCCTGCGGCTGTTTTAGCCTTGGCTCGTCAGGAATTCCCAGCTACCGAGATTCTCGCAACCAAACCGTCATATTCCCCTCATCTGCCGGATCAAAGAACCACGCGGGAAAGTTTCGAGACGTTATTTATAGGGGAAACTTTTACGCTAGGGACAATCAACAGTGATCAATTCAGTCGAAGTACCAGGCGCTGGCACCTCACCGCCGACCATTCCACTGAAGGAGCGGTCTCCTTTCTTGTCAATTCCGGCAACCATCCGCACCGAACACTCCGCCCCAAAGATCAGATCGCCCAGGCGGGAGGATCCGCTCTTTGGCTCCGTCCCAACGATGGGCGCAGTTTGTCCTTTAGCATTCCGGCGGGAACGAAGGGTAGAATTCACCGGGATTTTTGGGTTCTGGAAATCGAAAACACCTGGATTGCCATTCGTCCAATCGGATTGGCGAAAGATGGCTTGCGTCCCTTTCTGCAAAACGACGAAGATGCAGATTTTATTTTGCGCCAGGTGCCAACCCTGGAAACGCCCTTCATCGGATTCGCCATGGAGGTGGGCAACCCGGAGTCACACGGTTCTCTCAGCCGGTTTATAAGCAACATTTCCCAGGTCCAGGAGCTGGATCTTTCGAATTTGTCGGAGGGGAAGGTAGAGATGGTCACGAGCAAAGGGATTGATTTGAGTTTACATCACCAAGAAGAATCACTCCCGCAAATCCATATCCTTGGGAAACCTCTCGATTGGGATACGGACGAACAATGGATCTCCATTGGTGCCGAAGGACCGGTTTCCCTGAGTGGATCCCGGGGAGAGCTCGTGGTAAAAGCCGGAGGATACACTTTCCGCCAACAAGTCTCTGTTTCTCAGAAAGAATAGTTCCAAGGGTTGATGACCCCGCATAGCCGTAAAGGGCAAACTTTCGCATTGCTCAATCCGGGAAAGTGCCCCATTCTCATTTCAACCTTGGGGCTGTAGCTCAGTTGGAAGAGCGCGTCGTTCGCAATGACGAGGTCGTCGGTTCGATCCCGATCAGCTCCACCAAAATCCTTTCCGGGTTGCGAAAAAGAGACCTATCCGAAAGGCTTCTAATCAGAGAACCTTCTTTTTCTGTCGGAAATCCGCCAGAAGACGAACGTGCTTGGTTGTTTGCCAAGCAAGAATCCGGTACACTACATCCAACACCGCGGCTACCGCCAGACCAACAATAAAACCACCCATAATGAGCGCGTTAATAGGTCCGACGGGGCCGACACCCAGAAAAGCGAAGACTCCCTTTCCTACTTGGTAGGTAGTGTAATAAATCGGCACGGCCGTTAGTGGATTGGTGATGATTTGCAAGAAAACGGCTATCGGCACATTGGAGCGAAACAACAATGCAGCGAAAAACGAAATCGCAATCTGAAATCCATAAATTGGTAAAAATGCGACAATCGTTCCCGCGTAAATAGAGGGTATAACGTAAGGAACTTTAAAGCACCATAAATAGCTCCGGTGGCGGGCCAAACGGGAAAAATAGCGAATTACCGGGTATCGGTCCAAATTACTCTTACGAGGCATCCAGCGCAGGAATTTCTTTACCCTACGAATACGCGAGTATTTCAGATTGCGAAGTTCCTGTTCATTGATGTCGTTCATGAAAAATGGCAAAGTTTTAAAGTACCAAATTTCGGGCCAATGACGAGAGCCTTTGCCGAAAGAGAGAAAAAAATTACGACGTTCAGACCTAAAAAGGAAACATATCCATCGAGACTCTCCCAAGGGGGTCTTCTTTACTGATTTCAGGTCTCAGGAGAATTGTGCGGAAAGAGACAAAACCGCACTAAAGATGGCGTAGGCAACAATTCCGACAAAGATGACCGCAGCAATCAATACTCCCGAGGTGACAACCCCGGTAAACACCTTCAATTGCTTGCTCAAATAGCCCTCCAGTTGTCTTGAAACCTCCTTAAGCGAAGGGACAATATTTCCAGTATTTTCGCCCACCCCAATCATATCCAGGACCAGGTCGGGGAAACATTCGGTTTGGGCGAAGGCCCCGGAGATACTCGCCCCATCGGCAACCAGAGGTCGAACCACTTCAAAGCGTTCTTTGATTCTCCGGTTGGCAATTACGTTTTCACTCATCCGCAGGGCATCGATAGTCGTAACTCCATTTTCCAAAAGAGCCGAGAAGGTTTGGGTGATAGCCAAAACATCGGAATACAGCAAAAACTTTCCCAACGCGGGCAGGCGGAGAAGAATTCGATCTTTAACCGCCGCCCCCTTGGGGGTCCGGCACCATTGCCAAAAGGCCAAAGCGACCATGGCAACCCCCGCAAAAATCCAGATCCCATACACCACCATAAAGGCAGAAAAATCCATGAGAAGCTGCGTTAGGGCCGGAAGATCAGATCCCAGCGACAGGAGAAGAGCCTCCATCCGGGGAAAGAGAAAATACACACAGAAGACCAAAACCAAATTCGCCACGATGAAAATGAAGGCCGGATAGGCCAGGGCCATTTTTACGCGGTTAATCAAGGTCTCTCTTTCCTCCAGATAAACCACCAATCGTTTCAAGATCTCCCGCAGGCTCCCTGTAGCCTCCCCGGCCTGGATCAAATATACGGTCGAAGAGTCGAAAACCCTGGGCATCTGCGCCATGGCATCGGAGACCGACAGCCCCGAAGAAACCCCTTCCCAAATCTGATGGGCGATTCGCTTCAAAACGGGATCACGGAAACGGGTTCCCAACAAGCGAACGGCATCGCCGATGGGCATTCCGCTGGCAATAAGGTCGGACAGGGCTCTTAAAAAAGGAAGGCGATGGGAAGGTTTGAGAGCCCCTCCCCGAAAAGAAAGGCCACTGGGTGGCATATTTTTACGGGCCTCGGCGGGCTTGGCTTTTCGAGAGGAAGCCTGGCTTTTACTTTCCGTACTTTTTTTACGTGAGGGGGGCCTCGTTTGGGCGGATTTACCGGTTTCACTGACCGATACCGGGGTGAGCCCCTGCAGGGACAACTTGCGCACCGCCTCCCGACGGGACCCGGCCTCAATCGTTCCCTGGACCGATTTTCCGGTGGCATTGCGGGCGTTATAGGTAAATTGACTCATAGGCAGTGTGGCTCTCTCAGCCGTCCATCGACATAACCCGCATAACTTCCTCCATGGTTGTCCGCCCCCGCTGCACCTGCTCCCAACCAGAGTAACGCAGGTCTTTCATCCCTTCTTTGGAAGCGACTTTACGAAACTCTCGGGCGGACTGCCGATTAACGATTAGATCGTGCAGGCTCTCCCCTACCCGCAAGATTTCAAAAATCCCCACCCGACCCCGAAAGCCCATATTCCGGCAGACGTCACAACCAACGGGACGTTTGAGTGCTTGCACTTTATCGGCTTCAGTCGGATCAATGCCCAGATACACTAGATCAGCACGGAGCGCTTGCAAATCGACGGGTTCCTCCCTCGCACATTGTGAACAAAGGCGACGGATCAACCTTTGGGCCATCACCAGTTCCACGGCGGAGGCGATGAGAAAAGGCTCAATCCCCATATCGGTCAGCCGGGTCAAAGCACTCGGAGCGTCGTTGGTATGTAGCGTACTGAAAACCAAGTGGCCGGTCAGGGACGCTCGAATGGAAATGTCCGCAGTCTCCCGGTCGCGAATTTCCCCCACCATGATGACATCAGGATCCTGCCGAAGAATGTGTCTAAGAGCTCCGGCAAACTCCAGTCCAATCTCCGGGCGCACCTGAATCTGGTTAACCCCGGGAACTTCGTATTCCACCGGATCCTCGACGGTAAGAATTCGTTTTTCCGGCGAGTTGATTTCCCGAATAAAAGCGTTCAGCGAAGTTGATTTCCCAGCTCCCGTCGGACCGGTTACGAGAATGATGCCATAAGGAAGATGCAAAACCTGATTGATGACCTTGCGATCTTCGGGTAACAACCCCAACTCCTCCATGGTAAAGGGTTTACTAGACTTGTTCAAAAGCCGCAGGGAAACGCTCTCCCCATACATGGTGGGAATGGTGGAAACCCGAATGTCCAAATCCGAATCGCGAAACTGGAAATTGATCCGTCCATCCTGTGGAAGCCGCCGCTCAGAGATATTCATTTTGGACATGATCTTGATCCGCGAAATAATCGCTTCCTGATAGCGCCGCAAATTTTCCGGAACGGGAATGGGGAGGAGAAGGCCATCAATACGATAACGAATGCGCAAAAACTCCTCCTGCGGTTCCATGTGAATATCGGTGGCTCCATCCTCAACGGCCTGTCGAACCACGTCGTTGACAAAACGAACGATAGTCGCAGTTTCGTCTTCCTCATCCTCGTCTTCCTTCTCCTCTAGGATCTCCAATGTAGAATCGTCGAGACTTTCAAAGCCTACCCCCAGTTTCTGGGTAAGAAAGCCTGCAACTTTATCGGGAGGGGCCAGGGCCCATTCAACCTCCTTACCGCAAACGGCATAGATCCACTCATTCATCTCCTCATCAGGAGGCCAAACCGTAGTGAGAAACAGGGTACCATTTTCAGCTGGCCGGAAAGGCAAGCATTGGTATTCATATATCAAGCGCGCGGGGAGTTCGGTGATCTCCTTAAAAGCTTCCTCATCAGGAAGGTTTTGTTCCAAACCAACATTTCTGGCCAGTTCAGTTAAAACCGCGTCTTCACTTTTCCCGGTAGCCAAAGAGAGGGCCTCCAACCGTTTTTGCCGGGGTTGGGAAAGAATCTCCACGCGTTGCTCTTCAGTAAGAGCCTGCAGCAATTCCGGCAAAGTATTTTCCTTGGACATCTCTTTCGGCAAATCACTCATAAGCGAAGTTGTCCAGCTTAGCGACGTCGGCGAAGCGGTGAGGGTGCAGTTGCTTCTTCTTCATCATCCGAATTTTCCCTGGGTTCCAAATTAAAAGTCCCCTCTTGCAGAAAAGCCTCCAGAGCTTCCGGTTCCGAAAGGCGCTTGATCATGCGGCTCGCATCGGCGTCAGCGTCCTCTGAATTTCGTATCACGTGAGGACGAATGAAAAGCAACAGCTCGGTACGATTCACCTCATTAGTTCGCCCACGGAACAAATTCCCCACTAAGGGAATGCTTCCAAGGAACGCCACCCGGCTACCGCTATCGCTTTCTTCAATACTTTGCAATCCACCAAGTACGACGGTTTCGGCATCGCGAACACTTACGAAGGAATTGGCTTCCCGGTTCCCGATGATCGGCTGTTCATTGCCGTCAATAGTAACATTGTCCACCACACTCTCGACCCGCTGTTCAATTTCCATCTCCACCATTCCGTCAGGGGCAATTCGCGGCAACACCGACAACTGAATTCCGATATCCCGAAACTGAATGCTGGAACGAACCGTAGTGGTCACCGACCCATCGGTTTGCGAAGCGGTAATGACGGGCCGTTGCTGGCCGACGATAATCCGTGCCTCACGGTTATGGGTAGTCACGATGGTCGGCACGGAGAGAATATTGACATTGCTATCGCTTTGGGCGGTTCGTAACAAAGCTTCGATGGCAAAGGGTCGGCGAACGACGTTGAAATCGAATCCGCGGCCATCAACGTCGATTTCAAAATTGTTCTCTTCACTGTTCCAAATCCCCGAGATGGCATCGATGCCACGCGAATGACGATCGGACAAGGTGACTTCGGCAATAACCACTTCGATCCGCACTTGGGCCAAGAGGACGTCGATCTTGTCGATCAGTTGCTGGATCATCTCAATATCCATCCGTGTTCCGGACACCAGAATCGCATTGCTTCGCTCATCAGGGATAATGGTGAGGAGGGAGCTGAACTCGCTGGACATTTCCTCAACAAAATCCTGAGCAGTATCCCGAATTTCCGGTGGCAAACCATTCTCCGGAGCTGGTGGCTCTGCCGGTTCACCGTCATTGCCCCCCGACTCAGGCGTCTCAGGCGTTACGGGGTCTGGCCGTTCGGGTCGATCATTGCGGCGCCCATTGCGGGTTTCGGGAACCCGATCCCTTTCGGCGGTTTGCCCGGAGACCAATTGGCTCAAGAGCGAAGCAACCTCAGTCGCTTCGGCATGTTTGAGAAAAATCACCTCATTGCGGGTTCTCGGCTCAGAACGGACATCTATCCGATCAATTATGTTCTCGAAATAGTCCATATTGCGGGGGTCGGTAATCACAATCACCTGATTGGTTCTCTCATCAGAATCGATCAAGGTGTTGGAACTCAGAATCCGTTGCATGGGTTCCTGCCTCAAGGCATTAATTCGGGAAATGATGTCGGAGGCGCGGGCATTTTGGATGGTAAAAAAGCGGGTTTCCAGGTTTTGGTCGCGGGGACGATCGAACTCCTCCAGAAGCGCCTCCAGACGTTGCAAGTTATTGACTGTTTCGGTGATCAAAAGGGAATTGGCCTTCTCGAAGACGATAATCGAACCGATATTCGGAGTGAGTAAAGAATTCACCTTTTGGACAAATTCCTCCGGACGAAGAAAATTCATCTGATACATCTTGGAGACAATGCGACCACTCGGCCGCATCTCCCGGACGGAGTCGGTAATAATCGGTACTCCCTCGGTCATCAACCGGTTCAAAGGAACAACTTTCAAGAACCGATCCCCCATCGGCGAAACCCCGATTCCATTGATTCGAAGAATGGTTTCCAAGGCTTCAATCGCCTCTTCCACCTTCAAGGATCCACGCGAATCAAAGGTAATGTTCGGCGTTGGCAAGGCCTCCGGGCGAATGAGCATCCGCCCGGTCAAGCGTTCGAGAAAAACCAGCACTTGATCGACGGATTCATCCCGGAAAACCACCCGATCAATCTCCTCCTCCGGGTCGGGGGGGCTACCCTGCCCTTCCAACGGTATGGAAAGAAGGAGGAGCAAAGTGAAGCCCAAGAGGCTGAATCTTTGCCAGGGTAAGATTTTGCCGGGTCTTAGTATTTTCTTAAAATTTTCTCTCATAAATATCCCTTAGTTTTCTTCGTCGGAAATCTCTACTGCCGTTATCTCATACCGGGCTTCCAAATTGCGGGGGTCATTGCGATCAGGTATTAGAATCAACTCGCCCATCGACATATAAGGCGAACGATCCTGAATACTGTCCGTAAAAGCGATGATTCGTTCCATCGGTGAACGGCTTAGGCGAACGGTCACGGTATGAAATTGAAAAATTTCCCCTTCCTCGGTACGCGGGGTATCAATGCTAGGGGAGAGATCCTGGGCTCTGGCCAGGCGGTTGATTTCGGAAAGCAAACGGGTGCGGGTCAAAAGACGATCCCGCTCCAGGCGGCCAATCTCTTCCTCGACCAAACCTCCAATCATTTCGGCATTATCGATCCAAACCTGTTGTTGTTCGTAGGTGCGTTCCAGTTGCTGCCAGGTTTGCCAATCCCCCCGACTGCGGTTGAGGAAGTTCAGTCCCCAAAGCAAAACCATGGTTACCAGAAAGAAAACAACCAGGAATTTTTCCCGCGGGGTCCTTTCCAAAAACGCTTCGTTGGTGACCCGTACGCCTTTTTTGAACAGCCTCATTGCTCACCTCCGGGTAAATCGAGTTCTGGTTCCAGCGTTAGAGCCGGGTCCGGCAAGGCGGCGCTGCTGCCCGCAGGAGGACTCCCGTTGCGAACAAATCTTTCAAACGGCTCTTCGGCGAAAGTCAGACGCATACGAAAGTTGGTTCGTCCTTCGCGAAGGGTTTGATTGAGGATGTCGACGTCAGCGATTTCCGCGGCCTCGGTTAGGGCACTTTCATAGCGGATCACATCATCGCTGTTGGCCGTTTCCGCGACCACTTCCAAGCGCAAATCGGAAGTCAATTCCGCTCTGGTAAAGAAGATCGAATCCGGGCGTACGCGGTTGACCACTTCCAACATGGAAAAAGGTAACAGCTGGTTTTCAGCAATGCCCCGCATGCGCTGGGCAAAACTTTCCTGTTCCTGAATTTTTTCGACTCTATCCTGACGTTCAGTGACCTCAACCTGTTTGACCTCAAGAAAATAAGCCGCCCCAAAACGCAACCCTTCTCCTGCCAGCAAAAACAGTAGCGCCGCCGCACTCACCCAAAGGGCGCGCAAATACCAGGCATTGCGACGCTTTTCCGCTTTTTTGGCGGCGAGCAGCTCCTTATCCCGAATATCCATGGTAGCCGACGCTGAATGCGAAAGCCCTCCTTTACGAAGAACCGGAGCTTTATCCCCATCTTCCGGGGTAAAGCGGAACACCGCCTGTTTATTGTCCCAGCCGAGAAATACCGGCCCGAAAAACCTTTCTTCCCTGCCCTCTTCACGCGTAAGCCCTGCTTTCGAGTAAAGCTTTTCTACCACGGTCTCTGGGAAGGCCCCCTCTTCTTCCAAAGGCACCAAACGCGAGACGATTTTGACCGGAACCTCCCCGGCTCGGGCCATTTGAATGAGGGACAAGCCCTCTCCAAATCGCAAAAGAACCGCTTTATCGTCCAACCCCTCCCCCGGCAAAACAGAGAGCAACGCCGGGGCCACCAAGTCGGCATCATCCAAGGAGGCCCCCACCAAGTCTTCAATCCGTTTTCGATAAGCCGCAAAGAGAAGAATTTTTCGGCCCCTGACAGGGCGATAATACCCGTAATATACTTGGTGAACGGGGAACGGGCTGGTCTGCTCCAGCATCATTTCCAGAAAGGAATCGAGTTCATTGGCCGGCAGATTATCCGGCAATTCCACATTCTTCCAAAAAAAAGGTTGATCGGGCACCAGCACAACCTCCTCCCACTGCAGGCGGTCATCAGTAAAATCTGGATTGTCGGACTTGGAACTTTTCACAAAAAGAAAAGCTTAAACTACGGCTTCTTGGGCGGAAAGTAAACAATATCCTCACACCTGAGAGAATCCCTCCGGAGAGGCATGGGGGCTCCCCAAAAGAGGCAAGAGCCTCTGAGATCCTTCAAGCAGAGACCGCAAATCACCCCCGGTCGGAATACGGAAAGTCACTTGATCAGCGCGGACCTCCCAGATCACCAAAGGATCCGGGCAAACCAGAGTCAAAAAGCTGCCATCCAAAGGATAATCGAGGTGCGGGCGCAAGCGGGCATCCTCTTCCAAACGGTCGATGACCTTTGCCACGTTAATCGATCGGCGCGGTTGCCAGATCAGCTCCGAGCAGATTCCCTCCAAAACCTGGACCCATTGGGGAATCAACGCCTCCTCCAAGAGCTTTTCGCCCGAAACCTCGGTCCGCAGCTCATAGTTCCCGGGAGTTTCCCCCTGAAGTTCAATCCATACATCCAGGCGACTTTCGGGCAGGCTGATCCGCACCGCCCCCTTCGATAGCTGCAAATTAAAATCCCGCCGCCGCAGGGAAAACTCTTTACGCAATCGTTGAAATACAAGGTCCGCGTGATTCCGGACTTCCCTTTCCCCGATGGCTTGAACAAAAGCCTGCGCCGCTTCGTCGGAGACCTTGGGGACCTGGTGTCCGCGCTCTTTTTGGAAGCCCGAGAGTTGGGGCACCGGACCAACCGCCCGGCCTTGCAAGGTCAAACGCCCTCCTGAAAATGAATCCTGTTTTTCTGCGGAAGCCAGTCCTGCCATACCCAACTCTTTTCCTCTCAACATCCCATGGCAAGAACGGAAACCGGGAAAATTTTGACGCCCACCCCACTTGCCCCAGCGGACATAAAGGTTAGATTACTCCCGTTAGAGGAAAGCCCTTACGATCCGGACATTTTTCCGTCTCTCATCCGATGCAAGAAACAAACCATTTTAACCGCGCGAACATCCTTCGCGAAATCATTCGCAACCGCCGCAGCGTGAAGCCACGGCTATTCAATGGCGAGAAGATTCCTGATACCATCGTTGAGGAAATTCTGGAGGACGCCACTTGGGCCCCTACCCATCATTTGACCCAACCTTGGCGCTTCATCGTCTTCACCGGATCGGCGCTGCAACGGCTGGCGGACTTTCGCCAGCATTGGTGTCGGATCAGCACTCCCCCGGAGCAATACGATGCGGCCAAGGCCGCTCGCCTGGAAAGCAATTTACTCAACTCCTCCCATGTAGTCTTTCTCTGTCTGAAACGCCATAAACGCCCCGGATTTCCCGAGGAGGAGGAAGTTGCGGCAGTCGCCTGTGCCGCCCAAAACATCATGCTGAGTGCAGAGGCCCACGGGTTTCATGCCTTCTGGGGCAGTGGCGGCGACACCTACAGCGAAGACCTGCATGAGTTTCTCGAATTGGAATCCACCGAACGCTGCCTGGGATCACTCTACCTCGGCTATACGGACAAACCCCTACCCCGGCCCCGCCGCCGTCCGCTGAGCGAAGTCATGCGCTGGTATGAGACGTAAAGGGCCTCCCCTATGAGGCCACCCGTGAATGCCTACGCACCGGGCATACGGATGTGCTGCCTTCACATCCTGATCGCAATCTTTATCGTCCTGCTAATCCTAATCTCGAACCTACTCACTGATTTAAGAGGCCACACGGGCTAAGCCAATTGCCAATTTTCTCCCCCTATTCTCCATCCTCCTTACTCTTTCGAGAACCACCTCGCCGGCGAGGGAGACATATCTTCCTTTCAGCGTTTCTATTCCCAACCCTTGCGAAAGCTGCGGGCTACACAAATTTCCATCCTCAATCCCCTCGCTCACCCCGCTGTTCGGGCGTATCTATGAATTTTTATCGATTCGCGGTTTTACAATTTTGCCCAACCCCAAGGGCCTGCCGCTGACCGACTACCGCTTTTTTTGTTTCACCAAGAGCTGTGCTTGGTGATAGCGGACCATGGTTTCTAGACGTTCCAACTCTTCGGGCTCCATGTCGACGGCTTCCTTAAGCTTTGCTTCTGCCTTGGCCATGGCTCTTTCGACTACGGCCGGTTCGATTTGCGCAACGTCAATAGCCGACTCGGTCAAAACACTGATTTTGTCCTGCATCACTTGAGCAAAACCCGCACTTACCGCAAGATATTCGGTTTTACCACCATGCAGGACCCGCAATTCCCCGGCATCAACTTGAGTCAGTAAAGGCAAGTGACCGGGCAAAAGCCCCACCTCTCCTTGTTTGGTCGGCAGGATCACCTGATCCACAGGGGATTCATAAGCCTTGCCTTGAGGGGTGACGATCTCGAGATGAAGCGACATGGTGGGTGATTATTTTTTGGCTTCAGCTGAAGAGACTTCGATGGCTTCGTCGATCGAACCCTTCATGTAGAAATCGTTTTCCGGGACATGGTCCAATTCGCCGTCCAAAATCATTTGAAAGCCGCGCAGGGTTTCCTTGACCGGAACAATCTTTCCGGGGAAGCCGGTGAAGACCTCCGCCACATTGAAGGGCTGAGACAGGAATTTCTGGATTTTCCGAGCACGGTAAACGGTTTGTTTATCTTCCGGACTGAGCTCATCCAACCCGAGAATAGCGATGATGTCCTGCAAGTCTTTGTAGCGCTGCAAAACATTCTGCACGCCACGGGCAATGCGGTAATGCTCTTCGCCAACGATCGTAGGATCGAGGGCCTTGGAAAAAGAGGCCAACGGGTCAACCGCCGGATAAATTCCCAGCTCGGCAATCGAACGCTCCAGCACGATGGTCGAGTCGAGGTGGGCAAAAGTGTTGGCCGGGGCGGGGTCAGTCAAGTCATCCGCCGGCACATAGACCGCCTGGAAGGAGGTAATCGAGCCTTTGTTGGTGGAAGTAATACGCTCCTGCAAATTACCCATCTCGGAAGCCAAGGTCGGCTGGTAGCCAACCGCCGATGGGGAACGACCGAGAAGAGCGGACACCTCGGACCCGGCCTGCGAGAAACGGAAAATGTTGTCAACGAAGAGCAAGACGTCCTGATTTTGCTCATCGCGGAAATACTCCGCCATAGTCAGACCGGATAGAGCCACCCGCATCCGGGCACCGGGGGGCTCATTCATCTGCCCGTAAACGAGCGCCACCTTGGATTTGGAAATATCCTCCTGGTCGATGACCCCGGCGTCGGACATTTCGTGATAGAGATCATTCCCTTCCCGGGAACGTTCCCCTACCCCGGCAAAGACCGAGTACCCACCGTGGGTTTTGGCAATATTATTGATCAACTCCATGATGACCACGGTCTTACCAACCCCAGCACCTCCGAAGGCACCGACTTTCCCCCCTTTGATGAAGGGACAAATCAGGTCGATGACTTTGATTCCGGTTTCCAGAATGGTTGCCTTGGTATCTTGCTCCATCAAAGTCGGCGGAGCCCGGTGAATGGAAAGTCGTTTCTCGTACTTGACCTCTCCCCGTTGGTCCACGGGATCACCGGTGACATTGAAAATCCGCCCTAGAACCCCTTCCCCCACGGGGACGCTAATCGGGGCTCCGGTATCGGTGACCTCCTGACCGCGAACCAAGCCTTCGGTGGAAGACATGGCAATAGTGCGAACCATACCTTCGCCAAGGTGCTGCTGGACTTCGAGCGTTACCGTTACCTTTTTTCCTTCAACGGAATTTTCTACGGTGACCGCCTGGTAAATTTCCGGCATTGCTTCGGCAGAGAACTGGACATCCACTACCGGGCCGATGACTTGGACAATTTTTCCTTTATTGCTCATGATTTATAAATTAAAGTAGATTAATTTGAAAGGGCGGCCGCGGAAATTTCCAGAATTTCCTGGGTAATCGCCGCCTGACGGGCTTTGTTATATTGCAGAGTGAGATCATCCAACAATGATGACGCGTTATCGGAAGCGGCCTTCATGGCCACCATTCGGGCGCTGTGCTCGGAGGCTTTGGCCTCGAGTACGAACTGATACACTTGATTATGAATGTAACGGGGCAAAAGTTCCGAGAGAACTTCCGCCGGGGTGGGCTCAAAAATCATATCGCGTTCTTCCTGCGGCAATTTCCGGGCACCGACCACTTTTCCACCAACCTTTCTGCCCGTCACTTCACTGAGAATATTTTTCAGGTCCAGAAGGGGTAGTAAGGTATACACCGTCGCCTCCTGCAGGAGAGTGTTTACGAAACGGGGATAGAGAATTTCGATGGTATCGATCTTTCCTTCGATAAACCGCTCAATCAGGAGTTGGGAAATTTGTCGCACCGGGTTGTAGGCAACTTTATCACCCAACGAAAAATCCGCGACCAAGTTACGACGGGTACGCGAGAGAAACTGCGCCCCTTTACGTCCCACGACATAATATTCGGCCTCCGTTTTGATTTCAGAAATTTTCTTGAAAAGATTTCCGTTGAGGGGTCCACAAAGTCCTTTATCGGAGCTTAGAACCAATACGCCACGAGTTTTGACCTCACGACTTTGCAGGAATGGGTGGACAAACTTGCCTTCCACCTTGTCCTCAATGGCGGCCAACATCGCCGAGAGCAAAGCTGAGTATTCACTCCCTGATAAAGCCTCGTTTTGAGCCTTCTTCATTTTCGAAGCGGCCACCATCTCCATCGCCTTGGTGATCTGCTTGGTATTCTTAACCGACTTGATACGACGCCGGATATCTCTGGTACTTGAGGACATGGGTCAATCTATGGTTAGTAGGCGTGGCATTGCGGGAGACCTTGCTTTAAAGGGACTTTTTCCACTCTTCGTAGGCCTTCTTCAAGGTGGCGGCAATTTCGTCGGAGATTTTCCCCTCCTTACGAATCTTGGTTAAGGTGGCATCCTCACGGGTGGAAAAATACTCCCGGAAGCTGGCCGCGGAGGAGACGATTTCCTTTGCCGGAATATCATCATAATAGCCGTTTTGAATGCCCCACAGAGTCGCAACCTGCAATTCCATCGGAATGGGGCTGAGAATAGGCTGTTTGAAAATTTCGACAATTCGCGCACCACGATCCAGTTGGGCCTTGGTTTTGGCGTCAAGGTCCGAACCAAACTGCGCGAAAGCAGCAAGTTCGCGAAACTGCGCCAGTTCGAGTTTGATCTTTCCGGCAACCTGTTTGGTGGCCTTTACCTGGGCGGCCGAACCAACCCGGGAGACCGACAAGCCGACATTGATCGCGGGTCGAATCCCCTGATTGAACAAATCGGTTTCCAGGAAAATCTGCCCGTCGGTAATGGAAATCACGTTGGTCGGAATGTAGGCTGAAACATCACCCGCCTGCGTTTCAATGACGGGCAATGCGGTAAGCGATCCACCCCCGGCCTCGGGCGAGAGACGGGCCGAACGCTCAAGAAGACGGGAATGCAGATAAAAGACATCTCCCGGGAAAGCCTCACGCCCGGAGGGGCGTTTGAGAATCAAGGAAATCTGACGATAGGCCACCGCGTGTTTGGACAAATCATCGTACACGATCAGGGCATCCTTGCCGTTCTGCATGAACCACTCGCCGATCGCGGCACCCGCGTAGGGGGCCAGGTATTGGTTGGCCGCATTATCGGCCGCCGGGGCGGTTACGATAATCGTGTAATCAAGGGCGCCTTTCTCCCGCAAAGCCTCGATGGTCCGCGCGACATTGGCGTTCTTTTGGCCAATGATTACGTAAATGGAATACACCGGGCGAAAGTCAGGGTCGCCGGATTCTTCGCCGACGCGATTGATATTCGCCTGGTTAATAATGGTGTCCACGGCAATGGTGGTTTTCCCAGTTCCGCGGTCACCAATGATCAACTCCCGCTGGCCACGGCCAATAGGGATCATTGAATCAACCGACATTATGCCGGTCTGCAGGGGCTGATCCACCGATTTACGCTCAATGATGCCGGGGGCGATTTTTTCCAGCGGATAGCGTTCGGAGGAGTCGAGGGGGCCCTTGTCGTCAACGGGGGTTCCGATTGAATCCACAACCCGGCCCAACAGACCCATACCGACCGGAATGGACAGCAATTTTCCAGTGGTTTTCACCTCGTCCCCCTGCCGGACATGGCTGGCGTCACCGAGGATGATACAGCCGACTTCCTCTTCCTCCAGATTGAGTGCGATGCCCGTTATGCCACCGGGAAATTCGACCATCTCATTATACATGACTTCCGAAAGTCCGTCCACCTTGGCGACCCCGTCCGCGACGGCGACGACCCGGCCGGTGTTTTGCTTGACGGTCTTGCTCTCAAGCTGGGAGATTTGTTCTTCAATTTGTTCAATGACGCTGCTCATGGTGATAAATAACTGGGTAAATTCAAATGGTTTGGGAAGCTACCTTGCGCGCAAGTTCTTCGATCTGTTGGCGCGCGGAATATTCATAGGTGTCGCAACCGACACGGGCGTGAAAGCCTGCTAAAAGTTCTTTGTTTTCTTTGGGGACGATGGTGATGGTGCGACCGTAGGTGTCGTTGAAAAAGGCCGCCAGTTGTTTTTGCGCCGATTCTTCGAGAGGACCCGCGTGCTCAACAACCGCCTCCCGCTTGGCGACTTCCACTTTTAGATAATTGCGGTAAGCGCGGAGAATCGCTTTGTATTCACGCGGCGGTTTTTTATCCAGCGCTTGCAAAACGGCACTGACCCGCTCAGGCACCACACGGTCCTCTTCGATGCTCATCGCCACCAATTGTCGGGCAAACTTTTTACTGCGGATGCTTTGCGCCATGGAAAATCAGTTTTTCTGGAGTTCCTCGGTGGCTTTTTGGGTGTAGCGGGATTTCTCCGCCTCCCCCAGTTCTGAACCAAGAACACGGGTCGAGGTTAACACGACCAGGCGGGCAATTTCCTCCCGTACTTCGGCCAGCATTTTCTTCCGTTCCTGCTCGATGGCCTGCTCCGCTTTTTCCATCATTTCGGTGATGCGCTGATTGGTATCGGCGGTTTGTTTCTCCTGGTAGGCTTTGGCGGCTTGCCGGGCTTCTTCGAGGGTTTGCTTGGCTTCGCGCGAGGCACTATCTATAATTTCCTTTTGCTGGGCCTCGGTTTCCGCCATGCGGACCTTGATCTCCTCAGCGTTCTTCAGACTCTCGGCGATTTTATCCTGCCGCAAATCGATGGTTCGCAGGATTGGCCGAATCCCGAAATAGTAAATAACAACCGCGACGATCCCGAAATTTACGATCTGCGCAATAAGGGTGTTCCAATAAATACCGAATTCCTGGAAGATGGTCGGAGCGGCATCGGCTTGCGCCAAAAAGAGAGGAAAAAATTCACCGTTCATGGAAAGCTTCGGATACTTGGGGGAAAGTGATGAGCCGCCGGTTGGTTTTCCGGCGGCTCAAAGATTCGTTTATCCAAGGAAGATGACGAAGAAGATAATCGCTTCGGCCAAGGCCATAGCAATAATCGACTGCACCAAAATCGGGGTGGCGGCACCGGGGTTGCGTCCGACGGACTCAACCGCTTTGTAACCGATCAGACCAATGCCAATAGGAATGGCAAAAGCCGCGACGGCCAATTGGAGATTTCCGGTAATGGCCGCACCGGCGATTTCGACGGTTTCCGCGTCAACGACTTGGGCGAGAATGAGAGCTGTTTCGAGCATGATTTATTAGGTTTTAGGTTTTGTTTAACGGTTATTCCCCGGCGTCCACGTTTTATTGCGTTCTCTTAAGGAACCATGGTCCCACCGGAAGAAAGTTTTTAATGCGCATGGCCCTCCCCTTCAGGATGGTTACAGATCAAGCCAATATAAATGGCTACCAGCATAGTAAAGACAGCCGCCTGAATAAGCCCCACCATCACCTCAAAAAAGTAGAAGGGAATCGGCACGATCCAAGCGATAAAATTGGTCATCTCCACCAGGAGATTCTCCCCCCCATACATATTGCCATAGAGACGAAGGGAAAGGGAAACGGGTCGAAAGGCGATGGAAATCAGTTCCACCAACCCAACAAAGAGAAAAATCGGCACGAGTAAGATGAAAATCGGCGTGCCTGTTGATTTGCGATCTGCTTTGGTCCCGAAGATATCATAGAGCAACATCTTCGGTCCGGCGTAACGAATGCAAAAATACAGCCAGGCGACAAAACTGATGAGCGCCAGCGCCAAGGGCAGACTGAGGTCCGTGTTTCCAGGCCGGACCACTTTGACATCCGGCGCGTCTTTCAAATAAATCGACCCTACCCCGGGAACCAAACCTGACCAATTGTGGAAAAGAATGAAGAGGAAAAAACAAATCAGCAAAGGAAAGACCGGACGCAGGACCTTGTCCCCGACAATGGGTCGCAAAACGTTCATCAACCCTTCAATGATCCCTTCAAGCACCGCTTGGCCGCGATGGGGCACCAGCGAGGGCTGACGCACCAACAGGCGAAGCACCAATACCAAGAGGAGGGAAAAGACCCAGGCCGTAACGATCGAGGTGGTCACCGGAAGCCCCAGAAACGTCACCGGGTCGGCTTTCGGCTCGGCTGCCTGAGCCACCGTCGGAAGAAGGAGGCAAACAGCGATGACCAAAAAACTGAGATGAGAAGAGCGGAACATAGAGAGGGCTTGTGGTAAACAAGGGTGTTTCCCAAATGGGAAAAGAATAATTGCTTGGCCCGTACCCCCGTATAGTCAACCTTGAAATGCAAAATGACCCAAATTTCCCCTTTTTTCTGAGAAAGTCCCCGCTTCCCCAAAAGGAAGGGCGAAGGCGTGTCCCGATAAGCGAAGGTCCCTCTGAGCTTTCGCGGGGGAATTGCCCAATCCTTCCCCAGACGCACCCGCCCAACGGGAGAACAACCGCCAACGAACCCGAACCTCAACCCAACCACTCGAGCTCGGAGAGACCCTCGCCCCCCCGGCACCACTCCACGACTCCAATACTCCACCACTCCACTCCAAGCGAAGCGAAGCAAAGATCCGGCCATCTCGTCACGCCATAGCCCCGAGGGCGACGGCGGAAGCTTCAGCGAAGGCGGACCCTACGCCCCCGCCTCGTCGAGGAGGCGCAGCGTTTCCCTCAGGGGCAAGCCCATTATATTGAAAAAGGATCCCCGCCAACCCGCCAGGATCTGCTCCCGCCCCTCCTGAATTCCATAGGCCCCCGCCTTGTCCAGGGGATTCACGAGATCATGGTAGGCCCGCGCCACCACCTCATCGAAACTTTTGAAAATCACCTCGCTGCGCGCCACCGCCTCACGGGATACCAGAGCACCATCTGTTCCATGATAGGTTACCACCACCCCGGTGAAGACCTCATGGGTTCGTCCCGCCAGACTCAAAAGCATCGCCAATGCTTCCTCGCGGCTTCCGGGTTTGTTCAGAATCCTCCCGCCCTCGGCTACAACCGTATCGGCGGCCAACACCACCGCGCCCCGATTCTCTTCCCACACCGCCCGGGCCTTTTTCCTCCCATTGAGCAAGGTGAGCTCAGAGGGCGTTTCCGCCGAACGAGCTTCCTCCACTGCCGGCGAAATCACCTGGAAGGTTTTTCCCAAACGGGCCAGAATTTGTTGCCGCCGGGGAGAGCCGGAGCCAAGTATAAGGGGTTTTCGCGTATCACGATGAATTTTCTCTTTCATAAAACAAACTGACGGGGCCAATTCCCCACCATGACCAAATTCACCGCCCAGGCAAACTCTTCTCCTTCCCCAAGGAAAATCATTCATATCGATATGGATTGTTTCTACGCGGCCATCGAATGCCGCGACGACCCCAGTGTCGCCCACCTTCCGGTCGGCGTCGGCGGGGAAAGCGGCAGGGGCGTCCTGACCACCTGCAACTACCGCGCCCGGAAATTCGGTTGCCACTCCGCCATGCCGGTTTTCAAAGCCCGACAACTTTGCCCCCAAATCATTCTCAAACCGGTCCGCTTCGAAGCCTATCGCGCCGAGGCCCGAAAAATCCGGGCAATCTTCGCCCGCTACACCAAAATCATCGAACCGCTCTCCCTGGACGAAGCTTTTCTGGATGTCACCGGTCATCGGGAGTTCGCCTGGAAAATCGCCCACCAAATTCGGCAGGCCATCCGCGAAGAAACCGGCCTAACCGCCAGCGCCGGCATTGCCTCCAACAAAATGCTGGCCAAAATCGCCAGCGATTGGCGCAAACCGGATGGCCAGTTCGCCGTCCTCCCCAAGGACATCGTCACGTTCATGAAAGATCTGCCGGTCCGCAAACTTTGGGGAATCGGCCCCAAAAGCGCCGCGCTTTTGGAAGAACAAGGGGTCCATACCTGCGGCGATCTGCAAAAATGGCCAATTCCCCGCCTCATTGGCGTTTTTGGACAAAAATGGGGAATCACCCTACACGAACTGGCCCGGGGAAAGGATGAGCGTCCGGTAGAGATCCACCGCCCCCGAAAATCTCTTTCCACCGAAATGACCCTGCCCAAAAATCTGGAAACCTTCGAAGAGTGCGAGGCCCTCCTGCCGGAATTACTCGAAACCCTGGAAGAGGACATGACCCGCATGATTGACGGAAAACCATTTCGAAAGATTTTTCTCAAACTGAAATTTGCCGACTTCCGCACCACCACCTGCGAAAGGCCGGCGACCACCCTGGACCGCAGCGCCTTCGCCGATCTCCTGCGGGAAGCCTTTGGCCGCCACGCTGAGGCGGTCCGCTTGGTTGGCCTGGGGGTTCGCTTTCCCGAAGCGGTCGAGGTGCCGGAGCGGCAATTGGTTTTCCCTTTTTTTGATAAGAATAAATCATAATAAAGCGAGTTTTGCATCAGTTTTATTCTTTCTTTACGGGGTTTACCAAGTTTTAATATTTGTACAACCCATCTATAACAATGACTGACAAACCGACCCCTCCACCCGTTGATAACGAACCGGCCGTAGAGAAACTCTCTTTAGGACCGGATTTCGCGGTCCAGCTCATCGACCGCTTATTGGGCCTTCTAGGCAAATTTCTGACCGTTTCCCTCTTTCATCAACTACGCGATTTTTCCGGAAAAATCGCCCACTGGGCCGTCTTGGTCTTTGCCGCTCTGGCTATCATAAGTTCGCTTCTTGCCGCGGTCAAAATGGATTCCTTCGCTCTTTTTGCCGGAGGGTTTGGTCTGCTTGTCGCAATAATTGTGCTCCAGTACACCTCCGCCAAATTTCTCTATGCGGGCACCAGTCTTATTCGCAGCACACCGACGGGGCTTTCCTCCAAAGCCTTTACCGACTGCTTCGCGCTGGTCTTTCTTTTGGCCGCTTTGGGCTCCTTGTTCGGGGGGATCTCCAGTGCTTTTGCAGCGGACGGGCTGGGCCCGGTTATCGCCTTGGGCGGAGTCGTCGGCTTTGTGGGCTTCGGCCTTCTCTGCTGGCTGTGCCTCCAACCAGAGATCACCAACACCAAGATCGGCAAGGAAGTTTCATCCGGGGAGGAGGCCATTGGCATCGTTTCCTTCCTTATCAAAGGCCTTCTGGCCCTGGTCCCCTTTATCTTTACCGCACTGGTCACCTTAGGTTCGGTCGCTCTTCTTCTATATTCCTTTCTCAACCCCGGCGCTTCAAACTTTAGAGAACACGCCGCCGCCGATGCCTATGGCTTGATTGGGGTCCAACTTGGAGTAGGTGGACTGCTTTTGCCCTTTGTCTCGGTCCTGCTTTTCCTTCTGATCTACCTGATTATCGATATCGTTCGCTCGGTACTGACCATTCCGCACCTCAAAAAATAATCTTTGATGCGGCCTTTAGCCTCCCTGGCGGTAGTCTTTGGCTACCGCCTTTTTTATCCGGAAAAGATTTACAGCAAGCGCATCCTGGTTTGTCATTAAAGTATGAGCATAAACCAACGCCTTTGCGAAACCCCGTCCAACGAAGCCGATTCGATTCGGATTTTCCGTCAGAAATTGCAAACCACCCCTCCCCGCTGGAAAGGGGTTTGCGGCTTTGATGGTTTCATCGACACCTTTATCCGCTTGGAAGCCCCCGCCTCGATGGCCGAATTCGGTCCCAAGGTGGCCGCCGCCGCCGGCATCGCCGCCTCCTACCCGGCCCAACACCTGGGGGACAAATTCGGAGGCAACGGTCCCCTCCTCCTGTCCGGGCTTCATGGTCTGCTAAACGGGGAAATTGATCTCACCTACATTGGCGCCCTCGGCGACCCCGAACCCTTGCCGATCTTCGCCGAAGCCCTGCAGGACAAAACCGCCCACCTATACACTCTCGCCGAACCGGCCCACAGCGACTGCCTGGAATTTACTGACGGCAAAGTAATGCTCAGCGATCTGCGAGCCTGCGCCGACGTGACCTGGGAACGAATTCTCGAGAAAGTCGGAGAGGAAACTCTCTCCCAACGGCTCGCCGAAGCGGACTTCATCGGCGCCGTCAATTGGGGAAAACTCATCCATGTGGGGTCCGTATGGGAAGGCTTTGCCGAAAAACTCGCTGCCCTGGGCCGGCCCGCCAAGGAGGTTCCCTTTTTCATGGATTTGGCCGAATTCGAACAGCGCCCCATGGAAGACCGTCAAGAACTGATTGCTCTGGTCGAGCGGATCACCGGGCAATGCACCACCATGCTCAGCATGAACCTCAAGGAGGCCTGGCAAATGGCCGATTCCTTTGACGGCGATTTTCACGGAGCCAAAGAACCCCAAGCCGTAGCCGCATTGGCCGCCTTTCTCAAAGAGCATATTAAGGTCGATAAAATCATTATCCACCCCAATAACGGTGCGGTTTGCGCCGATGACAACGAAGCCGTCTGGGTGTCCGGACCCTTCTGTAAGGAGCCCTTGGTATCCACCGGAGCGGGCGATCATTTCGGTGCCGGCTGCCTGATTGGTTCCCTGCTGGGCCTCGACAATTTCGGTATCGCCCTCCTCGGAGTATGCACCAGTGGCTATTTTGTCCGTACCGGCGAGGCCCCGGACTTTCCCAAGATTCTGGCCCTACTGGAACGCTGGATGGCGGGTGATTTGCCCGAAAGATTGTAGATTCCCCCGGCCACCCTGACGGGCAATAGCCCCTATCCTTCCTCCTCGTCGGTAGAGATCATCCAATCCTCGTAATCCGCCGCCTCATACAGAACCTCCCCCTCCTCCAAAACCATTTCCAGCCACTTGGTGTTGGTCTCCCGCCGGGAAACAATTTGCTCAGGATTGCCCACCAGCATTTGCAGGGGAAACTCCTTGCCGAATTCCTTTTGCAGCTTTTGCGCCCGTGCAAAGCCCTCCGGAGGAGTTTCCTCCCGCGCAATGACCAAGATGAAAACATCCGCCTCCAATACCTCCGACGCAAAATCCTGCGCCTCGTCCGCTTCAAAAGCATACGGCCCGGCCAGCAAAATACGCAGCGGATTCATCGCCTCCAGCAAGGCATGGCTCAACTCTTCAATTTGTTCTCGTGCGTCGTCCATGGTTCCACTGTAGCACCATCTTTTGCCCATGCCATGAAAATTTTCGGAAAAGGCTATTGACGGAACTTCGGAAATATCTTCAGCTATTTCTTTCCACCACGGCGAGATAGCTCAGTTGGTAGAGCAGAGGACTGAAAATCCTTGTGTCCCCGGTTCGATTCCGGGTCTCGCCACCATCTTAATGAAATTCAGGGTGGTCCCGGAAGCCTCATGCTCTCCCGCCTTCGCTCAGTTGGTGAGTCCCGCAAGGCGGGAAAAATCCTTGTGTCCCCGGTTCGATTCCGGGTCTCGCCACCATCTTAATGAAATTCAGGGTGGTTACGAAGGAAGAAGCCTGTAAGAAGTGCCAACCACTCTTCCGGGATTCCTGGGCCACCGGCACCTTGAACTGCGGCAAGCGCTTCGCTTGTTTCCCTCGCGTTGCTCGGCGGGATTTCGCAAGCTCAACCTGTTTTCCCTGCGCGGAACCCTCCCAACCCTAAACCACCGGGCAATCCACCAGGGTTTTGATTTTCCCCTGCCCCACCTCGCAGGGACGAAGAACCAATTCCCGAAACTTGTATCCCGGACGGCAATACCGACACCAAATATGATACCATTGCTCCTTCCACTGGAAAAAGCTCCCGTGGGCATACTCACTTAACCCTTCGCCCTCCGCCACCGGCCCAACCGAATCATAAGGACCGCCCAAACAATCCGAAACGGCGTAATCACGACCCCAACTTAGATAATAAATCCCCTCATGGCAAAACAGGTAATTCTTGTCCATCCACGGCGGAGCCTCCTCCCATTCCCGCCCCCGGATCGTTATCGGCTTGGGATCTTCCGCCAACCCCATCATATCCGAACGCAAACGGGCCAACGTATACCCTCCCCTTTCCTTACTGCCACTCACCAACCAAACGGCATCCCTCTCCACCAAGACGGTGGGATCATGAGATTTCTTCAGCAAGGGTCTTCCCACCGGATCGCGGAACGGCCCTTCCGGGCGATCCGCCACCATTACCCCAATACTGCGGCTGCGGTCCGAGAAATAAAAATAGTACCGTCCCTCCCGTTCCGCCACGTCCCCGGCCCAACAATCAGAACTGCCCTCTCCCATATATGAATCGCGAGGCAGAATTTCCCCTTCAGACCGCCAGTTTTTTAAATCCACCGAAGAAAAAATTCTCCACCGCCGCATCACCCAATCACGGTCCCCGGGATCGTCGTCGGTGCCGGTATAGAGGTACACCCGACCCTGAAAAACCCGCACATGAGGATCAGATAAGCCCGAAGCCGACGCAAAAGGATTCATGGAAAAACCTTCGCAACGATTCACCTTTCCTGTCCAGCCCAATCGCACCAAACCAGATAGAACCGTTCCGCTTTTTGTTTGACGACCTCCCTTCCCTGTCTTGCAATAGTCATCTAACCAACCGGTAACGCCATGGACCTAGACTCAATTAAAAAATCCTACCGTTTTTACGCGCCCTTCTACAATTTGGTCTTTGGCCATCGAATCAATTCCGGGCGGAAAAAAGTCGTCCGGTTGCTCGATCAAAAGCCCGGCTTGCGGGTTCTCGAAATCGGTGTAGGCACTGGCCTCTCCGTTCCTTATTACGATCGCACCGTCGAAATCACCGGGATTGATGTCAGCACCGAGATGCTCGACGTAGCCCGCAAAAAATACCCCCAGGACAAATTTCCCCAAGTTAAGGAATTCCTCGAAATGGACGCCCAGGATTTGCAATTCCCCGATGGCTCCTTTGAGGTGGTCGTGGCCATGTTGGTGGTTTCGGTCGTTCCTGATCCGGAAAAAATGCTTGCCGAGATGGCCCGGGTCTGTGCGCCAGGAGGCAAAATCATTGTACTCAACCACTTTGCCTCCCAAAAAGGCCCGATGAAAAGAATTGAAAACCTCATCGCTCCCCTTTCCCGCCGCATTGGTTTCCGTCCCGATTTCTGCCTCAAAACCTTCCTTACCCTAACCGACCGCAAATTAATTGGCGTCCACAAAGGAGCGATTAACGGCATGTGGAAAATGATCGAATTTGAAAACACCCCCTGCCCGAAGAAAGAGCAAGAGGAAAGAGCCAAAGGCAATTCCGAAGGAACCGATGAAGAGCCAACCCCTTCAGAGATTTCCCTGGGCGCTAAATAATTCCTTGAATCGTTCCCTGCCCTTGACATTGAACATTACAAAGGCCATAACAACAAAACACCATGCATCGGGGCGTAGCTTAGCCTGGTAGAGCGCCTGCTTTGGGAGCAGGAGATCGGCGGTTCAAATCCGTCCGCCCCGACCATTTTATTTTCCCACAAAAACCCGCTCGCTCTGGGATCCCCCAGGCTCTGCTGAGCAAACTTCGCCTACGGACGTGGATCCATTTCTTGGTCGTAATTGAATGATTGAAGAATTTTTCCTTCTTTCCAGTAGGCATAAGAGTTTGCATGAAAAGGATCACCAAAGCTGTTGGAAGACAAATCGGGCAAATGAAGAACAACCCCTCCTCCCATAAGTCGCAAGGCTCCGCCAGTCAGAAAAAAGAGTTCTTCCCCCTGGGGATTGATGACTATCCACGATTCGCCGTTGAAGTACGCTGAAGAGTCACCGCTAAATGGCAAAGCCCTAAGGCCCTCCTTGTGAAAAAGTTTTCGGCCCTTGGCGTCATAAAATTTGATGCGGTTACGACTCTGATAGGAAATCCCGATTCCCTCGGAAAACCCCAGAGGTATCGTAAACGACGAACTCGGTTCAATGACCATGACCCCCTCTTTATCAATGTATCCATGCTCTCCCTCTTTCCAGACAGGAGCCAATCCCCCGGAAAACTCCCCTGCAAATTTCCCATCCACGGCAAAGGTCTCGCCTTCCGGATCCAAAAACTTGTAGCCATCACCAATCGGCATAATTTCATTTAACCAATAATCAGGTTTTCCCTCATAGACCAAAGCCCTTTCTTCATGGAAAGAAAAGGCCTCCGTGTATTTCGGAGGAATAAGGATCTCTCCAAAACGATCGGAAAAGCCCCAAAGCCCTTCTGCTGTTTTTTGGTACGGGAAGAGCCCGTTCCTGCAGGATCCAACGGTTGCGTACTCGCCGATAATTTCCTTATTTCGCACATCCAAGACCCTGACCCGCCCCCGGCGATCAGTGATCCCTACCAAGTCACAGCCCATGTTTTGCAACTGCGAATACCTCACCTGATGAAGCAACTCTCCCTTTACATCAATGACTCCCGTTTTCTCCTTTCCGATAGAAACAATTGCCAATCCATCCACAAAAGCCTCAACTCGCTGAAACTCCGGCTCAATCACGAATTCTCCGGTTACGTCGATGTACCCCCACTTATCGCCATCTACCGTTGCCGGAAAAAATTCTGAACTCAGCAGTAAAGGAGCGAGAGCAATGCTTAGAAAAGTCAGTGAATATTTAATCATCATCTTGGCTTGCCTCCTGAGACCAGGGTACGATGCTCGTCAATCCAGCGCATTCTTTAATGGTTGAATTGTTTTTCTCTTAGGAACCTTTATTCAATTAGCCTAGGAAACCTGAAAATCCTATCCGCTTCACTCCTCGACCTCTTCCTCCATCGCGGCGAGGGCAGCGGAAACTTCCTCGGCCAAAGACGCGGCGATTTCCGCAATTCGCCCATACGTGGGAAGAGAAATTCCCAAAATAAATTGCCCGCCCTTGTTGGGATGAAAAAGTGGCGATTCGAAAACCTCCCCATACACCTCTTCCGCCGGGTCATTAATTCGGTCAAATTCACCCTGCGCCAGAAGAGCAATACGTTCCTGCTGAATCTTCCAAAATCGATTTAACGTGTGATTGGGAAGAAACCGATAGGTCAGAATAAAGTGGACGTAAGTTCGCGACATTGCATTCCCGATTTTATCGAGGGTATGCGGGTCTGCTTCGACCACTGAGGCGAGGTTAAACAATTCAAATAGATCACCCCCCTCTTCCTCCACCTGTCGAAGGGTCTTTTCCAGAAAGAGAACATCGGTAACCATTCCCCGGCTCAAGGCTTTTGCCCAATTGTTCGCAACCTCGGAGAAAACCTCCCGCATTTTAGGGTCTTGGAGGATTATTTCCGGGAATTCGTCCCATAGATCACGAAGTTGGATGACGCTGATCATTAAACCAGTTGAGTCTATCGATTGACGATTTATCTCCCCTAGAATCCAGACCAGCGGTCGGAGTATTTTGGCCCGTTCCTCTTCGCTCAGAGAATCTTCATGACACCTCACCAAAGCCAGTCTTACGACACTCCTCAGGTGTTGAAAACTGAGGAGCTGATCCAAGGCAGTATCGTCCAGTTCGGCATAAAGCCGGAACTCGTCCCGTTCCGCCAAATCGGTTATGTTCTCCCACAGTGGTGCGGCTTTTTCCCACAAATTCCCCAGCTCAATCTCAGCCAGATCAAATTCCTCCCGATCCCGACGGGCCTTTCGTAGGGCTTCGTGCCAAAGTTGGTTAAAAAGGGAAAGCCAAGGCGCAAAATATTCGTCCTTAAAGTCTGGATGGTAAGAAATAAAAAAATTTTCGAACCTCTCATTTGACCCCTCAATCGAAGCTATCTCGGGAAAAATTTCCCGCAGATCCGTGGAGAAATCCAACTCGGGATCATCCGCGGCCGAGAGAAGGCTGGCCCAAAGGAGAAAGACAGCCACGAGGCGATAGAGGCTCATTGGAGAATCATCAAAAGTGACATAGGAAGGAGATATCCGGAGATTCATAGGTGCCTAAAAACAAGATTAGAAACCATGAATGAATACAAATAAAAACTAATTCGGAGATCTACCTGTCAAACGGAATCCACACTGAGAAGGCGTTGCTATTTCGAAGGGTTAGCGGACGACCGGAATTACGGGCCAACCGGAGCCGGAGCGGGAGAATTCGCGCTCTGCAAATACCCAAATCACCAACTTTTTCCCTTCCAGGGAATCTCCCCGGCGGGCCAAGGTCATGCGGGAGGCATTGGCACCACTCCCCATGACGGCGGTGATATCGGGCGCAATCCCAAACTGCGCCGCCAAATGGTCCCCAAGACCCGCACGGGTGGTCAGCAAATCCCGATGCCCGTACACCAATCCATGACTGTCTCCCATGAGAACGATGGAGCTTTCCTGGTCACCGCGGACCCGCTCTCCCCCCAAGCTTACCTGATTGACAGTGATGGTCTCCTTCTCCTCGCCAATTTGTGAGGCCAAATCTCCGGTGACCGACAAAGTTGTTTCATCAAGCGAAACCTCCGCCCGATCCAGTTCCCCGACCCAGTCTTCGTCTTTTACCATCTCGTAGATCTGTGCGGCCACTTTTTCGACGGCCAAGGGGGACCAATGCGCATCGGTGCGCATATGCGACAGGTGCCCTTCGGCCCGCAATTCTCCCAACAAATCGGTCGCATCCAGAACTTCCACTCCGGCCTCTGCCAATTCTTCCAAGAAAGTCGCCCGAGCCTCATCGGTCCAACCTTCCAAAGTCGGATCCAATTTCTCCGGATACGCCGAGACTTTCGAAGGAACCGGAAGAACGATCAAACGCACACCCGCTGCCGAGGCCTGCTCGGCCATGCCAACAATGGCAGGCAAGGGATCGGGGTTTCGCGAGGAAGCCGCCACCTCCGCAGCACGATCTCCCCAAAAGGGTCCGGCCGCATGATGACGCACGTCATTCAGACCAAACAGCCACCCGTCGACCCCGCGTATAACCACCGCGTTATTGAGCGCTTCCCGCGCCTCCGCCACGGCTTCGGCATCATCAGCATCGGCCGCCGCGCCCATTCGGGCTTCCGCCTCCTCGACCGCTGCGGCCCCATCCGTTGCCAACTCGGTCAGTGCGGGCGGCACCGCACCCCAAAGAGGCAAGGCCAAAACACCGACAAAGGCCGTTGAAAGAAACAAGGAAGAGGAAGTGATGAATTTCATAAAATTAAAGCGGGGTGAAAGGTTCAATGACCAGTAAAAAAGAATGACCATTCCCCCGTCAAATGGTTCCCTCTAAGGACGCCGCCTTCCCTTTGACCCGCCCCTCATCAGCTCGAAAGTCCAAAATAACAAAGTCAATAATTAAGTTTATAGAACCTATTTTACAGCCTTCCCATAATCATCAGTATTTACTTCATTACTTCTGTTCTTTTGCATCGGTTTTGTTGAAACGGAAGAAATTCGGCGTAAATAATCCGGCCAGCGGAGTCTCAAAAGTTTGACTGGGGCGTCGTACCTTAGGCGAGAGACAATTCTTTGCTTCCTTCAATAGTTGCCCGACGAAAGACTCTGATCCGACCACCTGGGCTCTGGTAACCGCCGCAAAGACCTTTTCCCGGGCGCGACGTTCGCCTTCGTTTTTCGCCTGCTCACGGAGCAAACGGGTAATTTCCTCATGTGCCTCTTGGTCATCAAGGTGGCCCTTGCCTTCCCGCGGCATTCGCCCCTGACCCAGTACCAGCATCCGGTAAAACCGCAACACATCACTGCCCGTATCCTTATCTATCGCATCCACAATATACCCCAACTCAGTCATTGGCTCTCCCGTCATCACCGACTCACCGTAACCGCTGTACGCATACTTCCCCGGATCTTTCACCAACCCTGCCCGCACTGGATTCAGATCAATATAAGCCGCCACCACCTTCAAGGCATTGGCCCGCCCCTCCACCAGGACACTCTTGAACTTCTCACTCCACAGCGG
>JAIUMY010000006.1 GCA_022565335.1 Opitutales bacterium
CGCGCTCATCGACGAATTTGCCAAACATAACAAAATCCTCGATGAAATATTGAAATACACTGCAAAAACCAATAATGATTAATCTCTATTACTTCAGGACCTACACCCCCATGGGACAGGTGGCCTTATTTTTATTGATAATAACCGCCAGCTCCCCTTCGTAGTCGGTGCGAGGGTCGGCAAAATTATAATCAATCACAAAGCCGGGCAAAACAATCGGCTTTCCTGAGGGAATCAAGGTGTTGGGCGTCTTGATAAATAGGACAGGTTCCTTGGGAACCTCAGTCTTAGTTTCGTGTAGACGGTCATGCTCCGCCAAATGATCGTGGTAATTGAGGCCAACGCCAATAATCTTTGAGGGCCGGATGGTATAGTAATCGGTGCTATGTAAAACAGGCAGGCGAATCATTCTGAGGAAGGTGATCTGAATTGGTTGGGGGTGTAAATCTCTCCAAAAGGAGTGGGGCTGATTTTATGGGGTTTTTTGCGAGAGCTGCCAGCCTGTAGTTTTCCGGAGCATTTTTCCACAAAAACCTTACTTCCAAGAACCTGGCCTTTCACCAAAGGAGCAAATTCCGGCAAATTTTCAGTTCGGGTGCTATTCTCAGCTTCCCTCTGGCACAGCAGTTTGTGCATTTCCTTGCGGGTATTTTGCAAGTGAGGTTGTCCTTTCTTAGGTTTGGCTCCCAGTCCCAGCACCAGAAGACGATATTCACGAAGAATTTCCGTCCGCGAGTCATTTTCCTTAGCCCTTACAATACACCCCAGGTCCGTTTCAATCTCCCTGCAAATCTCCGCCTCGCCGTAGCCACTGAAAGCATATTTGGCGGGGTCTTCCACCAAACCGGCGCGGACCGGATTCAAGTCGATATAGGCGGCCACAATTCGCAGTGCGAGTCCGTTCCCTTCGACCAAAAGGCTCTTAAAGCGATCACTCCACAACGGCCCGAAGCGGCGATAATTCGCATTATACCAAATGCTTACGCGTTGTTTGAAGGTTTGCACAAAACCAGTCAAATTATGCATACGCTTTAGAAGTGCCCGGCGAAGTTTCTCCGCTTCTTCACCGCCGTCCTTCAAAATGCGTTCTACTTGTTCCGGAGTATTGGGCGCATAGACCTGGGAGCGGGGAGATTTCCGCAGATGATTATCCTCCCCGTGCAAATGCTTGTACCGTTCCAGGAGTTCCTCATCAGTGAGCGTGACCCCACTGGCGTCAGGTACCTCGACAAGTATATGGAAGTGATTCGACATCAGGCAGTAGGTGAGAATTTTGACTCCTGCAAAAGCCGCCACTTTAAAAAGCATTTTCCGCATAACAGCCTTTTCCTTATCCCCGAAAATTTTCTCACCATTCACCGTCCGCGACATCACATGATACACCGCCGCCGCATCTTCAAAAAGAATTCGTTTTTGTCTCATAATTCCCTTCTAGCAAAAATCAGACCACCGTCAAGACCTAATTCCACGAAACCTAAATAAAAGTCAACAAAAATTACCCTGGGACGTAAAAAAGGAGGGTTGAAATGGGGATTTAGCGCGGTATGGTGGGGGAATGAGAGAGCGTGACGTTTTGGTTGAGTTGTTGGGGGGGTTGCGGAAGATGCAGCGGGAGGGGCAGAGTATGGTGCCGGTGCGTGAGGATTCTTTGGAGGACTTGAGGAATGCGGTGAGGGTTGCCCGGGACAAGGGGGGTGCTTCTCTGAAAAAGAAAAAGGACAGCGGAGATTATGGGGAAATTCATCGGGGAAGAGCGCCTTCGCCCTCTTGGGAAAGGCCGTCGGGGGCGGGGGCGAAATTGCCTGATTTGGATTCGTTACAGAAACAAAAACCTGCGCCGAAAAAGAGTTCGGCGAAAAAAGCATCGGTTCCTTTTACTTTGGCCCCTCTTCCGGAGAAGCCGGTTTCGGTCGAATTACCAGAGGGTTCTCCGGAAGAAAGGATGAATGCGCTGCGGGAAGCAGTGGAAAATTGTCCGGTCTGTCGGTCTCAGGTGCGGGAGGGAAAAAAGGTGGTTTTTGGAACCGGAACGGTAAATGCGGATCTTTTCTTTGTTGGTGAAGCTCCTGGCGCGGAGGAGGAAATAGCAGGGGAACCATTTGTGGGTGCGGCAGGACAGTTGTTGAATAAAATGATCAAGGGCATGGGTTTGGAAAGGGAGCAAGTCTATATTGGGAATATTATGAAATGGCGTCCCGCTACGGAGTCGAATTATGGAAATCGCGCTCCTACGGAAAAGGAAATGGAGATTTGCCTTCCTTACCTGCGGGCACAAGTGGAAATTGTCCGGCCTAAAGTTATCGTGGCCTTGGGGTTAACCGCGGTAAATGGCCTCTTTGGCTACGACCCGAAGCGAAAAATGGGAGCGGTGCGGGGACATTGGATGACGTTTGGTGAAATTCCGGCGATGTGCACATTTCACCCCTCCTATTTACTTCATCATGAATCCTATCGGACGAAGCGTTTGGTGTGGGAGGATTTGTTGCAAGTTATGGAGAAGATAGACCTTCCCATTTCGGAGAAACAAAGAGGGTATTTTTTACCTAAATGAGTGTTCCGTCCTCCCAGGAAGGCTGGCCTTTGGGCAAAGGCGTGAAGGTTATCGGTAAGGATAAAAACGGACTGATTGCCTTGTGCAAGCCTGCGGGGATACTTTCGCATCCGAATCGCAGAGGAGAGGAGAAGAAGTCCCTTTTCTCGTCCCCTTACGATCCGACAAGTCGTTGTTACGAAGGAGGATACTATCTATTGAACCGTTTGGACTCGGCCACTACAGGGTTGATTTTGATTGCTACGGACGGGGAGGTTGCCCGGGCGGTGGTGAAGGAGTTTGAAAAGCAGCGGGTAGAGAAGATTTACCATGCGTTGGTGTTTGGAAAGCCTTCGCAAAATAGGGAAAAATGGGAGGATGTTTTGCGGGTGGAAAAAAAAGGCGGGCAATTGCGGGGCCAGACCAGAGGAGGAAAGGGAGGGCTTCCGGCAACAACCTTGATGAGACAAATTAAAGTAGTCCCGGGTATGCCTCCGCTTTCGCTCCTTGAACTCCAACCGGTGACGGGGCGAACGCATCAGCTCCGGGTGCAATGTTCCCAGCGTCGCTTGCCTATCGTAGGGGATCAAACGTATGGTCAGTTTCAATGGAATCGTCAGTTCGCCCGCAAGACCGGTCGGAAGGGATTGCACTTGCATAGCGCCGCGATTCGGCTGAATTATATTTTAAAAGAAAAGAAGTATGAATTTTCGGCCAAGTTGAACAGCGATTTTCTCTGATCACCTGGTAATGAAGGACTTCGAAAGAGTTTTTCGTGGCGGTTTTTCCTGCGGTATTATATACCAAGATCTATGATTGAAAAGCTATTGGAAATTGCTGGGAAGGCAGGGTTTGAGGCGATGAAGTATTATGGCTCGGCAGAGGGAACTATTCAGAAAGAAGATGAGTCTCCTTTGACGCTGGCCGATTGTGCTTCGCATCGGTGCATTATGGATCTTCTGCGGGAGGCGTATCCCGAGATTCCCGTCTTGTCGGAAGAGTCATCGGAGGAAGAATTGGCGGGGAGGACAAATTGGCATAAGTTTTGGCTGGTGGACCCGTTGGACGGGACCAAGGAATTCATCAAGCAGTCGGGGGAGTTCACTGTCAATATCGCCTTGGTGGTGGGTAAAGAACCGGTGGCGGGGGTGATCCATGCTCCCGTTCTTAGGAAAAGTTGGTTTGCGGAAAAAGGGGAAGGAGCATTTTTGCGGGTGGATGGAGAGAGCCCAAAAACTTTACGGTGTCGCCAGTGGTCGGCGAAGAGACCGATCTTCGTGGCCAGCCGCGACCATGCGGGGCCGCAGGTCAAAACATTGATTGAGAAATACCCTGCGGCGGTGACCACCAGTATGGGCAGTTCATTGAAATTCTGTCTGGTGGCTGAAGGGAAGGCCGATCTGTATCTGCGCGACGTGCCGACTATGGAATGGGACACCGCGGCGGCACAAGTAATCGTCGAGGAAGCGGGTGGCCAGCTAACTGATCTACAAGGGGAGCGACTTTCTTATAATAAAGCGGTTCTCCGTAACCCGGCGCTGTTGACCCGGGGGGATCCAGCGTTTTGGCCGGAGCTGGGCTAATTTCGGGGAAATTTTTTAAACCTGGCCGGCTATCCCTGAAAGGACATGAGTTGTTCGGTAGCCTTTTCCCAGGATTCATTGAGAGATTTTAGTTTGGTAACGGTTTGGTCAAGAGCTTGCCGGATTTCCCTGGTCCGGTCGGGATTGTTATAGGTGGAGGGGTCTTCCATTTGGGACGTCAGCCGGGTTTGCTCTTCTTCGAGGGAAATAATTTGTTTTTCCAAATCCTGAATCTTTTTTTCCCATGACTTCTCTTCACGGGCGCGTGCTTTTCTCTCTTCGGCGGCCCGTCTTCGTCGTTCTTTTGGAGTTTCGTTTTGGTCTGCGGAGGAAGAGGAACCGTTGGACTTTCTTCCTTCGGTGGGGCGGTGGTCTTCGAAAGAGGCGATCAATCCTCCCCGGGCGGTTTGGGCTCCGGACTTACGGAGGTAATATTCATAGTCACCCGCATAATGAGTCAATTGCCCTGCGTTGACATGGATTACAGAGGTGGCGATTTTTTGAATAAAATGGACATCATGGCTGACCATAACCAAGGTTCCAGGATAGTTGGACAGGGCTTGTATAAGGGCGTCGATGCTGGCGATATCCAAGTGGGTGGTGGGCTCGTCGAGCAGAAGAAGATTGGGTGGATGTAAGAGTAATTTGACCAAAGCGAGACGACTTTTTTCGCCGCCGCTCAGGATTCGCACGGGTTTGTCGGCGTCGTCGCCAGTAAAAAGGAAGCAGCCCAAGAGGGTGCGAATATCAGTTTCGGTGATACCGGTTAAACCTTTGGCGGCTTCGTCATAAACGGAGCTGTTAAGGTCCAATTGTTCGGAGCGTTGTTGGGCATAGTAGCCGACGTTCAGATTCAGGCCGGGATTGCGGGAGCCGCGGCGCAGGGGAACCAGGTCGGCAAGGATTTTCAGAAGGGTGGACTTGCCCGCTCCGTTGGGCCCGACGAGAGCGATGCGCTGGCCTCGCTCAAGGGTCAGATTCAGGTTGCGGTAGACGGTATGGTCGTCATAGCCCTGTTCGATGTTTTCCAGGGTAATGACTTTCTGGCCCGAACGCGGCGGGTGGGGAAAGCGAAAGGAAACGGTATCGTCGGGACGCTCGGGCGGGGGGATTCTTTCCAGTTTATCGAGGTATTTAATTCTCGATTGAACCTGTGCGGCCTTGGAGGCTTTGGCGCGGAAGCGGTTGATGAATTGCTCCACCCGTTCGATTTCCTTTTGTTGGTTTTGATAGGCAGCCCATTGTTGTTCCAGGCGTTCAGCCTTGCGGGTGACAAAATTGTCATAATTTCCTGGATACTTTTCGATGCGCTGCGCGGCTATTTCGACGATGCCGTTGCAAAGTTGGTTGAGAAAGGCCCGGTCGTGGGAGATGACCACAACGGAACCTTCGTATCCCCGCAAGTGGTCCTGAAACCAGGTCAGGGACTCCAGATCAAGGTGGTTGGTCGGCTCGTCGAGCATTAGGAGGTCCGGCTTTTGAACAAGAAGGCGGGCGAGGTGGGCCCGCATAATCCAACCACCGCTGAGGGTTCGGGCCGGGCGCAGGAAGTCCGCTTCTTTGAAGGCCAGTCCGGCCAGGATTTTTTTGGCGACTGGCTCGAGGGAAAACCCGTCCAGGTCGGCGTAACGGGCAAGGGCTTCGTGGTGTTTTTCGTGTTCGGGGTCGGGGTAGTCGCGAAAGAGTTGGTGGACGGCGGATATCTCGGGAGAGATGGCGGTGGCCAACTGCAGTACGGTTTCCTCGCCAACGGGGGCGCTTTCCTGGGGGAGAAACCCGGTAAGGGTATTCTTTTCCCATTGGATGTCGCCCGAATCGGCCTCTTCCTGCCCGAGGAGGATACGGAACAGGGTGGTTTTGCCGGCTCCATTGGGACCGATGAGGCCGATGCGCTCGCCTCTTTGGAGGCGTAGGCTGGCATTGGTGAAAAGGGTATTTCCCCCGTAGGCTTTACTTAATCCGGAAACAATGAGCACGGGTCGAAAAGGCTTAGGGAAAAGAGATGAAAAAGAGATTGCGGGTTTGGCGTATCACTCCAGCAGCTCCTTGATCGTTTCCAGATTGATTTTTGCGGTGGCTTGTTCGCTGGCCGCAAAGAGGTCCTTGAGCATAATGGATTTCTGCCGTTGCATTTCCACCACCCGTTCTTCCACAGTGTCCGAAGCGATCAGTTTGATGTTGGTGACCACTTTCTTTTGGCCAATGCGGTGAGCGCGGTCGGTGGCTTGGTTCTCGGCGGCGGGATTCCACCAGGGATCGAAGTGGATGACGGTATCGGCCCCGGTAAGATTGAGTCCGACGCCACCGGCTTTGAGGGAAATAAGGAAAAGGGGAATGTCCGGGGAGTTATTGAAGCGGTCGCATACGGCGAGGCGGTTCTTGGTTTTCCCGTCGAGGTAGCAGTACGTCAATCCGGCTTCGTCGAGTTCCTTGCGAAGAAGAGTGAGCATAGAAACGAATTGGGAGAAAACGAGAATGCGGTGGTTACTATCCATGGATTCCTGAACGAGTTCCAGGAAGGAAGCCATTTTGGCTGAGTCGATAGGCTCCTCGGTTTCGAGGGAAGAGTCTTCCTTGCCGTTTTTGATAAGACGTGGATCGCAGCAAAATTGGCGGAGGCGCAGAAGTTGGCTAAAGGCGGCGACCCGCACCCGGGCTTCAGAAGCTCCGGACATTTCCAGGTCGAAGATGTTTCTTTGCGTCTTTTCCTTGAGTTCGTTGTAGCCCCGTCGTTGGGCAGGGCTAAGCTCGCAGTAGACGACCTGCTCGATTTTGGGCGGCAGTTCCGGGGCGACCAATTGTTTGGTACGGCGGAGAATGTAGGGAGCGGCCTTTTGTTGCAGGCGTTGCTCATACCAAGTCCGTTCTTCGGCGCGTGGATTGTTGAGGGGTTTGTGGAGGTATCCCGGAAGCAGAAAGTCGAAGAGTGATAGAAGGTCGTCGATGCTGTTTTCGATTGGCGTACCGGTAAGAAGAAACCGGCCTTCGCTCAGGAGTGAGCAAAGGGATTTGGCGTTGCGGGTATTCCGGTTTTTGATGTGCTGAGCCTCATCCGCGATGATTAGTTTAAAAAGGGTGCTGCGAAAAAGGTCTTCATCCCGGATGAGAGTTGCATAGGAGGTGAAAATAATATCCCAGCGGGTGAACTCTTCGGGAGTGGTGAGGCGGTCGGATCCGTGGTTGATGAAGGCGCGGAATTGTGGGGTGAAGCGTCGGGCTTCGCGTTTCCAGTTTTCCAGCAAACCGGCGGGGCATACGACCAGAAAAGGGGGAGTGCCGAGTTCTTCGGGGTCTTGCCCGAGACGGCGTTGTTCGTCTTCGATGCGCCTACGTTTGTGTTTGGTGTGATGGGGCGGGGCGTTGCGGATGGCGGCCATTAAGGCCAGGGCCTGAATGGTTTTCCCGAGGCCCATTTCGTCGGCCAGGATACCCCCCAAATCGTTACGGAAAAGGTGATACATCCAGGCGGCGCCGGTCTTCTGATAGGGGCGCAATTGTTTCTCCAGGGGGCGGGGAATGGGGGCGCGCCCGAGGCGGGCCAGGTTGCTCAAGGGGGAACCACGTTTTTTCCAGGACTTGGGGGTCTGAAAGTGGTCGGTGTGGGATCGCAGAAGTTGTTCGGTTACGGCGAGTTCGCTCGGTTGAATCCGGTGAGTACTACGGGCGAGGAGAGGTTGGCTGTGATTGCCGGAAAGTGATCGTTGCAGGGTTTCCAAATCCTTTAGTTTTTTTGGGGGGATAAGGACAATATGTCGTTTGGTATCGATATAATGTTTCCCGAGGGAAATATTCTTCTGTACGTCGCGAAAGTGAAAGCGTCCGGCTTCGAGGGAGGTGGAGACAAAATGGACGCCGTTTTCTTCTTTGGCGCGGCAGGAGATTTTGGCTTCTTTGATACGGCGGGTACGGAATTTGAAACCTTCGGTAAAATTGGCCTTGTGGCGATATTTGAGGTCCTCCCAAAATTCGGCTAGGAAATTAAGGACCTTGTGACGGTCGCGCAGCCAAAATTTGCGGGTTGAGGGATCGAGTAGAAAATCGTGGGAGCGGAGGATTCCTGAGGCTTCTTCGTAAAGCGGGTGATCCTTCGAGGGTAAGCTGATGGAGAGGTAGTCGGGGGAGCCTTCGACTTCCATGGGGGTGACGCCTTCGGGGATTTCCGGAGCCGTGGGGCGGGCTTCTTTCAACCCCAGGCTCACTCCGGGAACAACGGCGGAGATGGCGTTGGCTGAAGGGGCGGTGAAATCGTCCTCATCGTCATCTTCCTCCGGTTCCGGACGGGGGGCGGTTTTCTTTTTTGGAAGAGCCTCGCCCAAATGCTCGGAAACTCCGGGGAGGGTATCATCCAGCCAGGGAATCGGGCGGTTGGGAGAGGCTCCGTGAAAAAAAACATTCTCTCCTTTGAGAGCATTGAGGAGGATACCCAGTTTTTGCCGGGTGAGTTGGAGGTGACCCGCGAGTTTACCGTCGCACCAGCGCTCCAGGTGTCCGGCGACGATCAGGTGGGGGAGGGGCAATTGGTAGGTGCGTCGGCGGTCCAGCTTCTCGGGGGCGACGACCGAGCCGTCTTCCTTTTCGATTTGTAGTTGGACGGGAATCGCATCGCGTGCTGCGGCCGCTGGCAAATTCGGCGGGAGGACGATGCGAAAGGTCAAAAGGAGTCCTTTATCGGGAGTAATTTTAAGAAAGGATCCAGACTTATCTTCCTGGGTGGTGGACATAACAAAGAATTCGACGCCGGTTTCCCAAGGCGGGAAACGCTCCAGAGGGGCGTATCAGTAACTATCGGGAATAAACAAAAATACAGAGGGGTCTACTACGAACCTTGATTTCTAACGGTTTTGACCCCTGCGTAGTTCCTTTATGAGTGATAAAGAAATCTTTGAAAAGGCAAAAATGCAAATTTTTCGCCTTTCGATAAGAAAAACTTCCGGGGAATGGAAAACTGCCTCTTCCTCTTCCTTGGTGGAGCGCTTTGCCGATTACCTTCGGGTCATGGCAATCAGGTAGAGGAGATAGGCCAAGGAGGTCAAAAAGGCAGCGACATAGGTAAATCCGGCGGCATTGAGGGTACGAACGACCCCTGTTTCCTCGTCGCGGTTGATGATTCCCAAGCCGGCAAGTTCCTTACGGGCCCGTCGGCTGGCATCAAACTCAACCGGCAAGGTAATGAGCTGGAAAAGCGTAAGGATAAAGTAGCAGGCGATAACAATATTCATCAACATTATGCCCATCGGCTGGCCGAATCCCACGAGGATGGCGCCGATAAAAACCATGGGAAGAACTTTACTGCTGATGGTGGTGACCGGGACCAACGCCATGCGAGCCTTCAGTGGGGCGTAGGCTTGTTTGTGCTGAATAGCGTGACCAGCTTCGTGAGCGGCCACTCCCAGGGCAGCAAGCGAGTTACCGTAATAGTTTGGCTCGCTGAGAGCGAGTCGTTTATTGATGGGGTCGTAATGGTCGGTGAGCTTTCCCTGGATGGGAACGATCTGTACGCCGGTGACCCCGGCTTTGCGCATGAGCGCGTCGGCCGCCTCGGCGCCAGTGATGCCACTGCGGGAGGCAATTTTGCTGTATTTATTATAGGCACTGCTTACGCGCCATTGGGCGTAGAGAGCGATGCCAAAGGTAAAAACGAGAAGTAGGACAAAAGGTGTCATTGGAGAAAGTGTTAAGCTAGTTTAGATCCTTTACAACAAGTTTGGTTCCCGTCAAGCAAGGGACATTGTTTACTATCGGTGGTTTTACATAAATCCGGTAATTTTTCAGTGACGGTCGATTTCTAAGAAACATCGAATTTACAGTTCCTATTGAAAGGATTCAATAATCTTAAACTTCTCGGTGGCTCTTTTCTTCAAGGCCCTTCTGGTGTATTGGTTTTTTGAAACGAAAGAAATTCGGTGAAAACAATCCGGGGAGAGGAGTCTGAAAAGTCAGACTGGGACGGCGGACTTTGCGCGAAAGGCATTGCTTCGCCTCCTTTAGCAGTCCCCCTACGAAAGACTCTGAACCAACGATCTGTCCTCTGGTAATGGCCGCAAAAATCTTTTCCCTAGCCCAGTTATCACCTTCACTTTCTGCCCGTTCGCTAAGCAATCGGGCAATCTCTTCCTGTGCCTCTTGGTCGTCCAGATGACCTTTCCCTTCCCGCGGCATTCGCCCCTGACCCAGCACCAGCATTCGGTAAAACCTCAACACATCGCTACCCGTATCCTTATCTATCGCATCCACAATATACCCCAATTCGGTCTTCGGTTCTCCCGCCATCACCGACTCCCCATAACCACTGTAGGCATATTTGCCCGGATCATTGACCAATCCCGCCCGCACCGGATTCAGATCGATGTAGGCCGCCACCACCTTCAAGGCATTGGCCCGCCCCTCCACCAGGACGCTCTTAAACTTTTCACTCCACAGCGGACCGTAGCGCCGGTATTCACTGTTGTACCAGATACTCACCCGCTGTTTGAAGGTTTTCACGAACTCCGGCAGATTGTGCATCCGCTTATGCAAACCCTCGCGTACTTCCTCAGCCTCCTTGCCTCCCTGTTCCAGTATCCGCTGCACCTGCTCCACCGAATTTGGCGCATAAGTTATCGAACGAGGCGTTTTGCGCAGATGATTATTCTCCCCGTGTAAATGCCCATACCGTTCTAGCAACTCCTCATCGGTTAGTTTGAGTCCCTCCGCACTGGGCACTTCCACCAGGATATGGAAGTGATTGGCCATCATGCAGTAGGTCAGAATCTTGACCCCTGAAAAGGCCGCCACTTTGTGTAACATTTTGGCGAGCACGGCTTTCTCCTTCTCCCCAAAAATCTTTTCTCCGTTCACCGTCCGCGACATCACATGATAAACCGCCGGACAGTCCGTAAAATGTAAGCGTTTTCGTTGCATACTCCCAAAGAAACAAAAAATCCACCTACCGTCAATATTTAAGTCCAAAAAACTTAAAAATTGAATGGGCTAAGAAGTAGAACATATTGTTGGAGAAGGGTTTGTTTATTCCTCGTCAGTATTGTTTTCGGGGCCATTTTTGCCGGTTTCGGCGGCCGCCTCTTTTTTCTTTTGATCTTCTTTAAAGAGGGTATCCACGCCTTTTCGCAGGGTGGCACGGGCCTGGGGATCATTCAAGACCCGGCGGACCCGGGGGTCGAAGAGAAGACCTGCATAATTGCCTTGGTCGAGTTTTCTTTGAATGTCCTGGTCCTCGGCGAGAGATCGCAAAGCCTTCTTCCCCTGTTCCCCGTTGTCGGCCTCGGTATCCTGCCATTTTTCGGTGAGCTGGTCCCACCGGAGGTTTTCCCGGAGGTCCCACAGGGCTTGGTATTGATTTTCTTTTATGGGGGTTGTCTTTTGGACAATAGGGCCGAGGAAGCTTTGGTCGATGATTTGGCGGCTGCTGAGGAGAAAGCGGGTCAGGAAATTTGGGTCCTTTTCATCTTCCTGTAGAAAAAACCAGGCAAAGGTGGAGAGGGTATACAGTGCCGTGAGGCAGATGAGAATGACGAGGGAGGCAATTAAGCCACCGCAAAACGCCCCGCCGATTTTCCAGGAGGGTTTCAAGCCCCCCTCGGGGCTTTTGCCCAGAAAAAAGGTGAGAATTTTACCAGCGAGGAAAAAGAAAAGCACTAAGGCCCCAAGCAGGGCAAACGCGGCCAAGGTGTGCAGAAACCAGCCCGCATCGTGAGCGTTTTCCCCACTAATCGAGCGTAATAGATAATGGGTGGCGTTGCCATAGAAGAGGAGAACGAAAAAGAGGATTACGGGGGCAATTCCGAAAATTTCCTTCAACCAACCGCGTCGACTGCCTAAAAAAGTACGAAAAGCAAAATAGGGGATGGCGATGGCTAAAAACAAGAAGAGCCCGAATCTTTGGCGGTTGGGCGAAAGCAAAAACTCTGGATCAAGGGAATCGCTGTCGGGAAGGGAGCGCACTTCTCCGGCGGCTTTCTCTTCCCCGGGCTCTTCACCAGAGGAAGGTTCGTCCTCCCCGCCTTCGAAATCCCACAGAAGGTCGATTTCCGGGGCTATGGGAACGGAACGATCCTCGGCGGATAGGTCGCATAGGCATAGGGTGGCCAGAAGAAGAATTAAAACGTGAGAAATCAGTCTCATGTTCTTCTTTCCTAGAGGCTGAGGGAAAAGCGCTTGCGGACTTCCTTGGCCAATTGTTGGTAGGCGATGGCACCGGCACTGTTGGGATCGTATTGGAATATGGTCTGGCCGAAACTGGGAGATTCGCTTAGACGAATGGATCGGGGAATAAGAGTGTTGAAGAGCTTGTCGCCCAAGTGTCCGCGAACTTCCTCGACCACTTGCCGGGAGAGGTTGGTGCGCACGTCATACATGGTCATGATAATACCTCCCAGGCTAAGGTCCGGGTTGATTCCATTCTCCACTAGGTCGTCGACCACTTTAAGAATTTGCCCGAGCCCTTCCATGGCGAGGTATTCGCATTGGAGGGTAATGAGCAAATAGTCGGCAGCGGCCAAGCTGTTCATGGAGAGAAGTCCGAGGGCGGGCGGACAATCCAGAATAATGGCGGCATATTCGTTGCTTTCCCGGAGAGGTTGGAGAACTTTCCGCAGTCTCTGGAGGTAATTTTTTTCCTGGGAGAGTTCCACCTCTACCGCGGCCAAATCCACTTCTGCGGGAATGAGGTAAAGGTGGGGCACTTCGGTCTGATGGACTTTGTCTTCGGCAAAGCCTTCGCCCGTAAGGGGTCCGTAAAGGCTGGTGCCATCGGCTTTTTCGTAGCCCAGGGCACTGGTGGCATTGGCTTGGGGGTCCAAGTCCACAACCAGAACGGGGACTCGTTTGGAAGCCATGCCGGCGGCCAGGTTGATCGCGGTCGTGGTTTTGCCAACGCCTCCTTTTTGATTCGCAACGGTGAATACGGGACAAGCCATGGGAAACAGATTAGGCGGCTGGAGGAGGCGAGTAAATGCAGAAGTGAGGGGAGGGTAAAGAATCGAAAGCTTGGCAAAAAAATGGTTGCTTTGGCGAGGCTGATGTTAGTTGATTTTTTCTATGAGCATGGCAAACGGGGAAGTAGCCGAATTTGAAGGGTTCTATGGTCCGTACCAAGTCCCGGAGCGATTGTTGCAAAAGATCTGGGCCAAAGGGCTTTTCTACCGGGAGGAAGCCCGTGATTTGGCGGGGCGGAAGGTGGAGATACTGGATACTGGTCAGTGGAACCGGCAAGGTGGGCCGGATTTCCGGAGGGCGGCGATTCGTTTGGATGGTGAGCGCCGCGACGGTGATGTGGAGATTCACTTTCGTTCCCGCCAATGGCACGAGCATAACCATGATCGTGATGCCGCTTACGATAAGGTTATTTTGCATGTTTTGCTTTTTCCTCCCGAGGAAGGAGAGTATACGCCTCGCGATGGGGAGGGGAGGGAGATTCCAGTTTTGGTTTTACTGCCGTGGTTGTTCCATGATTTGGAGGAGTATGTGTATGATGATGTGCTGGAGGGGGCGAGCGGGCGAATGGACCATGCTCTTTACGAGAGTTTACAATCGATGGGGTTGGAGGAGCGGCGTCGCCTTCTCGTTGAGCGGGGGCTCCGCCGATGGGAGCAAAAGCGGGCCTTTGCGGGCCAACGGGTAAAGCGTTTAGGCTGGGAGGGGGCCTGTCATTCGCTGGCGTTGGAGATACTCGGATACCAGGCGAATCGAACGCCTATGATGATGTTGGCCGAACGATTCTCTTTGGAGTCTTGGCGGTCAGCCCCTCCCCCGGTGGGGGAGCTCGAAGCGGCGGTGGCAGACCGTTGGTCCCGGCAAGGTTTGCGTCCGGCGAATCAACCGCGGGTTCGCCTGGAAGCCTATCGTCGGTGGGTCGCGACTAATCCTTTCTGGCCGGAGAAGCTAGAGGCTCATGGAAAAACGCTTGGGGAGATGCTTCCGCCGCACGAGGGGGTTTATCCGGTAGCTTCCTTGCGAAAGGAGAAAGGATTTCCGGCGTGGCGCGAGCGCTGGGCGGGAGTGATGGGAGGGGCGCTTTCCGGGCCGCGGGCGGAAACGATGGTTTGTGACGGGTTTTTGCCTTTGCTTTCGGCGGTTTCTGGAAAAGACTTATTTGGCTGGTGGTTTTGCTGGTATCCCGGCGATTTCCCCGAGCCCTTGCAAAAACTTCTTCGGGAATCCGAGGTGGTGGGACGGGGACGGCAGCCGCAGGCGCATGGCTGGGGACAGGGGGTTCTGGGTTTGTTACAGGAAGGGATTGGTTGAGGTGCGAAATGGCATTGCCTAAGAGAAGCTCTTTGGTAGTCTAGGAGGATGAAAACAGAATTGATTCTAGCCTTGGATGTAGAGGACCGGGAAACCGCTTTGCAAACGCTAAAGCCCTTGCAAGGTGATTTGCCTTGGGTGAAAATTGGGTTGCAGCTTTTTACGCGGTACGGGCCTAGTTTGGTGGAAGAAATTGCGGATCAGGGGTTTCAGGTTTTTTTGGATCTAAAGCTGCACGACATCCCCAATACGGTGGCCAAGGCGGTGGCTGCCTTGTCTCATTTGCCCATTGGCATGTTGACCCTGCATACTTCGGGCGGGTTTGAAATGATGCAAGTGGCGGCCAAGGAGGCAGGCGAACGCGCTCCGAACCTCAGATTGCTGGGGGTCACGGTTTTGACCTCCATGGATACTTCGGGCCTTTTGGAAGTGGGGGTGGAGGATAAGCCGGAAGCCCAGGTTTTGCGCCTGGCTCGTTTGGCTCGTGAGGCGGGCCTTCCCGGATTGGTGTCCTCGCCTTTGGAGTTGCCCCTGTTGCGGCAGGAAATCGGCCAGGAAATGCTCCTCGTAACTCCGGGAATCCGTCCTTCCTCAGCGGCGTTGGATGAGCAAAAACGGGTGGCCACACCCTCGTTGGCGGCGCGCGACGGGGCCAGCTATATCGTCGTTGGTCGTCCTATCCTTCGAGCCGACGATCCGGTCGCCGCAGTGCGGAGTATTCAAGCTGAGCTGTCTCAGTAAATTCCTTTTATTCAGGAGTTAATAGGAATTTACAAGATCTTTTAAGTTAAGATTCTGGGAATTAAAAGTTGACGGATTTGGGGTTAGCGGAAGAGGGTGTGGAGGGCGATTTGGCATTTGCGGCGGGTGTTGACAAAGACTCTGCCCTGAAAGACATCGTAGTTGTTTTTCTCGATTTCGGAGAGGATTTCTCCGTAAATACGGCTCATGAGACGGGTGGTGTAGCGGGCTCCTCCTTTGGCCAGGAGGGGAATGCCTTTTTCGCCGGAGGCATAGTAGGCGCGGGCGCGGGCGATTTGTTGGTGCATGAAATCGCGCCAGAGGGGAGTGACTTCGCCTTTTTGGAGGAACTGGCGGTCTAATCCGGCAGCGGCGAGTTCCGTTTGGGGAAGATAGATTCGGTTTCGGGCCAAATCCTCGGCAATATCCCGGAGAATGTTGGTGAGTTGCATGGCGATGCCCATTTCGACGGCGCGATGCGCTCCTTCGGTGGAGTTGAGGCCGAAAATGCGGCTCATGATGAGACCCACAACGGAGGCGACGTGATAGCAATAGAGCTCCAATTGGGGAAAATCCTCGATTTCGATGTCCATCTCGTCCCAGCAGCAGCCCTCGATCAGGTCCAAATAGAATTGCCGGGGAATTTTGTATTGGCGGGTGGTTTCGGCAAAGGCGGGAGCAAAGGGGAGAGAACTTTGGCCGGTTTCGATTTTTTCCAGTTCTTTCTGCAAGAGGGGAAGGAATTGTTGGCCGATTTTTTCTTCCGGTGGGGTTTCGTCCAGAAGATCATCGACATAGCGGCAGAAGGCGTAGATGGCGAAGGCGCCCTTACGGCGGTCCCGGGGCAGGGGGAAGGAGCTGAAATAGAAGCTTTTGGCATGCCGCCGGGTAACTTCCTGGCAAAAATCCAGCGATGGCCGCAGATCCTGGCGGCGACTCCAACCGGGGCTGGGATTTGGTTGGGACCAGGAGGATGGGATTTTGGCCCGGACGGCGGGGCTTAGCATGGGCTACAGGGTAATCGTGCCGGTAAATACCTTTACGGCGGGGCCGGTCAGAGTCACTCCGAGCACCTTGTCGCCTTCGACGGCGAAGTCGACCCGCAGCACATCGCCTCCGGCTACTTGTACGGACACCGGTTTGGGGATTTGGTGGACCAGGTGGGCGAGGATGGCGGCGGCGGTGACTCCGGTACCGCAGGCGAGGGTTTCGTCTTCCACCCCCCGTTCGTAAGTACGGATGAGCAGAGGTTCGCCCGGATTTTGGATCTGGACAAAGTTGGCATTGGCGCCACGGGGGGCGAATTCGGGGTGGAACCGCAGTTCCGAGCCGGCGGGCCGGATGTCCACTTTTTGAATGTCGGGAACGAAACGAACCACATGGGGAACCCCGGTATCGGAATAGTGTACTTCGGCGGGGCCTTCGCGCAGGGTGATCGGAATATTGGTGCGGGTGCCTGCGGGAGGCGTTAACTCAATGGTGTAGAGATTTCCCGTGGCGGTAGCGGTGATAGGGCCGGCATCGCTGAGGAAACGAAGTTTTTCGCCATCCCCGCAACCATGTTCCAGGGCAAAGGCAGTGAAGCAGCGGGCGCCGTTCCCGCACATTTCCGCGCGGGAACCGTCGGTATTGTGATAAATCATCCGGGCGTCGTATTCGCCCTGAGGATCTTTTTCCAAAAGCATCAAACCATCAGCGCCGACGCCAAATTGGCGGTGACAAAGGGCGGCAATTTGTTTTTCGGAGAGGGAGATCGATCCATCCAGATTCTCGATCATGACAAAATCGTTCCCTGCGCCGTGCATCTTCAAGAAGGTAAGTTCCATGATTTCAAGTATGCTGAACCGAGGAGATTCTGCAAAGCGAAAGTGTTACATCTTGTGGTCATTGAGATTGGAGGTTTGCCCTTGGTGAAGGAAGTTGTTTGGTTGGCATGAATTCTGGTTTCAAAGGACCTTTCATTCCTCATTCTATGATATCCATTCAGGTAAAAAATTTAACCAAACGATTTGGTGAGGTCACCGCGCTGAAAGACTTGGATCTAACCATTGAGCCAGGGGAGTTGTTTTTTCTTCTCGGTCCGAGTGGTTGTGGAAAAACCACTCTTTTGCGGAGTTTGGCCGGGTTTTACATTCCCGAGGAGGGGCAGATTTTGTTTGGCGGTAAGGACATAACGCGGTTGCCGCCACATAAGAGAAACACGGGTATGATGTTTCAGAGTTATGCCTTGTGGCCTCATATGACGGTGGCGCAAAACGTGGCTTTTGGACTAGAGGAGCGAAAGGTCCCCAAGGCGCAGATACAAAAGCAGGTGCAGGAGGCTTTGGACTCCGTGCAAATGGGTTCCTATGGGGAGCGAAAACCCAATCAGCTTTCCGGTGGACAGCAGCAGCGGGTGGCTTTGGCGAGGGCATTGGTCATTCGGCCACAGTGTTTGTTTCTGGATGAGCCATTATCGAACCTGGATGCCAAGCTGCGTTTGGAAATGCGGGCGGAGATTCGCCGGATTTGCAAGGAGTTCGAGTTGACTGCGATCTATGTGACCCACGACCAAAAGGAGGCTTTATCCGTATCCGACCGCCTGGCGGTTTTAGATGAGGGCAAGATTCTGCAAGTAGGTACGCCGCGGGAGGTCTACCGGCGGCCGACATCGCGGGTAGTGGCAAACTTTATCGGGGAGACGAATTTTATCGAGGGGACGGTTCGTGATGCGGCGGCCGGGATGGTTGCAGTGGAGACTTCTCTGGGAGTTTTTGCGGGGGTTGGCAGCCCGGCGGATCATGCCTTTCGAGCCGGGGACAAGGTGCAGATCTCGGTGCGTCCGGAATGTTGGCGAATTGACCAGATCCCTTCTGACGAGAATTGTGTTGCGGGAGAGATTGCGGGAACGATTTATCTCGGCGAGACCGCGCAGCATCAGTTCACGGCGGGAGAGGCTTCATTAAAAATCTTCGAGCTCAATCCCCGTTTCGGGGCGGAGAATTCTCCTAAACAATTGTATGCCACCGTCGATGAGGAGGACGTGGTGGTTTTGCCAGTTTCGTAATGATCGGTCGTATTCTTATAATTTCCGCATTGGTGGCAGTGGTTGGAATCCCCTTTCTTCTCCGCCCCGATCCTGAGCGGCGTACCGAGTTCGATGCCGAGGTGGTGATCATAACACCGCATAATGAGTACATTCGGCATGAATTTTCGCGTGGGTTTCGTGACTGGTATGCCGAGCGTACGGGTAAAGTGGTGCGGGTGGACTGGCGTATGCCCGGAGGCACCAGCGAGATTGCGACTTTTCTCGACAGTGAATACCGGGCCTCTTTCCGATTGCACTGGGAACGCGAATTGGGCGAACGTTGGGACCGCGAGATTCAGGGAGCGTACGCCAACCATGCGATTGTTTTAAGTGAGGACCCTGCGGACGATGATCGTTTGCAGCGGGCGCGCCGGGCGTTTCTGGAGATGGACCGGGGGGTGGGGCTGGACCTCTTTTTTGGTGGGGGAAGTTTCGACTTTATTCGTCAGGCCCGGGCCGGACGATTGGTGCCCTCGGGGCTCGAGGAACGGCGTCCGGAGTGGTTCACCGACGAAGTTATTCCACTGGAGTTGTCCGGGGAATCTTTCCGTGATCCGCAGGGGCGCTGGATCGGGGCGGCATTATCGAGTTTTGGATTGATTTATAATCGCGATGCCCTGGGACGGGTGGCCTTCCCCGGAACCCCTACTCAGTGGGTTGATTTGACCTCGCCCTTGTTGAAGGGAGAAGTGGCGTTGGCGGATCCCTCCAAGAGTGGTTCAATTGCCAAGGCCTTCGAAATGGTGATTCAGCAACAGATGCAGGAGTTAGTGGAGGAGCGGAACATTGATCCGGAAAATGTGCCGGAAGAGGTTTTGGCAGAAGGTTGGTTGCGGGGGCTACAATTGGTGCAATTGATGGGGGCGAATGCGCGTTATTTTACCGATGCGGCGACGAAACCCCTGGTGGATGTGGCTCTGGGCGATGCGGCTACGGGGATGGCGATCGATTTCTACGGACGCACGCAGCAGGAGGCTTTGCAGATGCGGGGATCTGATCGTTTCGGCTTTCATACTCCCGAGGGCGGGTCGACGGTTTCGGTAGACCCGATTGGGTTGTTGCGCGGGGCGCCGAACCGGGAGATTGCGGTCGCTTTTATGGAATACGTTTTGTCTCCGGAGGGGCAAGCCCTTTGGAATTTGGAACCCGGAGTGGAGGGTGGTCCCCGGAATTATGCCCTGCGGCGTCTCCCTATTCGCAAGGATTTTTATCGAGAGGAGATGGAACCGTTGCGGTCGGATCCCGGGGTCTTTCCTTATGAAATGGCCGACTCTTTTTATTATCATTTTGCTTGGACCGGGCGATTGTTTAATGAGACTCGTTTCATCATTAGGGTGATGTGCCTGGATACGCACGATGAATTGCGCCAAGCGTGGAGAGAAATCATTCGTGCGGGCTTGCCCCCGGAGGCGCTGGAGATTTTACAGGATTTATCCCGAATATCTTACGAAGAGGTGAAGGGAACAATTTCGCAAGAAATCCGTTCGGGCGACCCTTTGGACGAAGTTCGCCTGGCCAAGGAGTTGGGAAATCATTTCCGGGCCCAGTACCGTGAGGCACGTCGTGTCGCACGGCAGGCCAGCGGGCAGGTTGGGCAATAAGCCGGGTTTTCGGTAAAGCGAAGCAAAGGCTTCTCAATGACGCGCGGCAGTGACCAAGCCCTCAACCTTTGGTCATGTAGAAGGGTAAAAGATCGGCTTTAATGATCCGTTCCCCGGTGGTATCCCCGATTTCGATAACAAAATCACGGAGTTCCTTCATATTCTCCGGCCAATCGTAGCCCTTGAGGATGTCCAAAGCCTCTTTCTCGAACTCCAGCTGCGCCGGTTTGAAGGAGGGGTTATGGGTGTTTTTCAGAAGGGTATCGGCAATTCCCGGGATGTCCTCGGCGTGTTCTTTGAGGGAAGGGATTTGGATCGGGAAGGAGGCGATACGATAAAAAAGGTCGTCACTGAATTCCCCTTCATCGACCTTTTCTTCCAAGTCGACTTCCGAACTGAAAATAAAACGTACCGAACCCCCTTTGTTTTTAAGAAGTTCGACGAGTTCTTTTTGGAGGTCTTTGTCCAACTGTTCGAGATGCTCAATCAGGAGGGAGCCCCCTTGTGCCGATTCGACCCATTCGCCTCCGGAGCCGTCGCCAATCAGTTTCTCCTTGAAAGAATCCTTTTGTTCCGGGTTGCAGGAAATGGTGAGGAAAGGTTTCGGCTCTTCAACGGCCTGATGGTGTACAAAGGCGGCCGCCCGCCGTTTGCCGATACCTTTCGGCCCTTGGAGAAAGATGGGGGATGTGCTACTGACCTGCTTGATAATTTGCTGGCGAACTTTCCGCATGGTATCGGATGCGCCGGGGAGTAACTTTTCGAGTTCCTCGCTGGAGAGGTTGCCACTTCCTCCCTCGGTCTCGCCGCCTTCAGGGTCTTCGAGCAAGGCTTTACGGTATTCGAGGCCACGATTCAGGGTTCCGAGCAACTCGTCGACCTTAAATGGCTTCTTGATGTAATCAAAAGCGCCCAATTTGAGAGCTTTGATGGCAGTCTCGGTGCTTGCGTAGCCGGTCATCATCACAACCACACAGTTGGGATCATACTCCTTGATATGGTGGAGCATCGTGATCCCATCCATCGGCTGCATGGAAATATCGCTTAGGATAATATCGAAATCCTGCGATTTATAACGATTAACTGCCTGTTCACCATCAGTTTCGAAAACTAAATCGTGTCCAGTTGGTTTAAGAACAGTCTCCAGTAGTTCGTGAATGGAAGATAGATCATCGACGATTAAAATTGAGGCCATGAGAACAAGTTAGGTTTTTGTTATCCTGTTGTAAAGAATGAACCCCAAGGTTTTCTGGGTTGCGGCCGACTCTTTTTAGGGGCCTCCCGCGACTTCGGAAAGCTGGAAGATCGGCATAAACATGGCAATGACGATAGAACCGACAAAAACTCCAAGGAAAACAATGAGAATTGGTTCGATAAGAGAAGTCAGGCCGGAAACGGTGGCATCGATTTCCTCGTCGTAGAAATCGGAAACTTTATTGAGCATGCCATCGACATTTCCTGTTCGCTCACCTGCTTTGGCCATATGTTTGACCATTGGTGGGAAGTAGGGGCTATCGGCAACGATCTCTGAAATCTGTCCCCCTTGGCTGACGTGTTTGGCGATGGCTTTGGTAGCCGCCTCAATATAGGTATTGTCGCTGGCTGCTCCGGTAATTTCGAGGTTTTTGAGAATAGGAACCCCACTTCGGGTAAGAATGGAAAAAGTGCGGCAGAAGCGCGAAACCGCAATCTTTTGGCGAAGAGGGCCAACGATCGGCATTCGGTGATACAACTGATCCCGAAAGACCCGTCCTCTGGGGGTGCTGAAGAATTTTTTGATGCCCCAGAAAGCAATGCCAAGACCGACCAGAAGGAAAATGACATTGGCCTTAAGCCAATCGCTGATACCGATCAAAATTTGCGTTGGGGCAGGGAGTTCGGCACCGAAGTCGTCAAACATTTCGGCAAAAACCGGAACCACGAAGATCAGCAAAACGTTAACCAAAACGACGGACAATCCAATAACCGCAATGGGATAGGTCATGGCTGATTTAACCCGTTTCTGCAGTTTCAAGCTGGCTTCAAAATAGGATGCGACCTTAAGAAGAATTTCGGACAAACTTCCACTGGCCTCCCCTGCGCGGACCATCGAAATGAAGAGGGTGTTGAACGCGCGTGGATACTTCATGGCGGCGTCTGAAAAAGAACTACCCCCGGAAATATCTGCCCGTACATTTTTGATGATGACGCGGAAATAAGGGTTTTCCACTTGCTCCTCAAGGGCTTCCAGGGAGTTTACCAAAGGAAGGCCGGCGTCGAGCATGGAGGCCAGCTGTTGCGTGAAAACCGTAAGATCGGATAGGCCAACGGAATATTTCGGGGCCTTCTTGGCAATGGCCTTTTGTTTGGCCATTCGTTGTTTGTCAGCAAAGGAAAGTCCTTGCTTGCGGGGTCGGGTGGAACTTTGCGAAGAGGAACTTGAAGAAATAAAAGGCATTAGCAGATCTATGGATCAGAGTTGGCGAAAGGGCAAGTGTTTAGTGAGTTAGGAGATTTTTTGATTTTTTTATTGAAAATCGGTTCCGGTTTGAATCATAGTGATTCTTCCGATGCGGGTGTAGTTCAGTGGTAGAACACCAGCCTTCCAAGCTGGTTACGTCGGTTCGATTCCGTCCACCCGCACCAATATCTTTCCGGTCGGCGTAGCTTTCTTGCTCCGTGTCGGTCTCTCTGAACAAAAAACCGGTAATCTCCTTTAAGCGGTTGAAAAGGAGCTCCCAAAGACTCAGTTTAGAGGCATGAAAGTAAAGATCGCCTTATTACAGGAAAAGGAGCGTGGGAGTACGGAAGCAAATTGGTCCCGCTCGCTGGAGCATATGGAAAAAGCGGCTGATCAGGGGGCGCAGATTATTTGTCTGCAAGAGCTCTTTGCCGGTCCTTACCCATGCCAGGAGGAGACTCCGGACAATTTTACTGAAGCGGTGGCCATCCCCGGACCGGAAACGGAGCGGTTGCAGGAATTTGCCCAGCGGCGCGAATGCGTGGTGGTGGCCTCGATGTTTGAAAAACGGGCGGCGGGAATTTTCCACAACACGGCGGCGGTGATTGACGCGGATGGGCGATATCTGGGCAAATACCGCAAGATGCACATCCCGGACGACCCGTATTTTTACGAAAAGTACTACTTCACCCCGGGTGATCTGGGCTACCGTACCTGGGAGACCCGTTACGGGAAAATCGGGGTTTTGATCTGCTGGGACCAATGGTTTCCCGAAGCGGCCCGGCTGACGGCCCTTTCAGGCGCGCAAATTCTTTTCTATCCAACGGCCATTGGCTGGTTGAAAGCGGAAAAGGATCAGGTTGGCGAATCCCAATGGACCGCTTGGAACACCATCCAGCGCAGTCATGCGGTGGCCAATGGTTGCTACGTGGCCAGCGTCAACCGGGTTGGGACCGAGTCGGCCATCCAGTTTTGGGGGCGATCCTTCGTGGCTGATCCTTACGGTTGTGAAGTGGCGTCCGCCGGGGACCAGGAAGAGGAAATCCTTTTCCATGAGTGCGATCTCGGGTTGATTGACCAGATCCGGCAAGACTGGCCCTTTTTCCGCGACCGTCGCATCGACAGTTACGCACCCCTCCAGAAGCGTTTTTTGGACAACGACTAACCCGTCAATGACGGTTTCTGGGCGGCAGGTTTGTCGATGGAGGACACCCAGGCTGCGGCTGTTTTGCGTAGTGAGTCACTTTAGCAAGCCACTCGAGCGGGTGGGTGTTTTCGCGGGGTCCCAAGCCCTTGCTAAAGCTACGGGTTACTTCCGTAGATGAAGTTGTGAGACTCATCATCGGGCGGTCTCTATGGGAGCTTGTTGGTGGCAACGGAGGGGGGAGCAAGAATTGTTGGGCAGGGAATAAATTGTTCCCGGAGCCCTCTTACGTATTTATGCACTTTAAAAAATCCTTTGCTTGGCTTTCTCTTCTTGGTTTGGCGACCGGCCTTCACGGGCAAACCTACAACGGGCAACAATTGGTCCAGTTCGAAGCGATTCCTGAAAGCAAGGAAATTGTTCCCGGGCAGCCCTTTTTGGTGGGCTTGCAAATGGACATGGCAGACGGTTGGCACACCTACTGGACCTTTTCCGGGGAGGCCGGCTTGGCAACGTCAGTTTCCTGGGAATTGCCGGAAGGTGTGGTGGCGGGAGAGGTTTTATCGCCCCTGCCTATCCTCAAGGAAGAAGACTCCGGTCTGATGGCTTACGCCTATTACGATGAAGTGACCCATTTTGTGCGTCTATTTCCCTCCGCTGATTGGGAACCCGGACAGGAAATAGAAATTCGTGGCCGGGTCGACTGGTTGGTTTGTCAGGAACCCTGTATACCTGGTGATGCGGAATTCACCTTGACCTTAACCGTTGTCGAAGAGAGGTCTGCGCAGCCAACTGACCCCCGGTTGGAGGGGCAGAAAGCTAATCTCCCCCGTTCTTTGGCGCTGGAAAACAGTGATTTCCCCTTCCGTTGGGTCAAGGGTGACGACAATCATCTCTACCTTTTGACCGCCATAGAGGGCCCCGCAGGACAGTTGCAAGCCTTCTATCCACTGCCTCCGGAAGGGATTTTCATTGAGATCCCCCAAAAGCCCCAGCCGATTGCCAATTTTGACCACTTGAGCGAATATGCGGATGAGTTCGACAAGGCCATTGCCATCCGGGTGAATTCCGGTTTTTCTCAAATCGAACATTTGGACGGTGTTTTGGTCTTTGAAAACTCGGAAAGCCGGAAAGGCTTTCTGGCAAATCTACACTAACCAACAAAAAACCAGCTACCAACAATGAAAAAATTCCCTCTCTTCTCTGTTCTATTTCTTGCCACCGGATTGGTTGCCTCCGCCGCTACGGTCGGTGAGCCCGCTCCCGAATTCACACTCACTGATTCCCACGGACAAGAGCATTCGCTTTCCGATTTTGAGGGCCAGTTTGTGATTCTGGAATGGATCAATCACGAGTGTCCCTTCGTAGTCAAATTCTACAGCGTGGGTAAAATGCAGGAGCTACAGGAAACCTATACCGACCAAGGCGTCGTATGGTTGAAAATCAACTCCTCCGCCCCCGGTAAACAGGGGCACATGACCCCCGAACAGGCCAATGAGATAAATGAGGAAAAAGGGGTTAATGCCACCGCCACCTTGTTGGATCACGATGGCGAAGTCGGACGACTCTATGGTGCCCGGGTGACCCCTCATATGTATATCATCAATCCCGAGGGGGTTCTGATCTACAACGGGGCCATCGACAGTATCCGCTCCACGAACTCCGATGATATTGAACAAGCGGAAAATTATGTGGTTTCCGCGATGACCGCCGCCATGGCCGGTGAAGAAATTGAGAATCCGGTGACTCAGGCTTACGGCTGCACGGTGAAATACTAATCTGCTTTTGCGGATTGGCTTGGGCTAAGTTTTCAGGTCCCAAGCCAATCCCATTTCCCCGGATTTCCTTGCCTGACGGAACCAAATTTGCTAGTATTTTTCCTTTCTTATGACCACCAATAAAAAACTCCACACCTGCGGCTGCCCCAGTTGCAAGGACACTCGGCTGAAAAAATTCTTCACTCGCGGAGACTACGTTGTCATTGGGGTCTTTGCCGTTCTCTTTTTCCCCATCGCCTTGTGGATTCTGAAAAAACCCAGGCACCATTATTGCAAAGCCTGTGGTCACAGCATTCATGCCAAGGAAAAGGGGAGTCTGGTTTATCCCATCTCTTCCCGGGTAGGGGGGTAAGTTTTTTAGACGGCCACCAGCGGAGCTTGGGTATGCGAGCAAGAGACTGGGTGTCGGAATGTTCCGGGTTTCGGCACGGGAAAGCTCGGATCGGCTTCGCTCGCGGGTAGATGTCTGAAGCGCTTCGTGCAGGGACGCGAGGTCCCCGCTTGAGCAATAGAGTATGGTGCCTTGGGCTCTCTCCGATATTTCAGCGGTTGGCCTCCTCAAGGGCTTGCATCGCTGCTTTCCATGCCAACATGGCACATTTTCTGCGAGCAGGAAACTTGTGAATACCCGAAAAGGCAGCCATGGCAACCGGCAACGACTCCAACACCTCTCCGGTTTCGATAACCGCCAGAAAAGCTTTGATCGACTCCTTCGCCCCGGCCTTGGTCTGCCCGGTCAATTCGGTCGTGAGAACACTGGCCGACGCCCGGGAGATCGCACACCCCGATCCCTGAAAAGCCACCTCGGCAAGGGTGTCCTTTTCGATTCGCAAAAAAACCTCGTATTGATCACCACAGGCCGGGTTTTCGCCCCGCCCCTGCGCATTTGCCGCGGGCAAGCTACGAAAATTCCGGGGGTTCCGGTTGTGGTCGAGAATGACCGCCTGATACAGCTCAAGCAGATTTTGCATAGCTGTCACTTTACCGAATGCCCTTCGCCTTGCAATCGGAACTCTTCTGCGGCGAAGATAAAAGTTTCCTGCTAGCAACTCCTTTTCCCCAGAAACCTTCTCCCCTGAACTCATGAATTTTCCTATATCCAAACCCTTAACCCGCCGGGCTTTTCTGAAGTGGAGCGGGGCTGCCGCTCTTTGGGCCGCCACCCCGGCCTTATTGCGCGGTAATTTCGGTCCTCTTGATAAAGTCAGCCTTTTTCACACCACCGATTTGCACGGCAATATTCTCCCGACCTCGACCTATGACGGCGTTGCCGATGTCGGCGGCCTCGCCCGTTGCGCCACCCGGATCCGACAGTGGAAAGCCCTGCAGCCGAATCATCTGCTCGTCGATCTGGGCGATTTGTATCAGGGAACCGATCTCGGGTACCGCACCGAGGGGCTGGTGATGACCGATGCGCTCAATCACATGGGGTACGATGCCTGGGTGGCGGGCAATCACGAGTTTGACTGGGGGGTGGACAAATTGCACCAGGCCATCAAACAATCCGAAATGCCCGTGCTGGCCGGGAACAGCTATCTTGGCGGGAAAGCCGTTTGGGCCGAGGAAAACTATGGGGAGTTGCCCCTTTTGCCATATTTTATAAAAAATGTCGGCGGCTATAAAATCGCCTTCATTGGCCTGACCACTCCCAATATGGAGAACTGGTTTCTACCCGAGCTTTTGGGTGATTTCGCCGCCGCCGATCCGGTCCCCGTGCTGCGTCAAACCATCGACCGGTTGCAAGCCGAGAAGCCCGATGCCCTCATTCTCGGAACCCATATGGGCATCCGGCCCTGGACCACCGAAGACGACGCGGCCAACCGCCTCTTTGCGCTCACCGAAGCCTGTCCCGAGATCGACATGATCGTGGCCGGGCATACCCATCGGGATATGCCCCATTCGCGGATCAACGGGATCCCTTACAGTCAGGCCAATTACTTTGGCATCCATGTGGGGCGGGTCGATCTGGTCTTTGAGCGCGAATCCCGCCGTCTGATCGATGCCCAGCCCATGACCTCCTACATGGACGCCAATGTCCGTCCCGATCCGGCCATCGTGAGTCTCTCCATTGATGAAATCGAGGCTTCCCAAGCCTATATGGCGACCGAAATCGGAACCCTGGCCGACGAACTCAGTATCCAGAACGCCCCCGGTCGTCCCAGTGGCGTGGAGAAGTTGATCGGGGCCGCTTTTCGCGAAGGACTCTCCGAAAAAGGGCATCCCGTCGATGCAGTGGTGCACGGGTTGTTGTTCATGGATGATCCTGTTCCCGCAGGCCCCAAGACGGTCGAGGACATGTGGGGGATTATTCCCTTTGAGAACTTTGTGGTGACCGCGACGCTGACCGTAGAGGAGTTAAAAGGGATTCTTCAAGAGGTGTACCAACAGCGCACCATCCGCAGCCTGATGGGCCTGGAAGCCGAAGTCGAGGGGAGGGGAGACCGCCTGCAAGTGCTCGCCCTGCGCGACCAAAACGGCCAACCCCTCGCCCGCGAAACCAAACTACGCATCGCCTTCAACTCCTACGACGCCGCTGGCGGCGGCGCCCGCTTCCCCCGCCTGCGCGCCAAACTCCGCGAAGAGTCCGCCGCCATGAAACTCCACCGCTACCAAAGCCGCGCCATGCTCATCGACTTCTTCACCCAACGCGAAACCGTCAGCCGGTCCGATTTGGGGTAACCGGAGGGCTTATTTTCTCCACGTTCGCTGTTGGCTGCCAAAAGGATTACCCTATTGAGATAGAAAACGCTTTCTTCCCAAGAGGGATTTGCTTTTGCTTGGTGCGGTTGGTACAAACACAACCTTCCACTTCATTAGTCCATCCCTTTCCCTCTTCCTTTTCCTTATGGCGATCAAAAAATCTGCTCTTTATTCCCACCTCTGGGCCAGTTGCGACGAGTTGCGCGGAGGCATGGATTCGAGCCAATACAAGGATTACGTGCTGGTCATGCTCTTTATCAAGTATGCCAGCGACAAGTATGCGGGCAAACCCTTCGCCCCGATCAAGATCCCCGAGGGGGCCAGTTTTGCCGACATGGTCGCCCTCAAGGGCAAGCCCGATATCGGGGACCAGATCAATAAGCGGATCATCGCTCCCCTGGAGGAGGCGAATCCCATGCTCACCGAACTCCCCGACTTCGCCAATGAAAACAAGCTCGGCAGCGGACGGGAGATGGTGGACCGCCTCACGCGGCTCATCGCCATTTTCGAAAACAAGGCCCTCGACTTTTCCCGCAACCGGGCCGATGGGGACGATATTCTCGGCGACGCCTACGAATACCTCATGCGGAATTTCGCCACCGAGAGCGGCAAGAGCAAGGGGCAGTTCTACACTCCCGCCGAGGTTAGCCGGATCATCGCCCGGGTACTCGAAATCGACCCCGCCAAAACCTCCGCCAATACCACCGTTTACGATCCTACCTGCGGTTCCGGTTCCCTCCTCCTGAAGGTCGGCGACGAGGCCGGGGGCAAGGTCACCCTCAACGGGCAGGAAAAGGACGCCGCCACCGTGGGCCTCGCCTACATGAACATGATCCTGCACAATTACCCGACCGCGGTGATTCTGCCGGGCAATACCATTGCCAACCCCAAGTTCACCCACGGCGACGCCCTCAAAACCTTTGACTACGTGGTCGCCAATCCCCCCTTTTCCGACAAGGGCTGGAGCAGCGGCCTCGATCCAGAGCACGACCCCTTTGGCCGCTTCGACCACTACGGCGTCCCGCCCGCCAAACAAGGGGACTACGCCTACCTCCTGCATATTGTCCGGTCCCTCAAAAGCACCGGGCGCGGCGTCTGTGTTCTCCCCCACGGGGTCCTCTTCCGGGGCCACGCCGAGGCGGCCATCCGCCGCAAACTCATTCAGAAGGGCTTTATCAAGGGCATCATCGGTCTGCCCGCCAACCTCTTTTACGGTACCGGCATCCCCGCCTGCCTGGTTGTCATCGACAAGGCCGGAGCCCACGAGCGGGAAGGCATTTTCCTCATCGACGCCAGCGAGGGCTATCTCAAGGACGGCCCCAAGAACCGTCTCCGCAGCATGGACATGCACAAGATCGTCGATGCCTTCACCAAGCAACTCGACCTCCCCGGGTTCTCCCGCTTCGTCCCCCTGGAGGAAATTGCCGCCAACGACTACAATCTCAACATCCCCCGCTACATCGACAGCAACCGATCCGAGGACCGGCAAAACATCGAGGCCCACCTGCACGGCGGGATACCCGATGCCGACCTCGACACCCTCACCCCCTACTGGCAGGCCTGCCCCCGGCTCCGCGCCCACCTCCTGTCCCCCCAGCGGAAAGGCTTCTCCCGCCTGACCGTGGACCCGTCCGCCGTCCAGGCCGCCATCCAGGAACACCCTGAATTCGCCGCCTTCCGGGACAACGCCGCCGCCCATTTCCAGACCTGGCGGGACCGCTGGACCCGGAAATTGCGCACCCTCGCCGCCGGGTTTCAGCCCAAGGACCTCATCTTTGAAATCTCCGAGGACATCCTCGCCCATTACGCGGACCTCCCCCTGATCGGCAAATACCTGGTCTATCAGCACCTCATGGATTACTGGGCTGAAACCATGCAGGACGACGCCTACCTCATCGCCGCCGACGGATGGGTCGCCAAAACCGAGCGCATCCTGGTCAAAGACAAAAAAGGCAAGGAACGCGACAAAGGCTGGACCTGCGACCTCGTCCCCAGGTCCCTCATCGTGGCCCGCTTTTTTCCCCAATACCAGGAAGCCCTGGCCGCGCTGGAAACCGACCTCGAAACCACCACCGCCGAACTGACCGAACTGGAAGAGGAACACAGTGGGGAGGATGGCGTCTTCGCCGATTTCGATAAAATCAACAAAATCGCCGTCACCGCGCGCAAGAAGGAATTGCAAGCCGAGGAAAAACGCCGAAAGCCCCGCCGGGAAAGCCAAAAAGTCGCCGAAGACCCGGGCCGTTACGGCCGAACAAAGGAAGAGCCCCCTGCCGATAACCCACTCCCCATTCTCAGCACCTGGCTCAAACTTCAGCAAAAGCAGACCGACCTGAAAAAGCAGATCAAGGACGCTGAGGCCACTCTCGACCAACTTGCCTACGACCGCTACCCGCAACTCACCACCGAGGAAATCCAAACCCTCGTCATCGAAGACAAATGGATGGGTGCCCTGGAAGAACGCCTCGCTGGAGAAACCGACCGCGTCAGCCAAACTCTCACCCAACGCCTGCGCGATCTCGCCGAACGCTACCGCGCCCCCCTGGTCGAATTAACCGACCGCGTGGCTGAGCTGGAAACCAAAGTGCAAGGACACCTGAACCGGATGGGGTTTCCGGTTGAACTGAAGAATTGAGAATTGATAATGGAGAATGGAGAATGACTTGAAGGCTACCATCCAATCCAATAACCCAAGCCACTGAAAGCCGAATTTGCCCGTACTGAAAACGAAAAATGACCGCCACTGAAAATTCTCAATTATCAACTCTCCATTATCAATTGAAAAAGGGTTACAAACAAACCGAAGTCGGGGTGATTCCGGAGGATTGGGAGGTGGTGACGATTGGTGACATCTGTTCATTTTTATCGGGAGGTACTCCATCTCGGAAGAACAAAGATTTTTGGAATGGGGATATCCCATGGATCAGTGCGACAAGCCTACGCTGTTTCGATATCTATAAATCGGAAAATAATGTCACAAAAGAGGCGGTGGAAAGGGGCAGTAAATTTGCTCCAATTCACTCAACTCTAATCCTTGTCCGTGGTAGTGCGCTTCATAAGGAAATTTTAGCCGGATTGGTTTCAAAAAAGGTGTGCTTCAATCAAGATGTCAAAGCGCTCGTTCCCAATACTAAGCTTTTTCCCAAATTCCTAACGTTTTCGATTTTAGGAAACAGCCATAAATTACTGAATCTTGTAACATCAGCAGGCAACACTGCTGGCGTTCTCGACACAAGAATACTGAAATCTTTCCTCATTCCACTCCCCACCAAGACGGAACAGGAAGCGATCGCGGAGGCCTTGAGCGATGCGGATGCGTGGATTGCCTCGCTGGAGCAACTTATCGCCAAAAAACGGCGCATCAAAGAAGGGACGTTGCAGGCGTTACTAACGCCTCCACCTCCGCAAAGGGACAATGGAAAATTGAAAATGGAGAATGAAAGCTCCCCTCAGAATAATTCTCAATTATCCACTATCCATTCTCAATTAATCCACCGCCGCCTCCCCGGCTTCGATAGCGAGTGGGTGGAGAAACGATTGGGGGAGGTTCTTGAAGTAGCGCACGGAAGAAGTCAACACAAAGTAGAAAACTCTGCAGGAGCCTATCCAATCTTAGCTAGCGGTGGACTAATTGGCCGAAGTAACGAATTTCTTTATAATCGACCCTCTGTCCTCATTGGGCGAAAAGGAACGATAGACAGGCCCCAATATATGGACACTCCATTTTGGACTGTGGATACATTGTTCTACACGAAAATTTACAATCCAAACGACGCAAAATTCCTATTTTACAGATTTTGCTTGATTCCTTGGCGCAAATACAACGAAGCTTCGGGCGTACCCAGTTTAAATGCTGCTACGATCGAAGATATTGAAATATCTTTACCGTCCCAAACCGAACAAACCGCTATCGCCACCGTCCTATCCGACATGGACGCGGAGATCGACGCCCTCGAAACCAAACTTACCAAAGCCCGGCTGATTAAAAAGGGAATGATGGAAGAACTTTTAACCGGAAAGACGAGGTTTGTAAATAAATAATTTATAATGAACGGACTATTAAAGTTAATTTCATCAAAACGAAGTCCTTTGTTGTAGGCTATACGGCAACTAAGTTCTCCCAGTCTGAAAGACAATCAGCCGTCACCCCATTTCCAAGAATCATGAGTTCCTGACCTTTCTTAGGCTTTGAAGCTGAATAATGGAGACTAAAAGGCATGTATTTATAATCTGAATACATTTCTCGGATTTCAGGGACATTATCATAGGTCATTACCCACGCTAAATCAGTTTGCCTCCGCAGCGCCTGTGCCAGAGATCGATGGTCCTCATCTTTGTAATAGCGCCAGTATAACTGGCTTCCTTTGACATAATAAGGTGGATCAGCATAAAGCAGCCCCTGAAGCCCCTGGCAATAATCGGCAAGGTTTTCAATTAAGTCGAGTGCATCCCTGTTTGCTATTATAATTCGATCACCGTAAGTAGAAATTTCTCTAATTTTTTTTACGAGAACGGTTCGATTGAACCGCGCATCTATTTTCCATTTTCCTTTTTGCTCATAGCCTCCAATGGGGCCTCCGTTAACCATGATTCCTGAGCGATTGCATCGATTCATATAAAATGCCGCAAAGCCTATATCTAAATGGGAACGTCGACCGGGTTGGCGATAAATATCCCGTTGCCTATTCCACTCAGTAAGTGAGAGTTCTGCGTTCATAATCCGGTCAACGAGATCTTCAGTTCGGGCCATTATACTTTTCCACAGACAAAAAATCCGACGATCTGCATCATTAATAAGGATTCGGCTAGCGTGTCCTTGCTCCAGTAGACCTAAAGCCGCTCCCGCACCTCCTGCGAAAGGTTCAACGTAAATACCTTGTGCTAACTTGTTCTCAATAATCAGCTTGGCCAACACATTGACCAAAGAAGCTTTTCCACCAGGATACCTTAAGGGGCTCAGGCTTTTCATTCTTCTATTTTAATTGCTTTGCGAATTATTGGCAATATTTTTGTTCGCAGGATTATAATCGATGGGTAGTCTGCGGGAAAATGCTGACCATGGACGAAGTCGTTCAAACGCCCGAGGTTGTAAGGGCTTTGATTGCCTTCAAGTTCTCTAACCAGTGACACCTCATCCTTTTCAAGTTTGAGGTCAACTACACGATCTTTGACGGCTTTGAGCATATGGGATATTTTTAAGTGACCCGAATTCGCCATAGTTCTGACGTCTTTTTCCTTGTTTTGTTTTCGTATGGCTTGCATAAGCGCAAGTTCTAAAATTGCCCTTAATAAAATTCCAGACGACTGAAGGTGTTGTCGCACCTTCAGTTCCTTCAGCTCATCTAATAAGGTCTGAAGTTTCGCTTCTGCCTTAGAGGTATTGAAATCGCTGGGGATGAGTGTTTCCTCTTTTGGTTTTGATTTTTTCGCCGTCTTCTTTTTTATGTTGGTTGACGATTTGGGTTTATTTTTTGACTCTTCGGTTCCGAGTTCTTCGGACGACCAAGTGGTCGCCTTGCTTGCCTTAGAAAAAAGCGGCTGAACCTTGTTGATGGTAGTCTTATTATCTTTCAAGCTTCTGGAATCGAATTTATCATCCCCTTTGCTTTGAGTGAGATCGAGGATTTTCGCGTAAGCACGTTTGAAATCACTGGGTGAGTACGGTATATGGAGTCTTCCTGTGTCTTCATTCACCGATATTCCGATAGCCTTTTGAACCTCAACGGATTTGAATATACGTTCTACAATTGGAGTATATGGAAAATCTTTCGGATCTGTGACTTTTCGCTTAACATCGGAAGGTAGGTCCATAACGCCCGCTAATCGGAACAATTCGAGGGCAAGCCGTGCTTCATTTATTTTACTTTCGCTGATCCCTATTTCTTCCGAAATTTCAGCTTTTGAGTAACCGGTTTCAAGTTTTTTGACGATAAATACGCTTTGCTGAATTCGGCTCCAACTCCTGCTGAAACCAGAGTCTGTGTGTTTGCTGTATATATAAATGTTTGCCTCAGCGCGGTTCGGGGCGATTACCACAGGAATGGAGTCTACGGGATTTTGTGCCATTTTTGCTGACAGTCGTTCAAAAACCCCTTTTTTATCTTTGGGGGCAAGGGAGGGCTTAAGAAGAAGCTTGCAAGCACAGAGACGGCGATTTCCTTCAACAACAACCTTCTTTCCGTCTTCAACAACAACAATAACGTCTTCCACTGGAAAATAACCTTGGATAATAATTTTTTTTGCTAAGTCCTCGATTCCAGCGATCCTGACCAACTCCGCAATAATATCCCTCTCCGAGGTTGGGCGTTTATCCTCCTCCCCCGCAATCCGATAGTTCTCTCTATCGAGGTGAAGCGAGTTTACCTTGATGGACTTATGCTTGGTCCAGTTTGTTGAGTTGATGAGTTGCGACATATTGTTGCAGAATAGATAGGCATGGATTTACCAAAATGCAATAATAAAGGTTCTATCCCTGTACATATAAAGTAAGTAGGTCTAAAAACTTGATTCGCTTTTATTGGGACAGTTGGGAACCAGTCCCACCAGATTGTGGGGTTACCCGCTGAACCAGCGCAATTTTTCCGGCCCTGGTCAGCGATGGGAAGAATAAAGCTGCCATTCATCATCCTTTACCCGAACTTTCGTACGCTCACTGCTGCCTTTTGGAGATGGTTTTTGGCGAGGATCCTTATTACGATTTGGCTGGCAGTTACTCGCATAATTACGATCTCCACCATCAAGTAGCTCAGCGCTATGTGGATGATTTAGTTGAAATGGGACACTTCAAAACCATTGGCTCGGAAATCGGGTTAACGCCTTCGGGCCGTAGGGTCTGCTTCTCCCACCCGGAGATCGATCTTAGTCTGTATATCAACGAGGATGACGCAATTGCTTCGCCAGCGGAGAATTCAGGTTCTGGATGACCACCTATGTCTTTGCCAAGGACTACCTTGGCCGCGTCGGTCCGGTTCTGACCCGGCAGGTCGCCGAAGCGAAAAAACGCTACGACCTTTTCTTTCTCTGCGATACGGATATCCCCTACGCCGACACCTGGGACCGCAGTGGAGAGCCGAAGCGGGAGGATTTTCAGAAGCAGACCCTCGCTGATCTTATGGAAAGAGGGATTCCCTTTTGCCGCGTCAGCGGCACCCTGGAAAAGCGCATCGCAAGGGTAAAGAACGTCCTTCAACAACACCGGAAATACGGAAACGTCCCGGATGTCCGGTAGGGTTCTGATTCTTCACAGAAACGATAACTGGGGGTCATAGGGTGTTGGAACAACACTACTGGAGCCACCTGGGACTTAAGTTTTCGAATAATGGGGCCGCTTTTGTCCTTAATTCTTCTGAAAGTTAGGTGCTTGCCCTGAATCGGTAAAGTTCTTCTTGTTTTTCCAAGGAAAAAATGGTAATTTTCCTTGGAAAATTATCCCTCAAAAAATGAAACAAAGCATTGAAAACAAGATAGTTGCGAGAATTTATGGATACGGTAGGGGTTGGGCATTTTCCCAGATTGATTTTACCGACCTTGCTAAGACTTCCACGGTCCACTGGGCTTTGTATCGATTCGCACAAGAAGGCAAGATTCGCCGAGTGCTTCGGGGGATCTACGACTATCCCCGGTTCAGTAAACTTTTGCAAAAGCCAATGCCACCGGAGGTCCACCAAGTCGCTAAAGCGCTGGCGCGAAAGTTTGGCTGGCGCATACAACCTGGAGGGGCAGCAGCACTCAATCTGATGAACCTTTCAACTCAAGTTCCCAGTCAGTTTGTTTATTTTTCAGATGGACCCAATCGTTCCTATAAGATTGGCGAGACCAGACTTACCTTCAAGAGTCAGGCACTGAAAGAAGCTGGGCTTCGGAATGAGGAAACGGCGGTACTGGTGCAGGGGCTAAAGGAATTGGGAAAAAATTTGGTCACGGAGGAGGTCATTCAACAAATGAGGGAATGGCTGCCTTCAGGAAAACGGGCTGCCGTGTTGCGTGATGCCAAGGGGGTAACGGCTTGGGTTTATGATGTGATTAGGCAAGTGTGCAAGGAGGAGCGAGATGGATAAGGTAGCACGATTTTCGGAACAGGATCGCAGGGATCTCTTCGCAGATACAGCTTTCACAAGAGGCCTTCATCCGGCAGTCATTGAAAAGGATTTCTGGGTCTGTTGGACTCTGAAAAAACTCTTTTCCTCCCCGCTATTGGGACCAAACGTGGTCTTCAAGGGCGGAACTTCTTTGTCCAAAGTGCATCAACTCATTGAACGCTTTTCGGAAGACATTGATCTGGTTTTAAATTGGGAATTGATCGGGTTCGGGAAGAGGCAAAGAGATCCTTGGCAAGAGCTTCCTTCGAAAACGAAACGGGACCTCTTCAACCGCGAGGTAAACCAAAAGGCGGAGGAGTATTTGAAGGCCGTATTCCATCCTCACCTTACCGAATTAATCGCTTCGGTTCCAGGTTTGACGACGTGGGTTTCGGAACGGGAAGAGTTAACGATCTACCTTCGCTACCCAGCCGCTTTTTCCCTGGAAGCATTGCGCCCGGAGATAAAACTCGAAGTTGGTCCTTTGGCCGCATGGGTTCCATCGGAGAAACGATGCATTCGTTCTTATGCCGCAGAGGAATATCCCCATCTATTTGATGAAGCGGATTGCCAAGTGGTCGCTATTCAGGCCGATCGAACCTTCTGGGAAAAAGCGACCATTTTACATCAGCAGGCTCATCGAACAAAACCGATGCCAGCAAACTATTCCCGTCACTACTATGACCTTGCCCGGATGGCGAAAAGTCCGGTAAAAAGCGTGGCGTTAGCTGATCTTGATTTACTCGAGGAAGTGATCAAGTTCAAGGAGCGCTTTTACCGATGCTCATGGGCGCATTACCAAGAAGCCAGACCTGGGACGTTTCGATTGATTCCCTCTCCGGCAGGGGAGAAAGAATTGAAAGAGGACTATCTGAAAATGAAACCAATGTTTTTCAAGGAGCCCCCGGAATGGGATGAAGTGTTGAACACCCTTCAAGAGTTGGAACAAGAAATCAATTCTCTTTCGCTACCACCACATCAGGAATAAAACCGAACAATACCACTCATTAATCGAACCGCTTCCTTTCCTGATTGAAACCTCCCGGCTTTTCGGAAAAGCTATCGCCGTAACAATGGACAAGAACTCATCGGAACGGGATACCCAGCGGCGGGTGATCAAGCTTTTCACGGATCCACAGGATCCGGATTGTCTCGGGTATCGCTTTCTCGGGAACTGGATCCACCGGGAGGGAAATGGCCCGATTCAGGAGGGGATGCTGGAGGATTATCTGCGGGGGGCGGGGTATGAGTTGGCCCAAACGACCCGGGCCATTGATGTGCTTCGTCGGGAGGCTTCCCATTCCACCCGCAGTCTTTACGAAAACAACAAGGCGGTTTACGAGCGGATGCGCTATGGCATCTCGGTCAAAACAGAGGCCGGGCGGAAAAACGAAACCATTCAATTGATCAACTGGGAAGATCCGGAGGCCAACGATTGGGCCTTGGCCGAAGAGGTAACCTTGCGGGGGAATTTGGCCCGGCGTCCGGACTTGGTGCTCTACCTGAATGGCCTCGCGGTGGGGGTGATCGAATTGAAGAGCAGCCGGGTCTCGATCAGCGACGGCATCCGGCAGCTCCTTTCCAACCAGCAACCGGATTTCCACCAATCCTTTTTCACCACCGTGCAATTCGTTTTTGCCGGGAATGATGCCGAGGGGTTGCGCTATGGGACGGTGGGAACCCCGGAGAAGTTTTTTCTGCAATGGAAGGAGGAGGAAGAGGATAATTCCCGGTTCAAGCTGGATAAATATCTGATCAAAATGTGCCGCAAGGACCGTTTGCTGGAGTTGATCCGGGATTTCATTCTTTTCGACGGTGGCATCAAAAAGGTGCCCCGTTTCCACCAGTATTTTGGCGTCAAGGCGGCCCAGCAGCATGTCGAACGCGGCGAGGGCGGGATCATCTGGCATACCCAGGGAAGCGGCAAGAGTATCGTCATGGTCTTACTGGCCAAATGGATTCTCGCTAACAAGCCCCATGCCCGGGTGGTGGTGATCACTGACCGGGATGAACTCGACCGGCAAATTGAGCAGGTCTTCGGGGATTCCGGAGAAGATATCTACCGCACCAGCAGCGGACAGGATTTGCTCACCCAACTGGGGCAGGCCACGCCGCGTTTGCTTTGCTCCCTGGTGCATAAGTTCGGTCGGCAGAAGGTGGCCGACTTCGATGCGTTTATCCGGGATCTGGAAACCTCTCCCAGCCATACGGTGGGAGATATCTATGTCTTTGTGGACGAGTGTCACCGAACTCAGAGCGGGAAGCTACATCGGGCCATGAGTGCGCTCATCCCCGAGGGAACGTTTATCGGGTTTACCGGCACGCCTCTCTTGAAAAAGGACAAGGCCACCAGCCTGGAGGTTTTTGGACGCTATATCCACACCTATAAATTTTCCGAAGCGGTGGAGGACGAGGTGGTGCTGGATTTGATCTATGAGGCCCGGGATATTGATCAGGAACTGACCTCGCAAAAGAGGGTCGATGCCTGGTTTGAGGCCAAGACGGCGGGGTTGAACGATTGGCAGAAGGATGAACTGAAACGGCATTGGGGAACGCTGCAAAAGGTTCTCAGCTCCCGCTCCCGCATGGAACGGGTGGTGGCCGATATCGTCTTTGATTTTTCCACCAAGCCCCGTCTCGCGAATTCCCGGGGCAATGCCATGTTGGTTGCATCCAGTATCTACGAGGCGTGTCAGTATTTTTCCCTATTTCAAAAAACTCCCTTGCGCGACCGGTGCGGGGTGGTCACCTCCTACGATCCCCAGGCCAGCGACATCACCAAGGAGGAAACAGGAGCCCATACCGAGACCGCCAAGCAGGCCATATATAAAATTTACCAGGACCTCCTGGAAACCATCGAGCCCAAGCCCGGCATGAGCCGGACCGGGACTTATGAGGAGGAGGCAAAGCGGAAATTCATCAAAGAACCCGCCTCCATGCGCCTGCTGGTAGTGGTGGACAAACTGCTCACCGGCTTCGATGCGCCTCCTTGCACCTATTTGTATATTGATAAGACGATGCAGGATCATGGCCTCTTCCAGGCCATTTGCCGCACCAATCGCATCGACGGGGAGGATAAGGATTTCGGGTATATCGTCGATTACAAGGATCTCTTTCGCAAGGTGGAGGATGCCATTGCGGTTTACAGCTCGGAGTTGGATCACAGCTCCGGCGGGGCCGATCCCCAGGTACTGATGCAGGATCGTTTGAAAAAGGGGCGGGAGCGCCTCGAAACCGCCCGCGAATCCCTCGCCATCCTTTGCGAGGATGTGGAATCTCCCGGAGGCGACCTTGAATACATTCACTATTTTTGCGGCAATACCGAAGTCCCTTCGGACTTGGAGGAAAGGGAGCCCCTGCGTTCCGCATTTTACAAGGGGATCGCCGGTTATCTCCGGGGGTACGCCTCCATTGCCGATAAACTCCCTGAGGCCGGTTTTTCCGAGAAGGAGGTTGCAACCATTCAGGAGGAATTGGATTTTTACGCCAAGAAACGTGATACCATCCGGCTGGCCAGCGGGGAAACCCTCGACTTGAAACCGTATGAGGCGGATATGCGGTATTTGCTCGATACCTACATCGCCGCCGAAGAGCCCCGGGTGATCTCCGATCTGGATAATTACGGACTGGTCGATTTGATCGTCAAAACCGGAATTGCCGATGCCCTGGCCGAGAAGAAGTTGAATCAGAAACCCCAACGAGCGGTGGCGGAAACGATTGAAAACAATGTCCGCAAGAAAATCATCAAGGAACGACTGAACGATCCGGCGTATTTTGGGCGCATGTCGGAACTCCTTGATGAAATCATCGCCCAGCGCCGGGCGGAAGCGCTGAGTTACGAGGAGTATCTCCGCAAGATCGAAGAGTTGGCGAAAAAAGTCAGCACCGGGCATGGGGACGAAACGCCGTCCGAACTCGACACCCCGGGCAAGCGGGCGATCTACAACAATTTGCAAAGACCTGCCGAAGGGCAAGCCGCCGAAGATGCGGGGACTTACCAGGGGGAGGATCCACGGGTCGCCCAAACCAAAAGGCTGCACGAGGCACTATTGCAGAACAGCCCGGCGGACTGGCGGGGGATCTCCACCCGGGAGACCGTGGTGAAGGAGATTCTCTACCAGGAGTTGCAGGATATCGACGAAGTGGAACGCCTTTTTGCCATCATCAAACAGCAATCGGAATACTAAGATGGGGACGATCCTTCGTTTGGGCAGTCTGGAGGCAGAGTTGATTTTTAAGAAAATCAAAAATGTCCACCTCAGCGTTTACCCACCGCACGGGCGGATTCGCATCACCGCGCCCGAGCACATGAGTGCCGCCACGGTGCGGGCCTTTGCCCTCGAAAAGCTGGGTTGGATCAAATCCCAGCAGCGCCGCTTACGGGAGCAGAACCGTGAGACTCCCCGCGAGTTTCTGGAAAAGGAGAGTCACTATGTTTGGGGAAAACGGTATTTGCTCAAACTGGTCGATTCCTCCACGACCGGGGTGGATTTCACCAAATCCTCGCTGATCATTCGCAAACGCCCAGAGTGGACGTCGGCCCGTTGTGAAGAATGTCTGGAGGAATGGTATCGGGAAGAAGTCCGCCGGAAAGCGGATCCCTTAATCAGACGTTGGGAGAAAACCCTGGGGGTGAAGGTCAACAAACTGTTTGTCCAAAAGATGCGCACCAAGTGGGGAACCTGCACCCCGGCCAAAGGCTACATCCGCCTCAACACCGAACTGGCCAAGAAACCCCGGGAATGTCTCGAATACCTCGTCGTGCACGAAATGGTTCACCTTCTGGAACCCACTCACAACGAGCGTTTTCTCAAATTCATGGACACCTTCCTTCCCCAATGGCCCGCCCTCCGCGCTAAACTCAACCGCATCCCCGTCAAGCACGAGGATTGGGAGTATTGAGGGGAGAGGTCAAATTGTGAAGATTGACGGTCTCGGAATAGTTATTTTTTCACTGGACGATGGCAGTGTTTTTCCAGCCATCGCAGCTTCCATACATTACTTATCGGAAAGTTTTCTTTGAGCACATCCAAGAGAATTTTCCTGCGCTGAAGCCTAAACTTTCGGACCTTTTCAACAGACTTGAGCAAATAGACCTTTGTAGGGACTGGGCTGGCTCCGGAGTTGGCGCAAAAAAACGGTGCGGACAATTTCAATGACTCTTGTTCTTGCCGTACAAGCTAAGGGTATACTATAAATCTTTGTATGCTATTTAAGGTTCGGGAAAAACTATTCAGTTTGCGTAATGGGTTTGTTATTACCGATGGGCAGGATAACCCGATGTTCAGGTGATTGGTCAGTGCTTTTGTTGGGAAGCTGAAATAGGTTTTTGGCCGGGTGCTTGCGGGCAGGCGTTTTCCTCATTGACGAACAAGGAGGGATTTTGAAACAAAGGGGAAAGAATGTTTAGTGAAAAAAAGACAATTATAGGAACGCTATCGGTAGGTCTGGCCTTTCTTATGATGGGTTCCTTTAAAGCGGTGGCCTCTTCGGAAGGGGAAAGGGTTGCTTTGCCCGAACTTGCTGAGTACTCCTCCATGTCGGTGGAAGAAGCCATTGCGGAGCGCCGTTCGGTTAGGGAGTTTGCGGACTCGTCGTTGTCCGATGAAGCGATCAGCCGTTTGCTTTGGGCGGCGCAGGGAATTACGTGCCCGGCGCAGGATTTTCGTGCCGCCCCCTCCGCCGGAGCGACATATCCACTGGAAGTTTATTTGGTCGATCAGCGTGGTGTTTTCCGCTACGTGCCGCAAGACCACGAACTCGAAAAGATTGGCTCCGGGGATCGTCGGTCCAGGCTATCGGGAGCGGCCTTGCGACAGGAAGTGATCGCGGAGGCCCCGGTGACTATCGTTATCGCCGCCGAACCTGAACGCACGGTGGGCCGTTATGGAGAAACCCGGGCCGAGCGTTATGTGCATATGGAAGCCGGGCATGCGGCTCAGAATATTCATTTGCAGGCAGTCGCTCTCGAATTGGGTTCGGTCCCGATCGGGGCTTTCGAGGATGAGCAGGTGCAAAGCGTTTTGAGCCTGCCGGAAAACCATCAACCGCTTTACCTCATCCCCTTGGGAAAGCCTCCTTGAGGAACTTCGGCTCGGCAGGTTTTCGGAGCGTAGGTTTAGCAAATAGCGTGGTGTTTGGTGGATTGTCGGTAAAAGACGTTCCCCCAGATAAAAAACAAGGCCAAAAAAAAGAACAATTTTGCCAGAGTTGGGTCGGTGATAGGTCGAATGCCTGAAAATCAAGGGACGATTCGCAAGAATTGACATTGATTTTTCGCAAAAACAAGAACCTAAAAAAAGGAGGTCCTTATGACCAAAACAAATGAAGACCAAGAACCGAAATCCCTCCTCGCCGGAAAACCGAAATGGGTGGGGATTTTTGCCGCTCTAACGGCGGCAGGCTTGCTGGCCGCTTGTGAGCCGGCGGATGAGTTCGAGCCTATGGACGAAACCGCACCCGTGGAAGAAGCGGAGGATCTGCCGGAACCCGAGCCCGAGCCCGAGCCCGAGCCCGAGCCCGAGCCGGAAACCGACGATGATGACGACGAGCTTCCCTCTCTCGACGATTTACCCACGATTCCGGATAATTGATCGTTGGGTTGATCTTCCTACTAACCTTAGCAGCCGGGGTCCTGCGGGACTCCGGCTTTTTTGATGTTCGTGCCAGATCAGCCAATGCTCAGCCGACTGGCCGGAATTTTTTCTTCACCAAACGAGTGAGCTTGATTAGAGATAGAGGCAAAGCGCTGGTCAATAAAAAGGCTTCCAGGCGGGGACCTTGTGTTCTTGGGTGAAGCGCGCCGCACCGGAAGCGGAAGGCCTGCGCAAATCGCCGCCCCGGAGGGTAAGGCCTCCGCTTGCTAATCCACTCGAAGCGGTCGTCTCGGTGCAGCACCGGCCACCGGTTTCTTTAGCACGCTGAACTTTGGGGAACCTTAAGGCCTTTGGGGGGTACTCTGTGCGCCCATGTGATCTGGTGGTCTAACTTGTTGACGGCGGGGGCAGAGAGGGGCAGTTCTTGGATGATGAAGAAACGACACTGGCCGCTATGGGGATGGGGGTTGGCTATCGGAGGATTTCCTCCGATGATCCTTTGGCTGTGGTTTGTGCTGGCCGGGGAGGGGGTGAGTTGGGGGGTGATCTGCCTGGGGTTGGGGCTGGTGGTTGTTTTTGCGGTTGGTGGGGCCTGGTGGGGATGGCATTGGGGCGAACATTTGGCTGACCGCAGGTTTGCCTTGCGTCATGGGGGCGATGGGGAGGTGCCTGATTTGCCGCCTTCCGCGGTGAAAGAGTGGGAAGACTTTCGGCGCTCCTGGAACGAAGTGAGGGAAAGAACCCAGCAAATGGTATTGTCCCAAAAGGATTTTACCGCCAATGCGGCGCATGAATTGCGGACCCCTCTGGCGGCTCTCCGTTTAACTGGAGAAGGGCTTTTTCAGGGGAACCCCGATTTGGCGGAAGTTCGGGAAACGGTGGGGGCGATGCTGGAAGAGGCGGATCGGGTAAGCCGTCTGGTCGATCAATTGTTGATGCTTGCTCGGGCGGAGAGTGGAGGGATCGGGGTGGAGGCGGATTATCACCCCCTGAAGGAGATCGTGCATGAAGTGGTGGAAATACGGCAGGTTCTTGCCGAGGACCAGGGGCAAACCCTGAGGGTTTCGGAGGACGGAGAATGGTCGGTTTGGGCCGATCGCAACCTTCTTCGGTTGGCTTTGGACAATCTTTTGGCCAATGCCCTGCGGCATAGTCCGGAGGGAAGCTTTATTGAAATTCAGATACAGAGCAGGGAGAAGGGGGGCGTGGCCATTTCCATTAAAGATGAGGGAAGGGGTTTGCGGGAGGGGGAAAGCACGACTGTTTTTGAACGGTTTTATCGGGGGGCGGGAGCGGTTCCCGGAAGTGGGTTTGGGTTGGGTTTGCCCCTGGCCCGCTGGGGGGTGGAGGCCTTCGGAGGAAATCTTCAGGCGCCGAATCGGGGGGCCGGCAAGGGGCCGGTTGTTACGATACTTTGTCCTGAGACCGAATGGGACCATTTTGTCGAAACGAGAGATGAATCAGCGGGAAATGGCTGGCAAAATCCGGAGGAGAGTTGGGTCACCGAAGCGGCTCCCGGGCAGGTGTTGGCAAGAATGGAAAGCTCTCCGCGGGGACTTTCGGAAGAAGCAGTGAAAAGCCGTCGGGAAATTGTTGGGGCGAATCGTTTCCAGGGATTGCTCAGGCACCCCTTCGGGCACCTGCTTCGCCGGGCCTGTCAGACTCCGTTCAATGGGATATTATTGGTCTGCATGGCTTTGTCGATGGGGTTAGGGGAGACCCAGCCGGCCATCGTAATGGGACTGATGGTGGTGCTCAGCACGAGCTTGCGTTTTTGGCAGGAAAAACGCTCCTACGATGCGGCCCGGGGGTTGGAGAAGGAGGTAGCGGTTAGGGTTTCGGTGGCTCGCCCAACGAGTCCCGGGGGGACCGAGGAGGTGGCGGTGGAGGATTTGGTGCCGGGAGATATGGTTCATTTGGCTCCGGGCGATATGGTTCCGGCGGATTTGCGGCTGATTTCCGCCCAGGGTCTGGAGATCTCGGAGACGACTTTGACGGGGGAAAGTTTTCCGGTAGCGAAAACGGCGCGGAGTCAGATTCCGGGTCAGGAGGAAGGTGATCCGGAAGAAACACCCAATCTGTGTTACATGGGAACCCATGTGGTTCGCGGTGGCGGGATTGGAGTCGTTCTGACGACCGGAAGGCGGACCCGTTTAGGCCGTTCGACGCAGCTTCTTCGTCAACCGGCTCCGGAAACGGCGTTTCAACGGGGGGTGCGCAAAGTCAGTTGGTTGTTGCTGACCTTCATGGCGGCGTTGGTGCCGGCGGTTTTGCTCTTGAATGGTTGGTTTCTGGGCAACTGGACGGAGGCCTTACTCTTTGCCCTGGCAGTGGCGGTGGGGCTCACGCCGGAACTATTGCCAGTGATGGTCAATGTCAACCTGGCGCGGGCGGCTCGGGCCTTGGCTAAAAAAGGATTGATCATCAAAAATCTCTCGGCGGTGCATTCTTTTGGGTCGATGGATATTCTTTGTCTGGACAAAACCGGAACGCTGACCGAGGACCGGCCTGCTTTTCGGGCGGCTCTTGATGGGCGGGGCCATTCGTCTTCGCTGGTTTTGCAAGAGGGGGCGTTGAATGCCCACTGTGAAGGGAGTGTGCAGGGGCCGCTGGACCGCGAGATACTGCGACAGGCGGGAACGTTGCCGGAGGGGGTCAAACGGGGAGAAATTCCCTTCGACTACGATCGTAAAATTGTCAGTATTCTTTGGCAGAAAGCCCGGGGCAAAGGTCCGTGCCGGTTGATTTGTAAAGGCGCGGCGGAAGCGGTCTTGGAACGGTGTACCCGATGGCGTATCGGGGAGGAGGAAAAGGTTTTAAGCCCGGGCGATCGGGAGGTTTGTGAAAAGGGACTGGCGCAACAACTGGAGCTGGGGCGGAGGGTCTTGGCGGTGGCGGTGCGGGAGCTACCTGGCGATGTGAAGGCCTGGGGCAAAGAGGAGGAAACCGGGATGACCTTTCTGGGGTTTTTGGTTTTTGAGGATCCGGTTCGCGAGGGTGTGCGGGAGGTTGTGCAAAGGATTCAGGAGAATGGGGTTCGGCCCATTTTGTTAACCGGGGATCATGCGGCTCCGGCGCAGGCGGCGGCGAGGGAAGCCGGTTTTCCCGAAGGGAAGGTCTATGAGGGAAGGGAATTGGCTGCAATGTCCGAGCCCGAAGCCCGGGAGGCGTTGCGGGAGGCGACCGTGGTAGCGCGCCTGGGGCCTGCGGATAAAGCGAAAATGGTGCGCTTGTTGCGTAAAAACGGTCACCGGGTCGGCTTTTTGGGGGATGGCGCCAATGATGCCAATGCCTTGCGGGAAGCCGACGTGGGAATCGTTGCCGAGGGTGGGGCGGATTTGTCCCGAGCCTCGGCGGAAGTGATTATGACCAGTGGGGGGCTGACCGTATTGGCCGAGGGAATGGAAGAAGGACGGATCGCCTTTGGCAATATTCTGAAATACATAAAGATCACTGCGAGTTCGAACTTCGGGAATGCGTTCAGTGTGTTGTTGGCCAGCCTGGTCTTGCCTTTTTTGCCGATGCGGGCGGTGCAACTGTTGGTGCAAAATCTGTTGTACGATATCTTGCAATTCTTTCTTCCCTGGGACCGGGTGGATGCGGATTTCCGGAGCAAGCCGCGTCCCTGGTCGGCCGATTCGATCGGGCGTTTCATGTTGGTTTTCGGCCCGTTGAGCTCTATTTTTGACTTGGCCACCTTTGCTTTTTTGTGGTTTGTTCTGGAGGCTAACACGGTGGCCGATCAAGCGGTCTTTCAAACCGGATGGTTTTTGGTCGGGATTATGACTCAGATTTTTATCTTTTTCGTTCTTCGGACGGGAGGTTTGCCTTTCCTCGTGGAGCGGGCCTCACCCCCGCTGGCCTTGGCCGGGGTGGTGGTTGCGGGCGCGGGACTGGTGCTCCCCTGGACCCCTCTGGGGGAATGGTTGGGCTTTGTCGCCATGCCGCCGATGTATCTTTTGTGGGTTGGGTTTATTCTTATCTCCTACGGGATCTCCGCACAAATCGCCAAGGTCCTGTATCGCCGCAAATTGGGTTCCTGGTGGTGAGTTTGTAAGGATGAGGGATGAAAGATAAGGGATGAAGGATGAGGGATGAGGGATGAAGGATGAGGGATGAAGGATGAGGGATGAAAGATAAGGGGGAGGGGTCAGGACATAGGTAACACTTTCGGTTCTTCCTATATCTTCCTTAAGATTTTTTCAGCTTAATGAGAGAGAAGGGCTGGGAGATCGTGGGTAGGTTGTTGGTATGACCCGCCTATCCGAAAAACAAATCTACAGCAATTTGCGCGTTTTTCTCGAATGCCAGCAGGCGGCTACGGTGAAAAAGCAATTGGAGGTGGCATCGCCAGTTGCGGTGGCCCGGGTTCTCTCACGCTTTCCGGACTGGCAGGCGGATTTGATGTTGTCCCTTCTGGAGAACGATGATCGTTCCCGTATCGAAGCGGTGCGGATCTACCCCGGGGCCTCTGGCACATCACCCCGAAAATCCCTTTATCCCTTCTCTCATCAAACTCACTAAAAGGAGATAATTACCATGATAAGTATAAAAGAAATACAAGACATCGAAGTGGCGATCAAAGCGGATCGTCTTAATGATGCCCGCCAAATTTTGGCCAAGGCAACGCCGGAGGAAGCCCGGGGGGTCATTGAGCGACTTCCCGATTCCGTCGCCGGTGTGGCTTTCCGCTTACTCGACCGCGATACCATGCTTGAGGTTTTCGAGCGTTTGGAGCGGGATAACCAGTCCGAGTTGTTGCGTCGTATGACCGATGATGACGCCCTTAAGATTCTCAATCGTTTGGAAACCGATGAGACGATTCAGCTTTTTGAGGAATTGCCGGCAAAGGTGACCAAGCGCCTGTTGGGTCAGTTGACGGCGGAACGACTCAAGGAGGTTGATAAAATTCTCGGCTACGAAGATGGGACCTGTGGGCGTCGCATGAACCCGCATCCCTTCACCGCCCGCAGACCCCATACGGTGAAGGAAACGCTGGAAGCGATCAAGGCTTCGGCTTTGGATGCCGAGGATCTGGATATTGTCTTTGTCATCGACCGGGAACGGTTCTTCCATGGCTATGTGCAGGTCGCGGATTTGCTGAAAGCCGATCCGGAGACCAAGATGGTCACTTTGGCGGAAAGCCCGGGGTCGATTGTTCGGACCAATGAAGACGAACAACGTGCGGTACGGGTTTTGCAAAAAGCCGATTTGCCGGCGATTGCCGTTCTCGATCAGGAAAACCGTCTCGTCGGAGCCCTGGCTTCGGAGGACCTGATGGACGTGGCCCAACAGGAGGCCTCTGAATGGATGTATCAAAAAGCGGGGGTGCGGGACATTTCCAGCAAGAAGGATCATACCTTCAGCCGTCGGTTGACCCAGGGAAATATTCTGTATCCAGTTCGGGTGCGTTTGCTCTTCTTGCTCATTACTTTGTTCGGCGGCTTGATGGTCGGCGGCATCATTGATCATTTTGAAGGAACGCTGGAGGCCATCATTGTCGCTGCCGTCTTCATTCCTCTGGTTATGGACATGGGGGGGAACGTGGGAACGCAGTCGACGACCATTTTTGCCCGTGGTTTTGCCTTGGGGCATATTCGCTTGAGACGATTTTGGAGTTACTTGCTGCGTGAGGGTTCGATTGGTCTGACGATTGGGGTGTTACTGGGAGCTTTGGGAGGTACGATTGCCTATTTCTGGCAAGGCGTTCCCAACGATGTCCCGGCGATTGGCCTGGCGGTGGGAATCTCCCTTACTGTAGTTATCACCTTTGCCTCGATGTTAGGCTTTTTGTTGCCTTACATCCTGATCAAGCTCGGCTTCGATCATGCTCCTGGTGCGGACCCCTTTATTACCACCATCAAGGACTTTACCGGACTGGCTTTGTATTTCTTCCTGGTGGCGACCTTGATCGGCACCCCCGAGGAGTTGGATGAGGATTTGCTGGAGGAAGCTTTCAATCCTCCCGCGATTGAATGGGTAGTAGGTACCTGAACGGCGAAATAGTCCATTCACCGTTACGCCGGATCCCTCGGGGTCCGGCGTTTTTTTTGGTCTTATTCTGTTGGCTGGGAGAGACGGAAGCCGACGCCGCGAAGGGTGGTGATCGGATCCTCTCCGAGGTGTTGACGGAGTTTTTTGCGTAGGTTGGTCATGTGCACATCGATGACATTGTCGAGGGAGGTGAAACGGCCTTCGGCTTGCCAGACATCGCGGACCAGCATTCCACGGGAGACGATTTCACCACAGTGGCGGCTGAGATAGGAAAGAAGGTCGAATTCCCGGGGGGTGAGAAGAATCTCTTCGGTGCCGGCCATCGCGCGGCGGTTGAGGAAATCCACTTGGAGGCTTTTCCAGTGAAAGACATTCTGTTGACTTTCGGTTTTGCGTCGCAGGAGGGTGCGGAGGCGGGCCAAGAGTTCGGGGAGAGCAAAAGGTTTGGTGAGGTAGTCGTCAGCTCCGGCATCGAGTCCGGAAACACGGTCCTCAATTTCGTCACGGGCGGTGAGCAGAAGAACGGCTACCCTTTGTTGGTTGGCCCGCAGTTCCCGCAGAAGGGTGAGTCCTTCGCCATCGGGGAGCATCCAGTCGAGAACCACGAGAACGAAGCTCTGCTTTTGCCAAAGCTCCCGCCCCTCGGCAAGGTTGCGGGCGAGTTGTGGGTCGTAGCCTTCCCGGCGCAGACTCTTGCGGAGATTTTCGCCGAGGCGAAGATCGTCTTCAACAATGAGAATGGGCGCAGCATCAGGCATTTTTCTAAGATAGACTAAGGGTGGCGCAGGGCAAGGCGATGTCGGGAAACTGAAGAAAACTTTAGAATGCTTGCCTTGTCGGCGGTGCGTTGCGAGGATTGACTGTCTGTTTACTCGCGACGGATCCATTCCGGAACCCTTGTGATTGTTGGCTCCGGGAAGAGGGTGCTTTTCCCGGGGATTTTCTTTATTCTCCAATGTTGCCGTTTATCCACATCCTGGGAGGCGTAGTTCTCCTTTTGTTAGGCCTTCGCTATTTGCGCAAAGGTTTTGGCCGGGTTATGGGCGGTGAACTGGTGGATTGGTTGCAGACCTACACCCATACCCGGGGAAGGGCTTTTACCGGGGGCGTGATTGCCGGGGCGGTAATGCCGTCTTCCACGGCGATGGCGTTCTTGTCGGTTCGGCTGAGTGAGGATGGAAAGGGGCCCTGGCCAAATATTCTGGCCCTGTTGCTGGGAGCACAGGTGGGGATCACGGTGTTGGTGCAGCTTCTGACCTTGCCCATTGGTTCCTGGGCGATGGTCTTCGTGGCCTTGGGAGGGCTTTTGTTTCTCTTTTTCGAGCGTGCGGGTCCCCGAGGAACGGGGCAGATTCTGCTGGCCTTCGGGTTTATGTTGATGGGCATTACGGTGATCAGTGAGGCCGCCCGGGTGATTGCGGCAGATCCTGAAATGGGGGATCTCTTTACGGCGCTGGGAGCTTTCCCTATGCTTTTTGCGCTGGGTGCAATGATTCTGGCGGTGGTCTTGCAAAGTTCCACGGCGACCATCGCCCTGGGGTTGGGCTTGTCCCTGAGCGGGGAAATCACCCCGGCGATGTTGTTTCTGTGGGTGTTGGGAACGAATTTGGGACTTTGTTTAACCGTTCTGATGGCGGGTTGGTCCCGTTATGAGGGCAGGCTTTTGGGGATGGTGGTGCTGGCTCTGAAGTTGCCTTTGGCCATCTTGTTGGGCACCTTATTTTTGGTGATGGCTGAATTGAGTTGGTTGGAGGCTTTACCGGGGAGCTTGGCCAGCCAGGCTGCTTGGGTGCATACACTGTTCAATTTGCTGGCGGGTGTGGGCGTCTTTTTTGCTGATCATTTGAATCGGTGGATACGTATTATGATCGGGGATGAACCGGTGAAAGCAGAGCGCGGGTCGGTCTTGGAGCCGACGCTGTTGCAATACCCCAGTTTGGCTCTGAATGCGGCCACCCGGGAGGTGCTGGGATTGTTGGAGAGGTTTCCGGTGCTGCTGGAACCCGCTTTGGAAGGTTTGCGGAAGGGCGTTATGTCCCCGCTCTATGCTGAGCAAATGCTAACGCAAGCAACCGATTTGCTGGAGCGAAGGGAGAGCACGGAAGAGTTTTTGAACCAAATCTCCGACGAAGAATTGGATGAAAATGATCGTTTGCTTCGGGATGCGCTCGATGATCTTTTGCGGGAATTGCCGCTCATGATTCGCTCGGTGACGCGGGACATTCCCGAGGAGGTGGCTTCCCTGTTGGGCCAATCGCCCGAGCCCGATAGCCGGGCCGAGGAGGTGGTGAGGGAAGTTTTTGGGCGCTTTGTCTCGCTGTTGCAAAAGGTCTCCACGATGCTGATGCGCGAGAACCCCGCGATGGGGAAAGTGATTCTGGAGGAGAAAAGAAAACACAGCCAGTGGGTGATCCACGCCAAGCGGAGCCGTTTGGAGTTGCGGCAGCCGGTGAGGGAGGTTTTGGATGATTTTCACCAATTGATTCGTCGGCTTACCGGGGTGGCTTATGTCTATCAGGCAAAAAAAGAAGACCGTGAGGAGGAGATCGATTACGAGGGAAAGGCTTAGGGTTGCGGGGTCATTGAGTCCTGTTTCCGAGTCTGTCCGAGACGGGTATTGGAGTGTTCTTTTCAATACAAAATTCTTTGGAGCGGGACCTTCAGTAAAGGGATAATTGTAATTCTATATCGCTGGGAAAGTTTACAATTGCCGCTGGGCTAAAGATTTATTTGGCTGGAGGTATGGAAACTTCCGGTGCAGATCTTTGGGGGGCGAATGGGTTTTTGGCGGCTTGGATTGCGTTGCCAGAGTTTCGTTTGGAGGGGTGGACGGGGGAGAACTGTTGGATGTCGGGGGAGGGCAAGGGGCACTGGCGGCAGGAGGGGGAAACTTGGTCTCTGGAAGAAAAGGGGACTTGCCGGATGAAGGAGGAAGGCAAGGAGAACCCTTTTTGGAATCGCTGGGTGTTTCGCCCGAAGTCCGGGGGTATTTACGAGGTGGCGCACGCCCGCCGGGGCGAGCCGCAGGATTTGGTGCTTTTGAAGCCGGCATCGGAGGGGCGGTGGGTCTCGGAAGAGAAACACCTTTGCGGGCAGGATGAGTATTCCAGCGAGGTGGAACTGGGCGCTGGTGAAGTGGTGATGACCTGGAAGGTGCGGGGGCCGGAAAAGGATTATCGTCTGGTCCGGCGCTACTGGAGGGCCGAAGGATGTCGGGGATGATACCGATCCTGGTGGTTACCGTTCTCTGGGCGTTTTCCTTTTCCCTGATCGGATGGGGCTTGCGCGGGGTGGATTCGTTTGTCGTGACGACGGTGCGACTGGGGTTGGCGCTGCTTTGCTTATTGCCTTTTTTGCGTTGGGGGGTGGTTGGCGGGAAGGATCGCCTCACTTTGTTGGGGATTGGGGCTCTGCAATTTGGGGTCATGTATTTGGCCTATCTGACGGCGTTTCGGTTTTTCGATGCGTATCTGGTGGCCCTGTTCAGTGTGTTGACGCCGCTCTGGGTGGCGTTTCTGGTTTCGCTGGCGGATTCCCGGGCGTGGGGGAAGGTGCTTTTGGCGGCTTTTTTGGCGGTGGCGGGGGCATTGGTGATCCGGGCAGGCAGCGGCTTGCCCGATGAGGATTTCTGGTCCGGCTTTCTCTTGATGCAGGTGGCGAATCTGGCCTTTGCCGGAGGGCAGGTTTGGTTCCGGCAATGGAAACTGGCGCATCCCGAGGTTGCGGAGAAGGACATCTTTGCCCTGCCGTATTTCGGCGGGTTCAGTCTGGCCGTGGTGGCGACCCTCGGGTATGGCTGGATCGGTGGGGTGGCGTTCAGTTGGCCAAATTCTCAGGAGTGGTTGGTGTTGGTCTATTTGGGGGTGGTCGCCTCCGGGATAGGGTTTTTCCTTTGGAATTACGGGGCCAGTCGGGTTTCCGGCGGGTTCCTTGCGGCGGCAAACAATCTCGTCATTCCGCTGGCCATTATCGTGGCGCTTGGGTTCGGAAGTGGGCCGCCCGATTGGGGTCGTTTTGGGATTGGGACCTTGTTTATCCTCGGCGGTTGTCTCGTGGGCTCTCGTCTGCGACCACCCCGCTGAACTTTAAGAAACCTTAAGGCACGGGGGCTTGGGGAGGGGTATTATTTCGGGTAGAAAGAATTCTCTTCGGAAAAAAGCGAAAAGGCTTGCCGGGGAGAAAATTGTATGTAGCTACTGTTACAGTAGCCAATGCTACAATCTTCAAACATACCTGATTATGAAATACCAAACTAATCCTATTCTGGCTTCGGCGATTCTTTTCGGCGGGGCATCTTTCTTTGCGCATACCTCTTCTGCCCAGCAGGGCTGGGAAGGCAGTGCCTCGCTGGAAGTGCAAAACCGCTATGTTGCGGAAGGGATCAGTGAGGACAATGACGCCGACGGGTTTTTCTTTGGCGAAATTGCCTTTGAAAAAGCGGACTTCACCTTGGGAGCGGCCTACGTGCAGGCGATCAGCGGATCGATCTACAACGAGGTCAATCTCTTTGCCGAGTACGCTTTTGACCTGGGCGAATTCGTGCCCTTCGTCGGGGTGCAGTGGAACACTTTTCCGGCCGAAGGGGATGACAACGAAGGCGAGGCCTTTGTTGGCTTCGATTGGGAGGCCTGGGAAGATTTGACCGTTTATGGCGAATTTTTCTACGAGTTCTACGATGTGCGGGGAGGTTTCTTTACCTTCGGCGCGGAGTATGAATTGGCGGAAGTGGTCGAAGGCATCGTTTTCACTCCCTACGCTGAAATTGGGGTGGATTTCGGTTTTGTTTCCGAGAGCCGCCGGCTGATCGAGAACAACTTTCAAATTGGTCTGGTGGCTAGCCACGAGCTGGAGAATGGTGTCGAACTGTTTGCCGGGCTGAATCACAGCTTCGCCTTGAACAATCTTGACCGTGAAGATGAAGGTGATGTGACCTGGGGCGGCGTTGGCGTGGCCTTTGGGTTCTAATACAGCGTTAATCAAACATTCCGAAAGGCATCTTCCCGGGTTGGGAAGATGCCTTTTTGGCGTGATTTTTCTGGGCGACTGGAGTTTTTAAGCCGGCTGATGAAACTATAGTCGGAGGGGGTTTATCCCCCGACTCCAGCGATTTGGAAAGAGTGTGACGATTTAACCAGGTCGAGATCGGGGCGTAAAGCCCCTCCGACGGGAAATCTATATCGAGGGAGGTAACCCCATCTTCTACCGGAAAAGCCCTCACCTGAGGTCAATTCAACCAAACGATCGCGGCATTGAGGGCAGTGGCGAAAGCGACCCAGAGGCCGTAGGGCAGAAAAAGAAAGCGGGCACCGCGGGAAGGCGTGGTGAGGAGGAAGGCGACGATCAAAGCCAATAAGGCACCAACCACCAAGAGGGCGGCCAAAGGCATTTGGAGGCCAAAAAAGACCGCGGACCAAAGACCGTTGAGGATCAATTGCCCGATCCAAAGGAGCAAGGCTGGCTGGCGGAGGGATGGTCGGGTTTTCCAGATCAGCCAACCAGCCACAGCAATCATTATATACAAGACGGTCCAGACCGGACCAAAAACCCAGTTCGGCGGATTCCAGGAGGGCTTTTCCAGGGTGCCATACCATTCGCCGGGTTGAAATTGCGTCCCGCTGTAGGCGGTAGCGGCGACAATCAGAAAGAAGAGGCTCAGGGATAGGGCGTTTTTGGTGGAGACCATGGTGGGGGGATTTTTCATTTGGGGTTATTCGCGGAGTTTTTTGCCGGTGTGGAGGAGGTGCCAGGCATGGAGACCGCAGAGTAGAACCAGGGCGGTCAAAATGCCCAGTCCAATCCAGGGGGAGACATCAGAGACCCCGGTCATGCCGTAGCGCAGGCCGTTGATCATGTAAAGGATCGGATTGGCCAGAGACACCGCTTGCCAGAAAGGCGGCAGCATGGAAATGGAATAAAACACGCCCCCCAGAAAGGTCAGCGGCATGAGAAAGAAGCTGGGCAGAAGATTGATCTGATCAAAGGTCTCCGAATAGATGGCTACGATGATTCCGAAGAGGGCAAAACCGATCGCCGTCAGGAGCATGAAGACAATGGTAAAGAGGGGATAGGCCACGGTGCCCGCCCCCATGAGTGAAGCCACCAGCCAGATGATGAGGCCGGTAACGACGGCGCGAACAACACTCGCTCCGACATAGGCCATGATAATTTGCAGAGGAGTGAGGGGCGTGACCAACACATCGACGATGGCCCCGTGGATTTTGGCAATGAAGAGGGAAAAGGAGCTGTTGAGAAAGGCGTTATTGATGAGGTTGAGCATCATGAGGCCCGGCACCAGAAAATCGATATAGGGGATGCCCTCGATTTCCTGCAAGCGGCTGCCGAGAGAGAATCCGAAAACGACAAAATACAGAAGGGTGGTGAGAACCGGGCTGACGATGGATTGCCCGGCGATTTTCATAAAGCGTTGGATTTCCCGTACCAAAAGGGCGTAAGTGCCCCGCCAACCGTGATTGCGCAAGGCGTTCTTCCGGGCCCCGGCAATTTTCCGGCGGGCGCTGGCGGTGGTAGGCTCCGACGCGGGAGAGGAGGCTTCAAGAGGTGGCTTCATCGTCAGTTTGTAAAAGTTCGCGGAAAATGTCTTCCAGACGGCTTTGCCGGGTTTCGACATCCATGATCGAAACGCCATGTTGGCCCAAAAGCTCAAACAGGCGGGGCAGGGTGGGTTCTTTTTCGTCGAGGCGGAAGTGGAAATGATACTCGTTTTTTTCGCCCTCTTCCCATTGGTAGGTCCGGAGTTTCCCCGAAAGTTCCTCTGGAAGCGGTTGGGCGGTGCGCAAGGTGACCTTTTTGCGACCGAATTTATCCATCAGATGGTCACGCCGTTCCACCAGTAAGAGTCGGCCCCGGTTGATGACCCCGATGCGGTCGGCCAATTTTTCCGCCTCTTCGAGGTAGTGGGTGGTGAGGACAATGGTGGTCCCGCTTTCCCGTAATTCGCGAACGTATTGCCAGAGGTCGTCCCGCAACTCCACATCGACCCCAGCGGTCGGTTCGTCCAGAAAAAGCAGGGCCGGATCGTGCATGAGGGCCTTGGCGATCATCAGACGGCGCTTCATGCCACCGGAAAGATTCCGGGTGTTGTCCTTCTCCTTTCCTTCCAGAGAAAGCCTTTTCATCAGCGCGCGGGCTTTTTGGTCGGGGTGGCGGACGCCGAAATACCCCCCTTGGGAAGAGACTGTTTCCAAGCTTTGAAAAAATCCGTCGAAGTTGAGTTCCTGGGGCACCAATCCGGTGATTTGCCTAGCCTTGGCGTAGTCTTTACGGGCATCGAATCCGGCGACCGAGATTTGTCCCTCAAAGTGCGCCTGGAGACCGCAGATACACTCGATCATGGTGGTTTTTCCCGCGCCATTTACCCCTAGCAGGGCAAAAATCTCGCCGGGTTCGATCTCGAGATCCACGTTACGCAGGGCTTGGAGGTTGCCGAAGGATTTACTCAGGCCGCGGACGGTAAGAACGGGCCCGGCAAAATTTTCGGTGGGCGTGGGTGCGGTAGCGAAATTCGGCATGTTATGCAGTGTACCGCAAATGTGAAAAAGAGAAAGCCGCGAAAAGAAAAGCGGGATTTTTCCCGCAGGGGTGAATTGAGTGGACGCGGAGCGGGGAACATGATGGCTTGGGGAATGCGTGTGTATTCGTGGAATGTGAATGGCTTTCGGGCGGTTTTAAAAAAAGGCTTTGCCGATTTCTGGGCGGAGACGCAGCCGGATATTCTGGCTCTCCAGGAGATTAAGGCCCGCCCCGAGCAAGTGGATTTTGCGGCCGAGGGGTATCATGCCTATTGGCATCCGGCGGAGAAACCGGGTTATTCCGGAACCGCGGTTTTCTCGCGGCGCCAGGCCGAGGAGGTATCGGTGGGAATTCCTTCCTTGGCAGAGGATCCCGAGGGACGGGTGCAGCGGCTGACCTTTCCGGAGTTTCATTTGATCAATGTGTATGTACCCAACGCCAAGCGGGACCTGAGCCGGTTGGAATACCGGGAAAAGGTTTTTGATCCCGCCTTGAAAGCCTATTTGCAGGAATTGGATCGTGACCGGCCGGTGGTTTTTTGCGGCGATTTCAATGTAGCCCATGAGGAGATTGACCTCGCCAATCCACGGAGCAACCGGCGCAATGCGGGGTTTACCGATGAGGAGAGGAAAGGCTTTGGCCTGTTGTTGGAGGCTGGATTTATCGATACCTTCCGTGTTCGGCATCCCGGTGAGGCCGGTCACTACTCCTGGTGGTCCTACCGGGCGGGGGCCCGGGGACGGAATGTCGGGTGGAGAATCGATTACGTTGGCGTTTCCAAGCGCTTGGACAAAAAGGTGAAACAAGCCTTCATCCTTCCCAAGGTGATGGGGTCCGACCATTGCCCGGTGGGGATTGAATTGGCCGAATAAGGAAAGGTAAGGCTACTATGAATACAGAAAAAGAGAGAGTCGAAGCAATGGTCCGGGCGGCGCGGGCGCTGAGCGAAAAAGTCAATCAATTGACCTTTGCCGAACCAGTTACGCATACCTACAATCCCCTGGACTATGCTTGGGAAGGGCACTTCCAGTATTTACAGAAAGCCGCCGCCACGAGCAAAAAAGTACTTTTTCTCGGGATGAATCCCGGCCCTTGGGGCATGGCCCAAACAGGGGTGCCTTTTGGCGAGATCCCTCATGTCCGGGACTGGTTGGGAATCAACCCGGTCATTCAAAAGCCGAGCCCCGAGCATCCCAAAAGGCCGATTGACGGATTTGCCTGCACCCGTTCCGAGGTCAGCGGCAAGCGGCTTTGGGGGTATTTTGCGAAGACCTTCGGCGCGGCGGATAGGTTCTTCGCTGATCATTTCGTCGCCAATTACTGTCCCCTGGTGTTTATGGAGGAGACTGGCCGCAATCGGACTCCGGACAAATTGCCCCGGGCCGAGCGGGAGCCACTTTTGGCCTATTGCGATGAGCATCTGCGTGAAATCGTGCGCATTCTCTCCCCCGAATGGGTTGTCGGGGTCGGCGGGTTTGCCTTGGTGCAGGCGGAGCGGGCCTTGGCGGAAGGGCCAAAAGTCTCACTGGGGAGGGTGCTCCATCCCAGCCCGGCAAGCCCCCATGCGAACCGGGATTGGCCGGGGACCGCAGAAAGGCAACTGCGGGAGCAAGGGATTTGGTAAGTTCTTGCACGGCGGGCTTTTTTTTAGCGCAAAAGGGAAAAATTTTGTCTTAAAAGTAACTTTCTCTTGACGAATCGTGACTTTTGCGGTCTAAAGGTTATCGTATTGCAAGATTGGCAACCTTCTTGCTTATGCAACTTTTGTGGTTTTATCCACAAACACACAAACAAACACACAAACAACAAAACACATTATGAAAAACACCTTAAAAGTTCTGTCCGTGGCCGCTTTGGCCGCTCCGGCTTCTTTGTTCGGTCAAATCGCTTTTGATGAAGCAACCGTGACCGTCGAATTTGCCTTTGAATCCGAGTACTCCTTGCGTGGCGTTAAACTTGGTGGACCTTCCATCCAGCCCAGCATCCTTTACGAAGTACAAGGATTCTACGCCGAAATCTGGTCTACCTCCGATGTTCGCAGCGGCAGTGGAGAGTCCGGTGAAGTCGACTACACCATCGGTTATGCCTGGGACATCGACGCCATCACTGCTGACGTTGGATTCACCTACTATAGTTTCACTGATGAGACTGACACTCAGGAAATCTATGCTGGCGCTATGCTGAACCTGGATGAAATCCCGGTTGATCCCAGCCTTTACTTGTTCTACGACATTGAACTCAAAGATTGGACTATTGAAGGTGCTCTTGACTACTCCATCGGCCTTGCTGAGTTCGTGGGCGCTGAAGCCGATCTCGAATTGGGAGCTTTCCTGGGTCACGTTTGGGTCGACGAAGATGGTTCTCCTGACTACTTCTACTACGGAGTTTCCGCTGACGTCGTTTACTCCTTCACTGACGCCGCCTATGGTTCCGTTGGTGTGCGTTATGCTGCCAACAACGAAGACATGAATCCTGACCAGCAAATCTGGTGGGGTGCCGCCGTTGGCGTGTCCTTCTAATCTTTTAGATAAAGATTAACCTTTCAAAGCCCCGGCTCAAAAGAGCCGGGGCTTTTTTGCGGGCTGAGGTCCCGCACTACCAGAACCTTCCTCGTTCCTCTCTACACTGGTAGCTGCGGGCTTTAGCCGCAGTTTCGATTCGGCTGGAAAACGATCTTTTCTCCGAGGGGGTAGGGCTTGCGAAAGGAATGGCCCCGTTGGACCAGTCGGTACACAACGCGGGCTGAAGTCCCGCGCTCCCGCATTAGGCGCCCCGCCATTCTGGCAGATTTGGTGAGAATAAGCCTTGCTCTCGAAGATTCCTTTGGTTGCATGGGGTGATGGCTAAAATAATGGACTTGCCAGTTTCACAGTGGTGGAAACTTCCGGAAATGACGGGGATCAACCGCCTTCCGATGCGGCCCACGCAGTATTGGGCCGATTCAGACAAAGAGGCGTTGAAGGTGGGGGCGGAAAACCCCGGTAGAACCCGGAAACTGTTGGATGGTCAATGGGACTTCCTCCTCGCTCCTCACCCCGAGGCCCTTCCGGCATCTTGCTTAACCCAAAAAAAGGGCAAGGGCTGGCAAAAAATAAAGGTTCCCGGGCTGTTTACCTGTCAGGAGAATTCCAAAGCCACGCCGATCTACACCAACATCGACATGCCCTTTCAGGACACGCCTCCGGAAGTGCCTGCCGAAGAGAACCCAACGGGGCTCTATCGCCGCACTTTCACGGTCCCGACATCCTGGCGGAAGGATCGGGTGGTGCTCCATGTCGGTGGTGCGGAGAGTGCCCTTGAGGTCTGGGTGAATGGGGCTTTCGTCGGAGCCGGCAAGGATAGCCGTCTGCCGGGCGAATGGGAGATTACGCCTTTCCTTAAAGCAGGGGGTAACACCCTGGCCCTGAAGGTGATTCGCTGGTCCGATGGATCCTATCTGGAGGATCAGGATCATTGGTGGCATGCAGGGATACACCGAAGTGTATATTTGGAACGTTTGCCCAAGCACTATGTGGGTGACCTCCGCGTTGAAGGGGATTGGGATCCGTCCCAGAAAACCGGATGCCTGGTGGTCCGGGCGGAAGTAGCGGGACTCGGCTACCGGGAGGAAATGGATTTCACCCTCGAAACCACAATCATTGAAGCGACGGAAAAACTTCAGGGGAAAAAAGAAATCGCTACACGAAGCCTGGGAACCAGGGAAAGCGAGAAGAACGGCAATTTCTTGCAAACACGGATGCCCGATCTGCCGGTTCAGCCATGGAGCGATGAATCTCCGCATCTGTATAAGGTATTGGTGACCCTGCGGGAGAAGAGCGGAAAGGTTCAGCAAAGCACGGTCGTGCGGGTCGGTTTCCGCCGAATTGAATTCTCCAAGGGAAGTATTCGCATTAATGGACAAAAGGTCATGTTCCGCGGGGTCAACCGTCATGACCATGACCCGGTTACCGGGAAAGTGCCCGACCGGGATCGAATCCGGGCCGAATTGGTGCTGATGAAACAACACAACATCAATGCCGTTCGCACCTCTCACTATCCCAGTGACCCCATGCTCTATGAACTCTGCGATGAACTCGGGCTCTGGGTGATGGATGAGGCCAACGTGGAAAACCACCATTACCAGGATTCTCTGGCCCGCCGTCCGGAGTTTGCGGCAGCCTTTCTCGACCGGGGAATGCGCATGGTGCGGCGCGATCAGAACCATCCGTCGATTTTTAGTTGGTCCCTCGGAAACGAATCGGGGCATGGCCCCAATCACGATGCCATGGCTGGGTGGATACGCAATTATGACCCTACCCGGGTTCTCCACTACGAAGGGGCGATCATGCGGGATTGGTATGAAGCGGTTGGGCGCCCGGATCCTGCGGCGGGTTCCCCCCGCTGTCCTGACAGTCGCTTAGCCACCGATATTATCGGTCCCATGTATCCCTCCCTGGAGGATTTGGACATTCTGGCGCGTGAGTTTTATCCCCGCGACCAAAGACCTATTATCCCCTGTGAGTATGTCCATTCCATGGGCAATAGCACCGGCAATTTGCAAGAGTATTGGGATCTGTTTTATTCTCACAAGGCCTTTCAGGGGGCCTTTATCTGGGACTGGATGGACCAGGGGTTGGAGACCATCCGCGAGGGACAGAAAATTGTCGGCTACGGTGGAGATTTCGGCGAATTGCGGCACGACGCCAACTTTTGCCTGAACGGGTTGATTAGCCCTCACCTTGACCCTCATCCGACCATGACCGAGGTGGCCAAGGTGTATCAGCCGCAAAAATTGGTTTTCAAAAAAAGTAAAAAGAAAGCGCGCCTGGTGATTCACAACCGCCGGGCCTTTAGCGGAACCGACGATCTGAAATTACATTGGGAGCGCCGGGAGGATGGTTTGCCGGTGGAAAGCGGGACTTTGGATTTGCCTGAGGTTGCCCCTGGCAAAAAAGAAAAAATCCGGCTCCCGCAGGGAATTCTGCAGCCCCGGGTGGAAGGGACCCGCGAAATCACGATGGTATTTTCGCTTACTTTGCAAAAAGCCACCGAGTGGGCTCCGAAAGGACACGAGGTCAGTCGTTGTGGGGAGACTTTTGCGGTAAAAGCGGTTGCGGAAACCACCGAAGAGGACTCCATGCCGGAAATTTTATCCGCCGAGCAAGAGGTTTTTCTAGCCGAGGACTGGCAGCCGATGATCTGGCGCGCGCCCCTTGATAATGATGGAATTAAAGCCTGGACCGGGCAGGAGGATAAACCCTTGGGACGTTGGCGGCGGGATGGATTTTATACCGCGAAGCCAAAGCTTTCCGAAGAACCCGAAGGTTCCGCTGAGCCAGGCGATTGCAGCTGGCGTTTTCCCGGTTTGGACGGGCCGCTGGAGCTGCAGGCGACTTGGGAACGGTGTGCTCATGGATTGGGTTGGCGCTGGCAGGGCACGTTCACTGTTCCCGGCGAACTCGCCGACCCCGGTTGCCTCGGATTCGCCCTTGCCTTGCCGGGCGCATGGGATCAGGTCGCGTGGTATGGTCGGGGACCTGGAGAAAATTATCCTGACCGTTGCCAAGGTAGCTTACCGGGCGTCTATCGCCAAATGATTGCGGAGATGCCTTACCCCTATCCCCTGCCGCAGGAGAATGGGGGGCGTTCGGACACGCGCTGGTTGGCCGTGGGAAACCGGGAAAAAGGCCGTGGGGGAATGTTGGTCATCGGGGAGAGTCCTTTCGTTTTCACCGTCTCCCCGCATTCCCGTGAGGCTTTGCTGAAAGCCACCCATTGGGACTTATTGCCCAAGTCCGAACACCCCTGGTTGTATTTGGACATTGCCCACCGTGGGGTCGGGGGGCGCAGTTGTGGTCCGGATACGATTGAAAAATACCAAATCCCCGCCGGGCGGTATAAGTTCTCTTTCGTGATCCTGCCTCTCGAACACCTTCCTTCACGCGACACCCTAACACAACTCTGGCGAATCCAGGATTGGTAGTGTACGACCCTACAAAGTAAAAGCGCCCGGAGAGACCTTTGTGTTCCCAAAAGCGGTTTAAGGGAAACCAAAGTGCGTATCGATAAACCAAAGTAACGCTCCCTTCGCCTGGCTCAAGGTCTGCGACAAACCAGCTCGGGGCTTGACCGTCCACCGGGTGGTTGTTTGAGGTCCGTGCCTTCACGAATCAACTCGGCAGGAATAAACCCGTCGATATTCTGACCACCGCCCTCTAATGCGAGACTAGGGTGTTTCCGAGGCCTTAGGAGTGTTGCGCGCAGGGACATAAAGTCCCCGCTCGCTGTCGAAAAGGGGCGACATATCCGTTTTCCGAAGCATTGCGCTCAGGGGCGCAAGGCCCCCGTTCGCTTTTTGCGCCAAGCGGGGACCTCGTGTCCCTGCGCGGAGTACTTCAAGCCAGGGACATAAACACACGCCCCACCACACCGCGCGGCCGCTTTCCCTGTCGCGCCGTAGCTTTAGCGAAGGCGGAAGCGGCTGCGCGGAACACTCCGACCCCGCCAGTCTC
>JAIUMY010000007.1 GCA_022565335.1 Opitutales bacterium
ATGCAGGTGAGAGACTGACAGCGGGCGGGGGCGGTGGGTCTGCGTATTCATCCTTGGTCAGGAGTGTTCCGGGAAGGGGCACGAGGCCCCCGCCCGATGCAGAAGTGGACCTTAGTCTCACATTAGTGCTTGGGTTGACGCATATGCGCTTAGCGAAGGTCCCGCTGAGCTTTCGGGGGGTTACGGGCGAATCGTTCCCTTATGGTCCCGACTGGTGGACGAACGTCCGCCAAAAACCCGCACCGGCAACCCGACCACTCGAGCTCGGAGAGACCCTCGCCCTCCCAGAAACGTCCCCACTTCACCGGGAGGGCGAAGGTCCCGCTGAGCTTTCGCGCGGTGACCGGCCAATCGTTCCCAGATGGACCCGCCCGGTGGACGAACGTCCGCCAAAAACCCGCACCGGCAACCCGAGCACTCGAGCTCGGAGAGACCCTCGCTAGGCTTTCGCGCGGCATGTCCTTCCTCCGGTTGTTTTTCTTAAGTGCTACGCCGTCTTCGACCTTAAATTTTACTTCTTACTTTATTTCCCCTCAATCCTCGCCGCTGCCATTTTTGGCGGCGTAGTCTTCGCTCGACAGTAAGGTTTCCCATTCTTCGCGGCTCACTCCCGATAGCCGGATCATCCAGCCTTCTCCCAGTGGGTCCTGGTTCACCGTATCCGGGCTCTCGTCCAGCGTCTCGTTGGTTTCCGTAACTTCCCCCGCAACCGGGGCATACAAGTCGGAGGCGGCCTTAACCGATTCAACCACCCCGAAGGAATCCCCCTTTTCGAAGGAGTCCCCGGTATCCGGCAATTCCACAAAAGTCACATCCCCCAAATTTCCCTGGGCATAATCGGAGACCCCGATCGTGACGATTCCGTCCCCATCCCAACGGGCCCATTCGTGGCTCTCCGCATAGCGTATTTCAGTATTCTCTTTTGACATGGCAATCTTTCTTTGAAGACCCTACCCTAGGAAAGTTTGAAAATAAAAAGCAACCCCTAATCCTTCCCTTCCCGGCATCCCCCCTCCGATGCCTTTTAAAAAAGGAAAGATTTCCGGTTGATGGATCGGGTGGCCGTGCGTATAGAGTGAAGGTGTTAAAGACAGTAATTGAACTTTCGGTTCCGATGAAGCTGCTCATCCGGTGGAAGCCCAAAGGGAGGGTCGCGGCATGAGTGGGCAAGGCAAGTTTTTCGCGGATGACCGGGCGTATATGGCCTTGTTCCTCGGTGGTCCTCATTGCGGAGGGCGCAAGGTTTTCCTCCAGGGTGAAAATCCACCGGTGGGCATCTGGCATAAGGAATTCGGCGGGGCTTATATCCGGTGTAAGCACAATCCGATTGACCGGACGGTAGGTTACCGGTGGGCGTTCGAGGGGTCAGCCAAGTACAAGGAGAACTTCCCTAGTCTTTGAATGCCGGTAAGGGTTGAGAGTTGCCTGTTTCTCAGCCTGCTCTTTCTCGCTAAAGCGGCTTCCCCAGTTCCAAGTCCCGCGCCAGGGTGGCCTTACCCACTTGCCGGGAGCCGAGCAAAGCCACCGCCGGGGTCTGGCCAAGGCCCTTGAGCAAAGTTGAGGTCAGATGGCGCGAAATCATTTACCTTGAAAATACGGAATCGATTCCGAAAATTCGAGGTGAATTTTTCCGTTCGATTTGATGAATCCCGCGCAGGGGCAGAGCGGTGATTTTTTCAGAAATGGGATAGCGTAGCGTGCCGGGATGGACCACCCACAAGGGCTCCACCATCTGAATAGTGAAGGGCTCGACGGAGTTGTTCTCGCCGAAGGACATGGTTTTCTCGCTGGTTTAGAGGGTGTTGAGAGCATCCGGCAGAGTGGCTGCAGTGATGGTTTCGGCGAGGGGGAAGGTATGCTTTCCGGGGTGGACCACATAAAGGTGGTCCAGTCCCAGATCGGATTCCGCGATCCGCATCGATTTGGTGGTCGCCGGTTTTTCGCTGTATTTGAACTCGAACCCAATCCGACGTCCCTGATGGAAAATGAGAAGATCCAACTCGGCCCCCGCATGCGTGGCCCAGAAATAGGCATCCCGGTCTCCCGTGGCCGATAGGATCTGCTCGATCGCGAAACCCTCCCACGAGGCCCCCAGTTTCGGGTGGGATTCCAGCGCGGCGACATCGTTGATGTTCAGCAAGGTGTGAAGGACTCCGGTATCCCGGATATAGACTTTGGGAGCCTTGACCTGACGCTTTTTCAGATTCTCGAACCACGGTGGCAGTTGCCGCACCACATAGGTTCCGCTGAGGATGTCGAGATAGCGGCGCGCGGTGGGCTCGCTGGTGCCGAGAGAGCGAGCCAACTCGGACACCTGGAGGATTTGCCCGTGGTAATGCGCGACCATCGTCCAAAAGCGGCGCAGCGTCGTCGCAGGGATGCGGATGCCGAACTGCGGGATGTCCTGCTCCAGGAAGGTGCGGATAAAGTCCTCATGCCATTGGCCGGCCGCCTTGTCGTCGCGGGCAAGGTAGGCGCGAGGAAAGCCGCCCCGCCACCAACGCCTGGCCAAATGCTCATCACCCACCTCCGCGAGCGAAAACCCGGACACGTCAATGAAGGAAATCCGCCCCGCCAAGGTCTCGCTAACCCCTTTGACCAAGTCGGGTGAGGCACTGCCGAGAATCAGGAACCGCGCCGGAAAACCGGGCCGATCCGCGAGCACGCGGAGCACCGGATACAGCTCGGGCATCCTCTGGATCTCATCGAGGATGACCAAGCCACGCAGCCGGGAGAGCGCCAACTCCGGATTACTGAGACGTGCCAGATCGGATGGCGACTCAAGATCAAAGTGGTGAATCTCCGTGTCGGGAGAGGTCTCCGTCAACATCCTCGCCAAGGTCGTTTTCCCGGCCTGCCGTGGCCCGGGCAAAGCAACCACGGGATTGTCCTCCAGCCGGGAACGAATGGTGGCAAGATAGCTTTCTCGGTCAAGAAACATTCCTTGAAATTCTAAAGGATATATTTAGATTTTCAAGGATAAATCCCGAAGGATGAAACCACTGGGCATCACCAAAATTGCCATAGAGGTATTCCTGGTTCGCCGCCTCGATTTCGCGGAGGCATGGCTCGATTTTCAGGCCGACATTGGAGGTGGCCTCCCGGATGTCGTTCCAATGGCTGCCCTCCGGGATGACGAAGCGGTGGAATTCGGGCAGAGCGGCGTATTCCTCGTCGCCATCGGATTCCTTCCCGAGCGATCTGGTATTCCTCCTCATAAACGTCCGAGATGCGCTTGAAGAAGGGCATCGGGAAAATGTAAGCCTTGAAATCCGACGCACCGATAGGCCCCTTCAGGATCCAGGCGGCCTTGGAGAGGTATTGTTCGAGTTGGGAAAGGGGTGCTTTTTGGTTTTTCACGCGTTGTTCCTTTCGCTTGGGGTTTGGGTTTACTGGATAAAATGTTCCGGGCGCAATTGGCGTTCCCCGTTCCAACGGTAGGCGACCAGGTTCCCTTCCTTGCCGAGGCCGTAATCGAGACAGGCCAGGTTGGGAAGGATGGGGCCCGGGATTTCCCCGGTGATGGCATAATGCCCGAAGAACAAAAGCGGCTCTTCTTCGCCATAGGGTCTGCTTTTCGGAATGGACCGCGGAACCGGGGGAAGATCGGGAATCTCCGGATTGGCCGGAAAGATCCACTCCCGACAGGTCTGACCGGTGTAGCCCTCCCACCAGCGGATGCGAATATCCGGTCGTCTACTTCCATCGTGCAGGATCTGTTCATGGCCCGCCGGCAAAAGGGCTTCCGGACCATTGAGGATGCGCTCAACCGCCTTGGCACCTACCGTTCCTTTCCGACTCAGTCGTTCCAGATTTTCCCCTCGCAAAGGACCGTGTCCGTCAAGGGTGGCCAGGGCCGCAGGGTCCCAACAGGCATGCACGAGACGCAGAGGTCCAAGGTCCGCCCAAAGGGGCTGTTCGGCAAACCAGTCGAGCGTCTCCCGCCATTCATCGGGATGGGGATCGGCAAATTGGTCGAGGCTGGGTTGGTGTTGCCTGCGCTTGCTGCCTTCATGCGCCCGCAGAGGTTTCCCCATTCGGTCATAATGGTGATACCGCAGGGCATTCATCTCGTGATTCCCCAGGATCATCCGGGCCTCTCCCGCCGTGACCATCGCCCGAACGAGATGCACTGTTTCCCGGATTTTCGGTCCGCGATCGAGCAAGTCGCCAAGGAAAAAGGCTTTTCTCCCTGCCGGATGCCGGTAAGCACCTTGGTGGATGCGGTAGCCCAGTTTCTTCAACAAGCCACGCAACGCGTCGGCATGTCCGTGAATATCCCCGAAGATGTCGAGGCCGTGAGGGAAGGAAAAGGTGTTGGGTTGACTCATAACTCCTCTCATACTACGAAAAATCCTCTCATTGACAAATTAAGTAAATTCATATAACTTAACTCTATAGTTATCTATGAAGTATCGTTCCCTTTTTAACCGCAAAGGTCTTTCCCTGGAGCGGATGTCCGCTTTCAGTGAGGTTGCCGAGCACGGTTCCATTGTGGCTGCGACCGGCGGCGATCCGGCGAGGCAGGCTTTGGTCAGTCGGCAGATCAGCGAATTGGAATCCTTTTTCGAGACCGCCTTGGTGGAGCGAAAGGGCCGGGGGCTGATCCTGACCGAGGCGGGAAGAGAATTGGCCTTCCTGATCCGGGAAAGTCTGGGGAGATTGCAGGAGTTCGCCTCTTCCCAAAAAGGGGACGCCTGGGCGCTGAGGATGGTGGCCTCGAACACCGTGGGACAATGGCTGATCCTGCCTCAGTTGCCCGAATTGCGGGAGGTGTGGCCGGAAGTCCGGTGGCAATTGCAGCACGAGCAAACCCGCGAAATGCTCCGTAAAGTGCAAGAGGGGATCGCCGATGTGGCCGTCGTGCGAAAACAGGGTCCGGATCTGCCGGGCCTGCAAACGGCGGCGCTGGGAAACCTCACCTACAGCTTGTACCTGCCCCTGGACAAGGCGGGGGAGCTGCCCAGGAAATGTTCTCTCGCCCGTGCGTTGACTTCCTGCCCGCTGGCCCTGCCCATCGGCGGATCCATGCGGGAACGAATCGAAAGATTGGCGGCCAGGGTCTCCCAACCGCTGAAGGTCGTTTTCGAAGGCTCCTCTTATTTACAAACCTCCGGGGCATTGCGCAGCGGCGCTTCGGCGGCGGTCCTCCCCGATATCGCCATCTCTGCCGGGGAACGTCCCCTTTATCGGCGTATCCCTGTGCCTGATACCGTTCCCATGGTTCTTATGTGGCGGAATCGCTCGGCCGAGAGAAACCCGCGCCTGGCCCTTTTGATCAACCGCCTGCAGGACTTCTGGAAAATCCCCAAGCCTCCGTCGGCGGGGGAGTGAAGGATTATTCGGCCACGGAATTCTTCCAATCCTGAAAGCGACTTTGTCCGGTTGGCCTTTTTCTTGGCTCTGGTGGCCTTTTGGTGGCAAGATCGACCTTTCCCTTTAAATTGCCCTTTTCCTTCGTAAAGCGTTTCTTTTCAGGACTTTAATAGTGGTGCCCCCGCTGGGAATCGAACCCAGATCTACGGTTTAGGAAACCAGTGTTCTATCCATTGAACTACGGGGACAACAGAATAAAACTATATCGGTTGTCCAATACTCGGCAAGGCATTTTCGCCGGGAACAGCTCAGGATCTTTCCTCCAGACGATACACCTTGTCCCCCCGGCGAACCTTTGCCGGTACCGGAAAGGTGATGGTGCTTTTGCGCGGGGCCTCGGTCACTTCCTTTTCTTCCCGGCGGAAGGCCGGGGGCTGCGCCTCCACCACGCCGGTCGTCGGACCGGTAATGAGAAGGGGCGTTCCCTGTTGATAATCATTGGCGGCCAGGTGCACCTCGGCAACCCCCTGCCGGGCAAAATAATTTTCCACGGTCCCGAGAAATACTTTGCGTTGGGTCGCCCGGGAGCCGGAGGACCGCGCCCAGGGATCCATCTTTTCGCCAAGATAATACCCGCCTTCCCAGAACCCCCGGTGAAACACCGAACGAAGGCGCTCCATCGCATCATCCACCGAAAATGCCTCCCCGGTTCCGGCGACCCAGGCGTCGATGGCCTCGCGATAGGCCCCCACCACGGTATGCACATAATCCGGTGAACGTCCCCGCCCCTCGATTTTCAAAACCCCAACCCCACTCGCCAAAAGGCGGTCCAACATCGGCAAGGTACACAAATCCTTCGGCGACATGACCCATTGGTTGTCCACTTCGTAGGCAAATCCGGTTTCCTTGTCGGTAACTTCGTATTTCCGCCGACAGGCCTGCAAACAATCCCCTCGGTTCGCCGAGGCGTTGTGCTGCGCCAGGCTCATGTAACATTTGCCCGAAACGGCCACACAGAGCGCCCCGTGCACAAAAATTTCCGTTCGCACCAATTCCCCGGAGGGGCCGGTGATATTCTCCCGGCGGATCGCTTCGTTGAGAGCGGTGATCTGCTCCAGGGTCAGCTCCCGGGCCAAAACCATGACGTCGGCAAAAGCCGCGTAGAAACGTATCGCCGATAGGTTGCAGATATTGGCCTGGGTGGACAAGTGGAGGGGCAGGTTATGCTTTCGGCCCCCTTCCAGAACCGCCGGATCCGCCGCGATAACCGCGTCGACCCCACTCTCCGCCGCGGCCTGCAAAACCTTTTCCAACTCTTCCCGCTCCTCCTCATAGACCACGGTATTCAGGGTTACATAAAGTTTCTTCCCCGCCGCGTGCACCTGTTCCACCACCTCCGGCAATTCGGGAATGGAGAAAGCCGCCCCGGCCGCCCGCATCTGCAAATGCCCCACGCCCAGGTACACCGCATCCGCCCCGGCCTGCAAAGCTGCCGTCAGCGAATCCCGCGACCCCGCCGGGGCCAACAATTCCGGTCCTCCGTGATGCCTATTCTCTTTCATCGCTCCGAGCATGACTGATTTTCCTAAAATGAAAAATCAAAATCTCCGGGCTGCGGGGAGAAAGAGCATCGGGCCCTCTCAGGCACTGCCCCTCCCCCAACACCACCAGGATGGCGGTACCCCCCCCGGAAAGAAACAGAGGTCGGAGGTTCCCGCTTAGCGGGATTTCGCTGTGGCTCAACAGATATAGTCGGAGGGGCTTTACACCCCGATTGGCTGTTTAAGTAGCGCTGGCTTCAGCCTGCGAAAAGGGGAGGTCGGAGATCACGCCGTAGCCCGAAGGGCGAAGGCGGACACTCCACCACTCCACCACTCCACTACTCCACCACTCCAAAGAGGCTAGCTAAAGCGGCACACTACGCAAAACACCCTAACCGCAACCAGAAGCGCACCAAATTCGCCAGGACCCGTTGGAGTCCCGGATTTATCCGGTCCCCTTCCCTCGTAAGCCTCGCAAAACCGCCTAAACTTTTTCGGTTTCTTCCTCATCGAACTGCGGCTAAAGACCGCAGCTACTTTATTTCCCCGGCGGCTATTTTCTCCCCCACTCCCCTCGTAGCGAAGCGGAGATCACGCCGTAGCCCGAAGGGCGAAGGCGGACACTCCACAAATCTGTTTTTAGCTCTCTTCACCCCCGCTTCCAGCAAAGGCCAACGAAGCCAGCGTGTCGATTCGGAGAAACCTATTTCCGCCGACGCACCCAGAAAACAATCCCGAGCGCCAGAAATCCGAAGATCGCCGCATAAGTGCCGGGTTCGGGGATGGGGACCAATACATCTTCCATGGCATCGCCAATCCGGATCTCGTCCACGATAAAGCTGAATCCTTCAAACGTGTCCTCGGTTTGAATTCGAATTTGATCACCTTGCGTTGTCGTGGTCGCTTGGTCACCAGCCAAATCCTCAAAATCAGGCGTGCCAAGATTCGTGAGATCGTTCGGGTTCATCCAAACATCGATGAAACGATCACCAAATGCACCCGACTTAAAGTTCGCCACGATGAAATGGGTCGTATTTGCGGCGTAGGTAGTTTGACTGATATTCAGTCCTGTGCTGTCAGACCCCACCACCAGGTTTCCATCAACGGTAAATCCAATTTCATGGAATCGGCCCGAACTTCCGCCGACGGACGTTTCAAACCCCAAGCGTCCACCGCTGCCTTCAGAAAACTGAATCAGGGTGCTCATCCAGAACCCATCCGAGCTGGTTGTCACGCCGGACAAATTTCTAGAGATGCTTCTGGCCGAGGTGAATTCACTGCTCCTGAAAATTTCAACCGCTCCATCCTGGGTGACTAAACTCAGTCCATTGCCATCCGTATAGTTCAGGCCGGTATTGTTTATCCTCGGGTAACTTCCAACATTCATATTACCCGGAGCACCCGAAGCACCCACCCATGAGTCCGTGAAACCGATGGTATTTGGTCCTTGGCCCATGATCGAGTCATTGTCGGTTCCATCGGTGGAACCCGGCTCGGATTGGTATTCACCCGCGCTGGTATCGGGATTATCGCCGCCGGCCAGAAAGCCGTCATACACCAACAAGTTCGCGCTCGCCTGTCCGGCCAGCAAGGCGGTGCTGATCAGAGAAATAAAGAAAATCTTTTTGTTCATATCGGTAATCCTTTCAGGGAGGGTAAAGAAATAGAAAAATGGGGTTAAGCTAAAGCTGATTTAAAACTATGGGTAAAATACCACCTTTACTCCTTTGCGTAAACCCTTTTTTTGCGCCAATTATTTTACGTTTATACGTCATTTTTTCGCAATTGCGTAAATACCCAAGAACCACCGAAAATCCCCTGGTCGCACCGTTGTGGTTTCCTCGGGTTGCGTTCCTTCATCTTTCATCCTTTTCCTCCCCGGCTGTTTTTTCGGTTTCTTCCTGATCGAACTGCGGCTAAAGACCGCAGCTACTTTATTTCCCCGGCGGCTATTTTCTCCCCCACTCCCCTCGTAGCGAAGCGGAGATCACGCCGTAGCCCGAAGGGCGAAGGCGAATGTAGCAAAGCGGATCGGAGGTTCCCGCTTAGCGGGATTTCGCTGTGGCTCAACAGATATAGTCGGAGGGGCTTTACACCCCGATTGGTCTGCCTTGTCGAAAAGGGGTTAACCCCCCGACCCGTCGCGGCGGAGACATTAAAACGTTGCAAAGAGGAAAGCCATTCTCTGTGGCCAACGGAAACCTTTTGCCCAGAACGTAAATCCTCACGGGCGGCACTCCACAAGTGGAGGCCCTACAAAACAGTAATCTGCCTTTATCGGAGGGGGTTTACGTCCCGATTGGCTGTTTTTAGTAGCGCTGGCTTCAGCCTGCGAAAATGTTTTACGTATTCACGTCAGGGCGTATAGTACAAACCATGCCCGCACAGAAACTGATCACCCTTCTGCTACCCGCCGTGGCCACAACGATGCGGGATATCGTGAGAGGGGTGTCGGCGTACGCCAAAGAAAAAGGCGATTGGCATCTGGTGCTTCATTTATGGGGCCAAGTCAGCCCGCAAACCCTGCGGTGGATTACTGAACAGAGCGACGGGGTGGTTTTTAGCTCACCTTCCAAGGGACTGGCACCGGAGCCCTGGCCCATTCCGGCGGTCGGGGTCCACGACGCCAGCCTGGCCTCCGCCTACCCACTGGTCACCACCAACTATGCCGAAATCGGACGTATGGCGGCCCGGTATTTTCACGAAAAAGGCCTTCTCCATTACGCCTTTTTAACCTATGCCCCGAACACCGTACTGGAACGGGGCTATCGGGAGGGAGTGGCCTCCGTGGGCAGCGAACCTTCCTCGCATTATCTCCTCCAAGACCAACCGGAACTCGATCCGGCCGCCCGCCAGCGACTTTGCGACTGGTTGGAGGCCTTGCCCCCTCCAGTGGGCTTATTGGTGCGGGATGATTTTCTGGCGCAGCGCGTAATGGATTGGATTCCCCGCGACTGGATGCCGGAGCGCATCGCGGTCATGGGCGTGGGAAACGATAAACTGATAGCCGATCTCACCACCCCGACTCTCAGTAGCATTGACCGCGGCGCCCGCATCGTCGGGTATGAAGCGGCCCGCCTACTGGATCGCCTCATGGCCGGTGAAGCGGTTCCCCCCGGTCGCCTCGATCTTCCTCCTGGCCGAGTCGTCGAACGGGCCTCCACGGGCCTCCGCTATACCCGCGACCCCTTGGTCACCCGGGCCGTGCGCCTCTTGGAGGAAAACCTCCGCCACCCGCTGTCCACTACCGATCTCTGCCGACAACTGCATGTTTCCCGCCGCACCTTGGAGCGCCGTTTCCAGGAAGCCCTGGGACGCACCCCCAGCCAGGAACGGCAGTACCTGCGGCTCGCGCACGCCCAGACCCTACTGCAAGGAAGCCAAAACCCGATGAGCGAAATCGCCCTAGCCTGCGGCTACCCCAACCAACAACGCTTCACCGAAGCCTTCCGCCGTCAATTTGGTATCCCCCCTTCCCACTACCGCAAAAAGAAAAAGCGAATGTAAAAAACCAAAAAGGGAGGGAGGGGGAAGATCATCGCTCCCAAAACCTCCATCACCTTCCAGCGCAAGCGGAGTTACGCCATCCATGAATCACCCTCCTTTCCATTGAGCTTGCCTGCTTTGAGCCTGCCGAACTGGTCAAATAGGCCGAGCGCATCGAGGTAAACAAGCGGAAGCCCAATCGGCGAAGACACCCCGCCCATTCCCTTCACTCGTTTACCCCCTCGGGGCATCGTACCGGAGTTGACCGTCTTCCACCGTCGCCGGGGAAAGTCTTCCGTTATGGTAGTAGCGTGTCTCCTCGCCCGCTGGCGCAGGCATCCGCATACGGCGGACGTCCCCAAATACCTCCACCCGGTCCGTGCCGATCCGCACGACCGCATGGTCACGGAAATCCACGATCACTCCGGTTTCCCCGTCCTCGACCCGGGAAATCTCCCCATCGTCACGGAAGCGTACCATCGCCAGGTCATTCACCTTCTCGCCTTCCCCTCCGATCGCCGTGGCCAGAAAATCCTCCGTCTCCGTAATTCTCCGAAAGGTGACAATCTCCCCGGCTCCGCCTTCAAAGGGTTCATACAACACCGCAAAAGTCGCCTCCGGGGCCTCCCGCTGCATCAGCACACTGGTCCCCGCGAGCTCGTGACTCTCCGGGCTCTCCCCGGGGTCCGGGGCATCCTGCGGATCATGAGCTACCGGGGTAGGCCCCACCCCAATGGCCGTATCGGGAGCGCCCAAAACCCGAACCTCCACCCCGACTTTCCGCGCAAACCATTCGGGCGGAAGCAACCGATTCTCCTCCGCCACCGGGGACTCCTGCACCACCCGCATATGCCAGTCCTCCCCGGTGCGACGAATCCGCATCCGGTCAAAACTCTTCAGAATTTCCTGCGGCCCGGGCAATAACCGATGCTCCGTAGCGGTTTCCCGATCACGCTCGGTGGCCCCTAGTGCATCAGTCAGCGGCTGGGGTTCCGCCCAGCGGTCATCCGGCTCGGCCATTCCCAGCGAATGGGTTGTCCACCGGAAAGTACGCTCCTCCCCCTGCCGGTCGGCAAGAGCAAAGATATCCAACAAATAGGCGTCGGTCAGAAAAAGCGCCCGGCTGGCATCAATGCCGGGATAAAGTTCCGGCGAGTAGGCGGCGAAGAACTTTACCTCCTTCGGGAAGGAATACCGGGTCGCGGTCAGATCGGTGAAGGCGGGTTCATGCCCGTCCACTTTGACCCCCGCATGGCTGAGCACACTGCGGGACCAATCGCGGGCATAACCTCCGATATGTCGGTTCACCAGAATGGGTCGGTTATAGGCATACAATCCCGTCAGAGCGAAGCCATCGAATACATCATGGGCGTAGGGCGTGGCCAATCGCATCCCCACCGCCGGAGCACTCGATTCCCAATACTCCGGCGATTCCTCTGCCCGCAACATCACCACCCCGCGGCGCTCCGCCACCCACGAAGGCGCGGGAGGGGGAGGAATATCCCCCGGCGAAAGCGGCTCCACGCCAAAATAGAGGGAAGGCCGATACATCTCTTCCCCCGGTTCCCGCATCCAGGAGAGAAAATAGCCAAACCCCGCCTCCGGCCATTTGGTATGCCCCACCTCAAACCAGAGGGCCGTTTGCATTTTGGGGGTGTATCCGTGATAGCCGTCCCATTGCGGATGATCTCCCCGAATTTCCCCACCCCAGGCACCCCGCCTTTTCCACCGGTCTATGGTTCCCGTGCCATCCGGCAGAAACCCGGAAATCAAAAAATCCTGAAAAGCCAGGAGACCCCCCATATCCCCGGTCCGGAAACGCCGCGCATCCCCATGGGTCAGCCGGGGAAAATGAGGCGTGTCGTTCTGCAGGTCAACTTGCGGATACCCCAGCCAGATCATCGATTCGATATGATTGCGCAAGGTCGCTCCATGACGACCGCGGTAGCCGAATCCCAATTCGCCCAACCCGAAATTCTCCAAGGCGATCGCATACAGAAGCATTTCCCCCGGCGTGGCATGTTGTTTGCCAAAGTCCTCGTTATAGAGCCCCTGATCGGAAAGATATTCATCAAAATACCAGCGCCACGACCCATAGTGGTCCCACACCTGCCGGATCAATGCCTCCTCACCCAAGGCCACCGCCATTAGGTTTGCGCTGAGAATGCGGGGGAAGGTGATATTCGGCAACCAGTTGTCCCGCCGGTGATAATGCGCGTGATAACGCGAAAAATCCCTTTCGTCATTGAAAACCTCCCCGTCAAAAAGGGAATTCCGGAATATCGCATGGTCGATGTAGGTGCGGAAAAAGTCCTCCACCTTCGCCCGTTCCTCTTCGCTCAACTCATCGTAGAGCAGGTCATAGCGCAAAACCGTCAACCACTGCGCCGCTCCGCGAGGAATCGGAGAACGGGCCACTTCGAGCAAGCGATCCTTCTGCCGGTTTCCCGCCTGCTCATCTCCCTTTACCGCCCAGCGCCACAATTCCAGCAAATCCTTTTCCAAATTGTGAGGATCCTCCAGCGTTGCCTCCGCCAACTCAGCGTACCAGCCTCCTTCCGCCACCTTCTCCCGCATCGCCTCAAGATCCTCCTGGGTCCAGAGCATATAAGGCCGCTCCACCTCCACCTCCCCCTGAGCTATCGCGCTCCATAGAAACAAACCAATCAGAAAACCAAACAAACGAACCGGGGTATTCAAAATATACATCATCCGCCAACCCTACCATTCCCTCTTTTGGATTGCCAGTTTCCTTTCCCCCGGTATTCGCCAAGAAAGCCTGTTTGAGCTTGGAAACCTCGAGGTTTATCAGGGTTTGATTCAATGCGTTTCCATGCTTGTTGAACTCATCCCTCATCCTTTTCCTCCCCGGCTGTTTTTTCGGTTTTCTCCTCATCGAACTGCGGCTAAAGACCGCAGCTACTTTATTTCCCCGGTTGCTACTTTCTCCCCCCACTCCCCTCGTAGCGAAGCGGAGATCACGCCGTAGCCCGGAGGGCGAAGGCGGACACTCCACTACTCCACTACTTCACCACTCCACTACTTCACCACTCCACTACTCCACCACCATAACCCCGTGCATACCGGCTCCGGTGTGGGCGGGAAAGGAGCAGACAAAGGGATACTCACCGGGTTCGGTGGGCGCGGTGAAAACAATCGTTTCCTCCTCTCCGGGCCCGAGCACCTCGGTGGCCGCAATCACCCGGTCCTCAAATTCGGGCGCAATGTATTCATTTTCCGGGTGCTGTTGGCTGACCGAGGAAAAGGACATAGGGGTCAGGCCCCTGATGATGGCGAGATTATGGCCCATAGTCTCCTTGGGCATCTGCCCGATGTTTTGAAAGGTCAGCGTAATCTCCTCGCCCGCCGGGACCACAAAACGGGTCGGCTCGAACTGCATGCGGTCGTTTCCGGTAATGGTGATCGAGGTCACCGCTTCCCCGGTATCGGCCGAAGGGGCAGGTTCGCCACATCCGGCGAACAGAGCCATGGCTACCAGAAGAGCGGTGAAACGAAGAAGTTTGGTGGATTGTATTGGTTGCATGATGGTTCCCGTGGTTCACTTGGTTGACCTCTACCAAACCCTCCGTGTTCCCACGCGGGAGTTTGGTCGGGGCCAGCTTTTGAAATCCTCCAAGTTTGCGCTTACCGCTCTCCTGCGCAAGCCCCGAACGCAACTTTTTCCTTAAAGAGTGTTGACTTTACGAACGCGAGAGGAGATCACCATAAAGCTTGCCCCAGCGAGGCAAACTCTTGTTCTTTTGCAAAAATTTGCGTGGATGCGTCAGGAAACGCCGTGAAAATCGGCGACAGTCGCGCTACGGTAACAGGTAACGAATCCGTCCACCGGTCTGACAAGCCGTTGGGGTTGGCCATGCCAACCAGGAAGAGGTTTTCCGCTAAGGCGGAATGGACACCTGGAGTCCGGTCACTGATCACCCACAATAGAACCGGCATTGCCCCACACGGGGAGTGCTTTTATCCAACCCTGTCGCACGAACAGGTTTTAGGAGTTTACCCTTGAATGCGTACGGCATTCATTTCTTCACGCTAGCCAAGAAGGTTCCACGAACCTCTTGGCACTATGGTATCAGAATCAAGGTAAGGAACTGAAAACTTGTTTGCGCGGCCACAACCGAACCAAACAACATGAACGACTCCTTATCACTCCTGCCCGCTACGCGAAATGGCGGCAGACTCCTGGCCACCGTATGTACCGGCGGCCTCCTCCTCTCCTCCGCCTTCCTGCAGGCCGAAAACAATGATCCCGACGTCACCCTGGACCCGGTTTCCGTAAACGCCCTCCGGGTCGAACAACCGAAGAGCGATGTGCCTTCCAACATTACCGTCATCGACCGCGAAGACATCATACGCTCCGGGGCCACCAACCTGCCCGAAATCCTCCGGGACCGGGCCAATATGCACTTCTCCTCCCTCTCCGGGCCGGCCAGCGCGTCTCTGGATGCCCGTGGATTCGGCACCAGTTCCATGCAGAACACCCTCATCATTGTCGATGGCCGGGTGGTGACCCGACCGGATATCGGGTCCTTCAACTGGACCCAGTTTCCCCTCGAAAGCATCGAAAACGTAGAGGTCCTGAAAGGCGCCCATACCGCCCTTTACGGGGACCGGGCCTCGGGGTCGGTCATTAAAATCACCACCCGCAAGGGCAGCGAGGAAAGAGAAAGCGCTATCCAGGGCTCCTACGGCTCCTTCCAAACCGAAAACCTGCGCGTTAGCACCAGCGGTCAAGTGGAGCAACTGGGTTATACCGTCGGCGCCGACTATTTTTACACCGATGGCTACCGCGACTTTTCCAATCAACGGAACCGTTCCGCCAATGTCGGATTGGATTTTCAAGCCACCGAGGATCTTTCGGTGTATGGAAGCTTCAACTACCTCCAAAGCGATTACAACCTTCCCGGGGGACTCACCGAACAGCAATTCCAGGATGACCCCGAACAAAGCGGGAGTTTCTTGTCCACCTTTGAGGAACGCTACCTCAATCTCGCTGGCGGGTTGTTGGGCGATGACACCGGTTACGGCATCTTTCGCCTCGAAGGCGGAGGAGTATTCCGTCAACTCGACAACCGCAATAACTTCGGGGGCTTCACCGATACGGACTTGGACACCTTTACCGTTTCCCCCACCTGGACCTTTGAGCAAGGGGACAACACTCTTCTCCTCGGGTTGGATTTTATCCGGGACGAGCTGGATGTTGAAGGCGATACCGGATTCAACTCGTATGAGGCCGACTTGGTCCGCAACCGATACGCGATCTTCGGACAGCTGACCCGCCACTTCACCGAGAACTGGATCGGCTCCGTATCGGGCCGCCATGAAACCGCCAGACTACGGGTGGACTACGAAGACTCCAACCCGGCGGAAAGCTATCAGGACAGCACCCGCGACAATGAACAAGCCTTCGGCCTCGGGCTGACTCACCTCATCAACGAAAACGCCCGGGCCTGGGTTCGCTTTGAACACTATTACCGCTACCCAGCTACCGACGAAATTGCCGGATACCAAGGGGGAAATGCGTTCCTGGCGACGAACTTCAACAGCGATTTGAAGCCTGAAAGCGGACAGACCATCGAAGCTGGTGGCGAACTGACCCATGAGAACTGGTTCTTCTCGGTGAACCCTTTTGTGACCCGAGTCAAAGACGAGATCTTTTTTGATAGTACGGGAAGCATCAATACGAATTTTGACCACCGGACTTTGCGTTACGGGAGTGAGTTTGCCCTACGCTACGACGAGTCGCAGTGGGGGGTCGGCGTCCAATACCGCTACCTTCGCGGCGAAGAGCGGGGAGGCTCCTCCAAGGGCCAGCGCATCGCCATCATTCCCGAGCATTTGCTCCAAACGACCCTTAGCCTCCGGCCCACCGATATCCTCACGGTAAACTTCAACGCCCGCTACCGCGGTCGTTTCGACTCGGCCAACGGGGGCCTCGGTCAACAGGACTCAAACCCTACCGGCGATCTGCGCCGGATCGGCGGTTCCACCATATTCGGCATCGATGCCCGCTTGGCGGTAAGTTCCGATCTGGAGATCTTCACTTCATTGGAGAACCTGACCGACAAGAATTATACCAACTTTGTCGAAACCTCCTTCGCGGCCTTTGGGGGCGATGCCTACTACCCGGAAGACGGCCGCGCCCTCAGCATCGGCGCCCGGTACCGGTTCTAAAAGAGCCTGCGCAAAGTTGTATCCAAAGCCGCCGGACCAAACCCTCCGGCGGCTTTTTGTTTGGGGAGGAGATTCATCGCTTACTGACCCCTTGACCTCTACAAAAAAACCAAATTCATTGACAAGGAAAAATGTGTTATATACATTATTAATCTTCATAAATTTGTTTAATCTCCACGCGTCGTCATGTCCTTTTTCGCCAAAACACTACCCTGTGCCGCCATTCTCCTATCGTTCCTTTGGCCCCTTGTCTCTCTTTCCCTTGGGGAAATAGAAATTATTCTGGAGATTGACGAATTAGATGAAACCCTTGAGATCGAGTCCGTTGAATGGGGTATGAAGAATCCCTCAACCTATATGAATCCGGAACCGCCCGAATTTGATGATGTTGGGTTTGCCTCCCTTTTGAGCGAGAGCTCTCCAGAGCTATTTCTGCGCACAGCTTCCGGAAACCATTTCACTCAAGCCAAACTGAGCTTCTATGAAAAGGGCCAAGCCAATCCCTTTTATGAAATAACATTGGATACGGTAACGATTTCCTCTGCCGGGATCGAAACCACAGAGGAAGAAGTTCGTCAGGAAATTTCCCTGTACTACCTTAAGATTCGTTGGACTTACTATACCTTCGACAGCGAAGGAGAGGTTGATGAGGTTTTTGAAGAAGGTTGGGATAGGGCGAGCCAATCTCAATGGTGAGTCTTCCGATAAACGTCAACCCACAAGGACATCTTTATGGGCCCTATTGGTAGAACAGTGTTTTCCCTTACCGGTCTTTTGCTTCTGTTGATACCCTGCCAAGCCGAAGATAAGGAAATTTACTTCTACAGCGAAGCCCTGCCAGGCAATGTGACGATCAACCAACAAGGGGGTTGGAACCAGGCAATTTTACTAGGGCAACAACTCGCCGAGGGAGACGCCTTGGAGGATCAGGGAATTATCATTCTCAAAGAAATCAATAAAGCCAGTCCGGAACTGGCCCTGCGGGCTTCCTCCGGCTCCCCTTTGCCTGAATTGAATATTATCGTTTTCGATCCGCAAAACCCTTCCGCTCCCTTTTTTCAAATAACGCTCTCCGAGGTTTTGGTACATAAGACAAACCTACAACCCAAGGACCAGAATCACTATTTGGAAAAGGTGGCTTTCCGTTTTCGGACGGCAACCTGGCGATACACCAATTTCCTAATGAGAGGTGATGAGGAGGGCCTTGAATACTTCGCCCTATGGGATTACCCCAAGGAAGCTGGCAAATTGTCGTCCCCCGGGGAAGGGTATATTCCCGAAGGAGCCTACAAACTTTTCCGCGAAGGGCTGCAAGTGGAAAAAATCACTGAACCGACCGAGGCCCTACAACTCACCTGGCCGGCACAAGAAGATGGCATCTACGACATTTACGCCTCCCCCGACCTTCAGGATGATTTCGACACCCATGTCAAAGCCGTACAAGCCGTCGAAGATGGTTTGGTGAATGCTATTGTGGAAATCTCCCCGGAACACGACCGCATGTTCTTCATCGTCCGCTTGCGACTCGAAGAGTAAGGCGGAATCTCAGAAAAACCGCCGCTGAGCGGTGGCCTTCGCCCTCCCGATGGGGTGCCTGTGGTTCCTGGAAGGGCGAGGGTCTCTCCGAGTTCGAGTGGTTGAAAAGGCGTGCGGGTTCTTGGCGGACGGCCATCCACCCGGCGGGTGCCTTGGGGAACGATTGATCGGTTACCGCGCGAAAGCTCAGCGGGACCTTCGCCCTCCCGGCGGGGTGCGTGCGTTCCCTGGGAGGGCGAGGGTCTCTCCGAGCTCGAGTGGTCGGGTTGGGGTGCGGGTTCTCCGCGGACGTTCATCCACCAGTCGGCTGCCGTCTGGGAACGATTGGCTGGTCACCGCGCGAAAGCTCAGCGGGACCTTCGCCCTCCCGGCGGGTGCGTCCTTGGGAGGGCGAGGGTCTCTCCGAGCTCGAGTGGTCGGGTTGGGGTGCGGGTTCTTGGCGGACGTTCATCCACCAGTCGGGTGCCTTTGGGAACGATTCTCTTGCCTCAAAGGCAATTTTATCCCATTTCGTCGGTATGCATTGGAGTCAATTGATCAGCTTACTGGGACTCTTCGGATTCGTCGCCTTCGCCTGGGTTTGTGGGGGGCGGGGCAAACCTTCGTGGCGAATCCTGGCCTGGGGTCTGGGATTGCAACTGGCCGCCGGTCTGGTGGTTTTCCAATTGCCCCAGGGACGCAGCTTTCTGGTCGGGGCCAACCGGTTGGTCGATGCCCTCCTGGGGTATTCGATGGAAGGGGCAAAAATGGTCTTCGGCCCCCTCGGCATTCCGCCGGGTAACGAGGAATCGATGGGCTTTTTCTTTGCCTTTCAGGCCCTTCCCGCAGTGATCTTTTTTTCCTCCCTGGTGGGGCTCCTGTACTACTGGGGCATCATGGGGCGCCTGGTGAGCTTGCTGTCCCGCCTTTTCACCAAACTGATGAAAATCAGCGGGGCCGAGGGGCTGACCCTTTCCAGTAACATTTTCATCGGCATCGAATCGGCTCTGGCCATACGACCTTACCTGCGCAAGATGACGTCCTCGGAGCTCTGCCTGGTACTGACCGCGGGCATGGCCACCATTGCCTCGACCGTCCTCGGGCTCTATGTGCTGATGTTACAGGAGGTCTTTCCCGGAATTGCCGGTCATTTGGTCTCGGCTTCCTTAATCAGCGCCCCAGCCGCTCTGGTTGCGGCCAAGCTGATTTTTCCGGAAACCGGGCAACCGGAAACCTTGGGCATGACCGTGGCCCCGTATCAGGAAAAGCGCCACAATTGGATTGAAGCCATAACCACTTCGGCCATGGATGGCTGGAAACTCGCCGTCGGCATTGCCGTCACCCTGATCGCCTTTCTCAGTCTGCTGGCTCTACTCAATGGCGGCCTAGGCTGGTTGGGTTCCCTCTTTGGCGCTCCCCAACTCACCCTCCAAGCCCTTCTCGCGTATCTGTTTTATCCGGCAACCTGGTTGATGGGAACCCATGCCGCCGATGTCGGTAAGGTCTCCGAATTACTGGCCCTGCGTTTGTTGGCCACGGAAATCCCCGCCTACGAACAATTGGCCACCCTATTGGCCGACGAGGCTTTTGCCGACCCCCGTTCCGGGGTTATTGCCGCGTATGCTCTCTGCGGGTTCGCCCACTTCGCCTCGATGGGCATTTTCATCGGCGGCATTTCCGCACTGGAACCCTCCCGCACCCGTGATCTGGGAGCGCTCGGGTTACGCGCCCTTTTGGCCGCCACCCTGGCCTGTCTGATGACCGGAGCCATTGCCGGACTACTGGCTACCGAAGATCAGGCCCTTCTGATGTTTACCCCCACCGAAAACGGTCCTTAAGGCCTGACCCTGAGGAATTTCTTTCTTTCATAGAAAGACCCGGTATTCTGTGTTAGAATTTATTCTTAAGAAACATCGCAATCATGCGGTTTGTCCCGAAAACCACCAAAGACCATGCAAAAAATAAAAATCCAAACGATCGAAGACCTAAACCACAATGTCCGGCGCATTGTCACCGACAAACCGGGAGGCTACGACTTCCAGCCGGGCCAGGCAACGGAGGTTGCGATCAACAAGGAAGGCATGGAAGAGGAAAAAAGACCATTCACCTTTACCTCCCTCCCCGGCGACAACCATTTGGAATTTACCATAAAAATCTATCCTTCCCACGAGGGAGTCACCGATGCCATCGATGATCTGAAGGAAGGCGATGAATTGCTCATCGACGAACCCTGGGGGGCCATCACTTTTAAGGGGAAAGGTACCTTTATCGCTGGCGGAGCCGGACTGACCCCGATGCTCGCCATATTGCGGGACCAGGCGCGCCAACAAAACGACGCCGTTCGGTTACTGATCTTTTCCAATCAAAAGGAGAAGGATCTCTTCCTAAAAGAAGAACTGGAGGAGATTACCAACCACAACCTTCTCCTAACGTTTACCAAGGAACTGGTGGAAGGCGCGGAAAATGATCGTGTCGACAAGGAGTTTCTGGAAGAGCATATCGATTCCTTCGATCAATTTTTCTACGTCTGCGGTCCTCCCAAAATGGTTGAATCCATAACCAACAACCTGCAAGAGCTGGGAGCCAACCCTGACAAAATCGTCTCCGAAGAATCCTAAAGCCCATGCAAAAAACCATCATAGATCTCCCCCACCTGAAGAAACGCATCGACCTGCTCCCCAGCCAATGGAAAGCCTTGGAACAATGGATGAATGAAGAGAACGTGGCTTTTCGCCGTTTATCTCCGGAAGAAGCATCCCTGCCCACCGATGACCAGACCACCATTGTGTATCAGATAACCGACGACAGTGAAAAGGTGCTGGGCTTCCTGGAAAAATCAGAATGACTTCCTGCACCAGGGAGCGGTAGCCACCCTCCCTATTCCCATCTCCGATGAAGGCAGATCAAAAGGACATGCTGGAGACGCAACTCCAGGGGAGAGGCATCAACGACCCTGCGGTTCTTCGGGCCATGCAGTCGGTGGACAGGTCTCACTTTGTTCCGGAAGACCTGCGCCCCTACGCCTACGCCGACCGGCCCCTTCCTATCGGCCATGGCCAAACCATCAGCCAGCCCTACATCGTGGCCCTCATGGCCCAATCCCTGCAACTCAAACCAGGAGACACCATATTGGAAGGAGGAACCGGCTGCGGCTACAACGCTGCGGTCCTTTCGAAAATCGCCAGCAAGGTTTACTCGGTGGAAATCGTTCCGGAATTAGCCGAAACCGCCCGACAGAATCTAGCCTCAGCGGAAATAACCAATGTCGAGGTCCGAACCGGTGATGCCTATCAGGGATGGCCGGAAAAAGCTCCCTTTGATGCCATCGTCCTCACCGCCGCCCCCCGGTCTCTCCCTCCGCGCCTTCCCGGACAACTCAAACCAGGCGGATGCCTGCTGGCCCCCCTGGGCAACCAAACCCAGGAACTGACCCTGTTTCGCAAAAAGGAAGACGGGCAGTTGTCCCAGGAAACCCTCCTCCCCGTCCGCTTTGTCCCCATGACCGGGGAAGGTTCTGAGAAGGACCCCGGAAAGTAAGTCTCCTCGCACCGGGAAATACGGCCGCATTTCCGCCAGCCTCCATCCATCCCCCTCACACCGTCTTGCGAAGACGCTCGCAATCGGAGGACCGCCCCAGAAGAAGCAATTGGTCCCCTTCCTCTAAAACAGTATGGGCACCGGGAGTTGGGCTTTTGATTCCTTTGCGTTCCAAACCAACAACCTGAACACCATAGCGCAAAGGCCATTCCAAATCAGCCAAGGTGCGCCCCGCCACCTTATGGTTTTCCTCCACCAAGAGATTCTCCAACACCAAATCGCCGATACCAAAATCCCCGCGATTATCCTCCCCGGTCTGCCCGAGATGGCTCATCGCTTTTTTGCGTTGCTCGGATGTTCCCAATAAAAGGATCTGATCCCCGGGGAATAAATGCGTCGCAGGACCAATGCTTTCCAAGGTATAGCCTTGCCGCTCCAAACCAACGACAGAGGCCCCGGTTTGCTCCCGTAAGGCGGTTGCATAGAGAGGCTTGCCTACCCAGCGGGACTGATCGGTCAAAACAAACTCCTCCACTTCGATATTCCATCCGGCGGGTGTGTGCTGGGCAAACAGATGGTCCGGCTCGTCCTCATCCGGGCGCACACTTTCCTCCAGGGCATCACGGAATTGACTGTGCCAGTACACCAGACGCCGACGAAAAAACAATCCCCAGACCAGTACCAACAGAAGAAATATGGGGAAAATCCAATGAGACCCCCATTCGCTGGGCAGCAAATTCCACCACCAAAGAATCAGGCCTAATCCGACGACCACCAACAGTAACGAGCGCAGAAACGGTCGGTAATTGCGAAATTCCGGGTAATCCGTTTCGGCAAATTCCATAACCATGAGCAACAAGGCATTAATGTTGCGCCCGATCGAATAGGCCAGGGGAAGAAATACCCCCAACGCGATCGCGAGAAAAACATATTCCACCCAAACCACTTCCTGTCCAAAATTACGGGCTACGAATTCCATCAACCACAAACTAATCGGACGGGTAAAGACGACCAGAGCGGAAGTCAGCAAGACCTCCAACAGGATCTGTCCCAACCGCCAACGCACAACTTTCCAGCGGGAACTGTTGTCCGCAATGGCCCGCAACTCTTGCCAGAACTTTTGATACGCCTGATACGACCTTCCCGGCTCCTCCCGTATCCCCAACCAGAGCCCCACCTGATCACCACGGGTCGCCAATAGGGGTGAAATCAGACTGGTTACGATGGCAATCCCCACCGCCACCGCCTGGAACTCCGGCGGCATCAACCCTCCGGCAACCGCCACCCCCGCGATGACAAATGAAAACTCCCCTATCGGCGTCAAGCAAAGCGCCGATGACAGAGCCGAACGGGGACGCTCACAAATGATCAACAGGGCCGCAAAGGCAAACACCGCCCGACCCACCACCGCGACCAGGGCTCCGAGGACAATCCAATGCCAAACCATCGGGAAAGCCGCCACCTCCACCTGCATCCCGATAGCGACAAAGAAGATCGTCAGAAAAACATTCTTTAAGGCCGAGAAATTCCGCTCGATCTGCGCCCGTTGGCGGGTCTCTGAAATGACAATACCAAACAGAAAGGACCCCAAGGCCAACGAATACCCAACGTTATCCGCCAACAACGCCGCCGCCAATAAAATGCCAACGACCATCACCATGGTCAATTCTCCCGTTCCCCACTTTTGGGTCCACCGCAAAAGCCGCGGCAAAACCAAAAAACCGACCACCAACAAAACCAGGGCAAAGCCAATGACCAAGCCCACCGTTCCCAGAATCCCTCCGCTCGTTTCCACCTCCCGACCAAGATAAGATCCCAGGACCGCCAACAGAATCACCGCGACGATATCCTCCATCAAGGTAATCCCCAAAGCGACCTGACCAAACCTCTGGTGGGAAAGATGACTTTCCTGGAGCACTTTGCCTATCACCGCCGAACTACTACACATGAAAATCGCCGCCAGACACAGCCCCACCTCCGGCGACAACCCTGCCATTCCCGCTCCCCAACGGAAGACCGTAAAGATCATTATCGCGATCAGAAACGTGGCGATCACAATGGGAAAGCCCATCTCCCGAATCCTCCGTAATCGAAATTGTAAACCAATCGAGAACATCAGGAAGACCAAGCCCAACAAGGAAATCGCGGTCAGCCGATCCTCATCGGTCACATAGGGAAAGGCAATTTCCGGAGTCCCGATGATCAACCCGGCCAGCAGATACCCCAGAATCGGCGACAGCCCAAATCGTCGGCAAAGAAAACCGAAAATCGTCGCGGCTACTAAAATAACCGCCAAATCCTGAATCAATAAAACCGGGCTCATCCCCCTTGGATTAAAAGAATCCCCCTCACACGTCCACTCAATCCCACCAAAGCCAAGCTCTTTTTTCTCCGTCGGATTCTTTCCCCGGAAGGCTTATCGACTGCCAAACACCGCCAGGATGGCCGTGCTACCCCAGTAAGAAACAGAGGTTGGAGGTTCCCGCTTAGAGGGATTTCGCTGTGGCTCAACAGATATAGTCGGAGGGGCTTTACGCCCCGATTGGCTGTTTTTAGTAGCGCTGGCTTCAGCCTGCGAAAAGAGGCTTGCTAAAGCGGCGCACTGCGCAAAACACCCCAACCGCAACCAAAAGCGCACCAAATTCACCACGACCCGTTGGAGTCCCGGATTCATCCGGTCCCCTTCCCCCGCAAGCCTCGCAAAACCGCCTAAACTTTTTTGGTTTCCTCCTCATCGAACTGCGGCTAAAGACCGCAGCTACTTTATTTCCCCAGCGGCTAATTTCTTCACCACTCCACTCGTAGCGAAGCGGAGATCACGCCGTAGCCCGAAGGGCGAAGGCGGACACTCCACCACTCCACCACTCCACTACTCGACTACTCGACTTTTCATAAATCCTAATTCCTAATTTACCCGCCCCCCATTCCTTGATCGCCATTTCCCCGAATCTACCCTTACCCTTTCTGCATGTCCCTTCGCCGCCTCATTCCGCCGCCAACCGAAACACCCCCTTCGCTTCCTCCGCTGGAACGACAATTCGAGGAACTCGATTACCAAAACACCCCCATTGGGGAACTGTCCCTGCGGCGGAAAAAGATCCTGAAACTGAACGGGCAGGAAGTCTATGAGGTAAAAATCAATGAAGGGTTTCTCATGTCCAGCCTGTTTCCCTTCGTCGAGGAGGAAATGGCTGTCCGGGGATTGGCCCTGTGCCCCAAAGACGAGCCGCTCGACGTAGTCGTCGGCGGACTGGGTCTCGGCCATACCGCCGCCAAAGCTTTGGAGAATCCAAACGTTCGCTCCCTCTATATTGTTGAATTCATTGAGGAAGTTATTCAGTGGCACTGCCGGGGGCTGGTGCCCCTCGCCCCAACCCTTTGTCAGGATCCCCGCTGCCACTTTGTGCACGGTGACTTTTTTGCCCTGGCGATGGACCCCGAAAGAAGTTTTGCCCCGGAGGCCCCGGAGAAAAAATTCCATGCCATCCTTCTCGACATTGACCACACCCCGGAACTGATTCTCCGCGACCCCCATGGAGGGTTTTATCAGGAAGCCGGCCTCCGGGCGATGACCCGCCACCTCCTCCCCGGCGGAGTCTTTGCCATGTGGTCCGACGGAGCCGCCAACGAACCTTTTTTGCAGGAACTGCAGAAAGTATTCCCCAACGCCCGCGCCGAGCGCGTCACCTTCCCCAACCCCCTCCAACACAAGGAATCCGCCAACACCCTGTATCTGGCGAGCAAGGAAATCTTAACCGGGTAACCCAGGAGCGTGTTAATTGGAACCCTTCCCCTGAGAAACCGAATTAACCAAAGTCCAGTCTTTTCATTACCCCCTTCACCTTACGATCCTACCCATCAGCCGTCCTCCTCTGCCAGAGGCTTCATCGCCTTTATCCTCTCTGGTTTGCTTTTGTTCTCCCTGCTCCAGGCAGAAGGAGACCTTTGTTCCCGCCCTGCTGGAAACTCCGACCCCCCGACTCGTGGGGACCCCGCTGTGCGGGACAAGGCACTCGCCCTCCCAAATCGCGGGGTAAACCCGCTCGCTAAAAAATGCGTATTTTGTGATGCGTATCTTTATTACCGAACGATTACCTTCGCGCCGGACCGGAACCCTTGCTAAAGCAGCGGGCTACTCCTCCAAACACTGATTACCGATTACGGACCACTGAGAACGGACCTCCGATCTCCGACCGTTACCGTTGAGCCTGAGCGAAATCCCGTCTCAACGGGAACTTCCGACTTCCTTTCTTAAATCATAATTCATAATTCTTACATTATTTCTCCACTCACGGATGGGCGTTAATGAGAGCCGGGGGGAGATGGCTGACGTCGTTGGCGAGCATGATCCAGGGGGAACCGTGGGCCGGAACCTGCACCAGGGTGATGCTGGCGTTGTGCATTTTCACCGGAATGGTGACAAAGGGATCCTGGCCGCCGAGGCAGCCGATGAGGGCGCGGTGGAAATTGCCGTGCGCGATGATCGCCACGACCTCCCCTTCGCGGTAGGTTGCTTTTAACTCATCCGCCACCGCGAGCACTTTTTGACCCGCCTCTTTCCGCCGGGCCAACTCGTCCTTCGGCCAATCCTCAAAGTGCGTATGCCAGGTCATTTCGCGGATTTCCCGCAATTCCTCCCGCATCTCATAGGGGACGTCCGGATGGTGCTGCCGCACTTGGTCCACGGTCTCCCGGGCGCGTTGCAAATCGGAACTCAGAATCGCCCGCAGGGGCAAACCCTGCAACCGTTCACCCAAGCGTCTGGCCTGCTCCCGTCCGACTTCGGTCAAGGGTGCCTCCGGGGCGTCCTTTTCCGGACGAACCTCTTTCTGCCCATGGCGGATCAGAAGGAAATTCCGAACGTTGTCCCGCAATAAACTCGTGATGACCTCCGGCGGGGTGGCACCTGTTGGAGTCGTATCCATCAATCGGGCACGACCCAGGTGTGTACGGGATCGATAACGACCACTTCGGCCTCCTGTTCTTGTCCTTCGGCGTCATGCCAATGCAGCTTGACCGGACCGGCAAAGGAGCGTTGCAGTACCACCGGATGCCCCGGCCGCAATACATTCATTGCCAAAGGAGATTCCTTTTCGGAAAAATCTTCATCCAACACTGTAACCGTCACCGGGCGGTGTTGATCGGCTGGCAAGCGGAGTTCCAGGGAAAGCCGATCGCGACTGTCGGAACGCTCTCCCAGGGCCACCAGCACCTCATGGGTCTCCGGACGCACGGCAAACAAATCGTAAAATCCGTTCCCGCTGACATCGGTCATTACTCCGGCGGCCTGTCCTCTGGCCAGCTTACCCAATACGGTCAACTCACCGGCCGCCCCGACATCGTCACTGATGGCGTGCGTGGGGGCATCGACATCCAGCTCCCGGGCCCAGCCAAAACAGGCGAAGGTGCGGTTGAAAAAGGTCATTTGCTTGTATTCGGGATAAAACAGCGCCACCCCCTGGGTCCCATCGCCATTGATATCGACCATATTCATCGATCCCACCCGGGGATTGCCCATATTGCCGTGGTGACCCAACTCATACGTCGCCACCAAAAGGTCTTCCCAGGTATCCCCTTCATGGCGGGCCAGGTAGGCAAGGCCGTTATCGCCCCCGATAAAGAGTTCCAGTTTGCCGTTATTGGAAAAATTTCCCACCACTGAGGTGACGGGATTGCGGGGCAGTCTAAGCTTTTTGACCTCAGGGGCGGCAAATTCGCCTTCTCCTTGACCTTCAAAAAGGAGGAAGCCTTCGGCAAAAAGCTGCATCACATCAGGGAATCCATTGCCCGTAAAATCTCCGGTTGTCGCGTACCCTCCGGGGCCCCTATTCGCCCCGGGAAAATCCTCGTCATTCTCCACCAGGGAGCGTTCTTTCCATTCGCCCTCTTCTTCCCAAAGAAGCCGGGGCCCCGAAGAGGTTCCAGCCAAGAGAGCGGGTTCCCCACCCGGGCGACTGATCACTTCGAGGGAAAGGCATTCCGCCAACGACCCAAGTTTGCGGGGCTCCTGGAGTTGGGCCGGGTTTTCCGGATCCACCGTTTGCAACCAAACCGCTTCCCCATCCCAGGTGACGAGATCGAGCCAATCATTCCCATTCCAATTCACCACCACCGCGCGCTGGGAGGAAGTGGCCAAGCCGATGGATTCCGTCCGGTTTTCCGGGCCGACATCTTCCTTGTATTCTTCGGGAAGGGCATAAAACTGATCCCCGTAATCCGAAAGAATTAAAATGCCCCGGCCCATCTCACCGCCGAGATTCAATTCCTTGGCCCGGTGGGGTGAACCTTCCAGAGGTTCAAGCTCCATCTCATCATACCAGAGCAGATCCGATTGCACGGCAAACTGCGCCCACGGATCATCAATCACCTTCCGGACGGCAAAATCCAGCATCCGGGCACTTCCGCCCCATACCGCATTCATCATCAGGTCATCGGACCGAAGGGCATACGCCCCCCCATCCGGTTCCACCTGAAACCAAACCGTTCCCACCTGCAGTAAGTAGGAGTCCCCTCCGGCCTTTTCGCCTCCGGAGAAAAACATGCTGAAAACCGCACCTTCGCCCTGAAACGCAACCTCCAGATCATTTTGTTGCAGGGAGGTGTGGGGGATCAGGGTGATCGTCTCCTCGTCAAACCCCTCCCCTTTCAAGGACTCGCCGAAGGTCAGGATAACCTGCCCCGCCTCCTCTTCGTAAACGGCTTCCGCCTGTTGGATCAACTCACTGGACCGAACCAGATCCCGCGGCGTGAAGTTGGGATTGATAATGGCTTGGAGGGAGAGGTTTCCCCCGAACAACATGCCGACGGCCAGAAGGCCCGATAAAAGGAAGGAAGGGTTGTGGTGTTTTGACTTCTTCATAGGTATCCAAAAAAGGGGTTGATTAACGTCCATAGAGACGGACCTCACGGATTGCCGTTCGCGAACGACCCCGTTCATCGTCGAAGTTGATACGAAAGCTCATCACGTCCGCCACTTCCATGTCGGTTAGATCGACGACCAAAAACCCGCTGTCACCAACATGACCCAAATAACTTCCGGACTGGCCAACCGTGGCTTCCAAGAGGCCTTCCGCCTCCGGATTGCCGGAAATCTCATCGCCTTTATAGAAATCAAAGGCCATCGGACCAATCCATTCACGCTCGTTCGCATAAGCTTCCAGATCGATCCGATGACGGGAAGCGGCGTGGCGGCGACGGGTGGTGATCTTGATCTCCAGGCGTTCCAGGGATTGGATCGAGGACAATCCGGAAACGGTGAAATGGTAATAAGCTGGTCGGCGGCTATCAACCGTTGCCTCACCGGCCTCGCCCCCACGGCTTCCGTCAAAATAATCCCGGTGCGGCGGAAAAAAACTATCCATCATAAACTGGCTCGCCTCGATGGCGGGATCGACGGTAATCGGGGTGGTGGCATTTTCCACCTCGGTAAAGCCGTACTCCACCAAAAGCCTTTCCCCCTGGAGAAGAGGGGCTGTCCAAGTGAAGAGTAGCGCGATGGAGCAAAAAGAATAGAATGATGTTTTCATGGAATAAGTATTCGTTACAGGTTTTCCTCTCGGGGGTAGATCCATAGCTGGCGATCAGTCGAGACCCAGAATTTCCCGGATATAGTCCTGGTCCTCCTCGCTGAAGATATTGGGATCCACCTCAAATATTTGCCCGTCTTCCCGCTTGAGCAGAATCCGGTTATTGCGCAACCCGCGGTAGGCGGCTTTGATTTGATCCCCCTCCTGATTCGTCCAGGTTCTCATCGGTTCGACTCCAGCGGCGGCGATGTCGATCTCATCCGGAACCCACTCGGCAACCTCCGCCCCGCCGGTTAACTCGGCAATCGCCTGCAACAAACGCCAATGGTACCGAGGATAGTTGAAACGGTTTTCCGATTGCGCCAGATAGCTGTGGAAGATGCTGTAAAGCTCGGTCAGTTCGTCCAGCAGGTCACGATAGGGCTGACGTTCATCTTCCTCCCTGTTCTGAAGGTACAAATCAACGATACGCATACGCAAATACCCTTCCTGCACCCCCTTGCGAAAAAGGAAGAACTGGGTGGTGGGAACCGCTCCCCTTTCCCCCGGCGCGAGAAATTCATCGACGTGGGTAAAAAAGGAAGTGCTGGTGGGTCCTTCATCGTCTTCCCCCAGCCAAAAATCCACTCCAAAATGCCCGATGTGCTTCCAGAAAAGCGGCAGACTGCGGAAGTGGTTGGGCGCGGAGAATGGTTGGTGGTGCCAACGCGCAGTGGCGGCCTGAACATGGTGATAGGTAATCCCGATCTCCTCCTCCATTCGTTTGGCATCCCAGTAATTGTGATTACTGAAATAAGGCCAGCGCTTCACCGCCGCCTCATGGCCACCGGTGACCAATTGACGCCCTTCTTCAGGCGCGGCCGGATCACTGTGAAATTGGGATCCCGGGTCGCCGGAAAAATGCGACAGAAGATCCCAGCGAATCCAAGTTCCCCATTCCTCCAGAACCTTGGCGGTGTTTTCGCTGGGGCGGACATCACTGCCCAGGCCAAAAGCAATCGCCTCATCGGAGTAGCCGCGGGAAAGAATAAACTCTTGGACATCCGAGAAAAAGGCCGACCAGAATTCATCGGCACCGTCACTGGTGAAAGTGGGCACCTCCTCATGGGAAAAATTCCCCGAACCGGATCGCACCTTAACCTCCGGGAAATTGCTCCGGCTCGCCTCCCGCGCGGGGCGCTGTTGGCCTTCGTATCCATCCGCCAACTCATCGGCCACCCCCGGATCCCAGATCCAGAAAGAAACGACCTTGGGCTCCCCCAGATACTTTTCATGCAAATCCAGGTAGCGCTCCAGTATCTCAAAATTGGCCCGCAAGACCCCTCCCTGTTCCTCAAAAATCACCAGTGGTTCGTACCATTCCTTTTGATTCGAGGTGCGCGACGGTTGACGCCCGGCCCGTGCTGCTTCGGGGAAGTTGCTGAGGATCACCGGAGCCTCCACGGTCACATTGCCCACCTTGCTCATCCAGTAGAAGCTTCTTTCCATTAAATCCCAATGCTCCTCCGACCACATGTCCACATCGTAGTACAGGGCCACTGTTTTGGGGTCCTGGGTCAGCGTCACCTCCGGATAGTCAAAATCCTTCGGTTCCGGTATCTGGTAGTCACTGACCACCAACTGCACCGGAATCGAAAACGTCTCGCGGTTCGCCTGGATCTCCAGCGTGGTCCGGTAGAGACCGGGTTCCTGCTCCGCCGGGACTTCCACGGTCAACCAGACCGGAACCGCCTTGGCGCCTTCCGGGGGCGTTTCCTTTAAAACATCGGCATGGTGCGTTGAGGGACGGGAACGGGCATAAAAGATCGAAGCGCGGTCGGCCGACATCCGGGTCCCATTTTCCATCACAAAATCGTCCCTCAATTGCGCGGAAAGATTCTCCACCCCATCCAGATTCGCCACCTGGACCTGACCCGCGTCAAACCCTCCCCGGGGAGAAGCCATCTTCATGGAACGCTCCGGTTCGAAAGGATTGGGAAAAAAGACCCCCTTAACCGGTTTTCCCCGCGAGGCATACAACGTCCAGAACCAGGACTCTCCCCTTACCAGGGAACCCTCCGGCCACGCATCGGTCGTTTGCTGCTCCGCCGCAACCACTTTCGCATGGGTTCCCTGCATCGCCTCTTCATAAGGAATCACCCCCGCACGGGAAGCGGTTAAACTCATTTGGTGAAAACCAACGTGGTCCCACTGGTCATCAATCTCGCCGGTTCGGGGAGCGCGGCGCAAATCCACCGCCAAAACGTTCACGCCCTCATTTAAAACCGAATTGGGGATGTCCACGGTAAACGTTCTTACCCGCTTCTCGTAATGTTCCTTCGCCATTTCCGGTTCATCTCCGATGCTTACCTTGGGCAGCGGACGGCCCCGGCCATCGACATAGGCCTCCTCGGGATACGGGAGGGCTGTAGTTAACTCGTGGATATCGCCCTCGGGCATGTACCCTCGTCCCACTTCCTCACCATTCACATAAATAACGGCCCCACCCAAAGCCACGACCTCAAGTTGCAGGTTCTGCACCCGGGAAGGATTTTCAATGCCAAACAAAGTGCGCAAACTGATGGTGGTGAGCCAACGCCCCGTACCGCGCATGGACTCCCCGCCGTAGCCACCAAGAAAATCGGCTAACTCCCCTTGCTCGTATTGCGCCCAGTGAAAATCATCAAAGTCTGCGGCCGTCCAGCCGAACTCCGGCAACCGCGGATCCCGCGGGACCGGAGCCAAAGGCCCGGGAGCGCGCCGCCCCTCGTCGAAATGAACTTCCCCGTGTTCATTTTTCAGAATATCCGGACCATGGGTAACGGTCGCCCGGATGGGGGTATATTCATTGATCAATTCAACATTCCCCTGACTTGTCAGGGCCGGGCTGAGAAGCAATGCCGCCAAAAGGAAACACTTGGCAACGCTCTTTTTATTTGGGATACGCATTTTAAATCAATACTTTGGGGGATACAGGGTGAGGTATAAAGTATAGTCCGACAAACCCCCTCACAGTTCCTACGCTTTTGCGTCTTCGGCATTACCAAATTTCCAATCCTGAAGGGGTTGAACCGGAAGTCCCGGCTCACCATCCAAAGACCACATTTTCGGCTACATGTACAGACACTCACCGTAATCGGGTTGGTTCATCGCCCGAACTGGAGGCCACGGTAACCATACACTGGAATAAAGATGAAAACGGAGCCGAGCACGCCAAAACAACCCACCGGATCCCCAGGATAAACCTCCCCACAACCGAAAGGCACAGGCTGGAAGCCTATGCTACTTCTGATTTTACCAAAACCCTAGCTGAAACAACCGGATAACTCCAGAGGTAGCACAGCCATCCTGGCTGTGTTTTGCCTGCCGACACACAGGCTGGAAGCCTATGCTACTTCAGAAAACCGTCCCCCAACCGCAACGCGGTTGAAGGCGATAGCCCAGGGTTGGCCGTAGGCCTACCCTGGGTTGACCATAAAAAACCACCCCAACCCTGAAGGGGTTGCACCCGGTTGAACCGGAACGCCCGACTCACCATCCAAAGACTCACGTCTTCGGCTACATGTACAGGCACCCACCGTAGTTCCCGTTTGCCATAGGCGGCACGGGACACGCGGAAAAGCTGATTCATCGCCCGATAGGATACCCCCGAAACCCGCAACACAGTTGCCGACGAAAGCCAAGGTCGGCCACCGGGCCATCCCGAAATCCCCTTTATCCTCCGGCGATAATATCCAGATCAGCTTCGGTGGCACCTTTCACCGCCTTAAAATTGATACTGGCGTCAAACGTTGCGAGACGTACACCGTTTTCAATCGCCAGGGCCAGCAGGTAAATGTCTGTAATTTGCTTGGACCCAAGGATCAGATCCGGATCAATTCTGGCGGGGTCCGTTAAACTGATCGTATCCGCAACAAGACGATGGTTCTGCTTGGAAATGAACCCCATCAAGCGACGCATGACTTCCGAAGGGGTCAAGCGAATCTTTTTACTGTAGTTGGGATGGGAAAGAATGCGAATCAACCCATTTTCGGTTAAAGGGCAGGTCGCTATTCCCTCCCCAGCTTGCGCCTCCAGCCAGCGGTGTGCACCGTCATTGAAGATGTGGTCGGCATCAAAAAGCGCGATCAGGACGTTGATATCAAGCAGCGCGCGCATCAAATCCCTTCTTTGTCCATAATGGATTGAACATGGTCCAGGGTGATGGGTTCACCACGGCGTGGCAGCATTTCGATGCCATTGCGTACCCTGGGCGTTGGGCCTGGCTCCGGACTGAGCCCGCGCCGGGCTAAACGCGTCAAAATCCTCCCCGTAGTCGTCTTTTCCTGAGCCGCCAACTCTTTGGCGGCGGCCAGGACATCCGCATCGATATCCAGTGTCGTCCGCATACATCAGATGCAATCGCATCAGATGCACAAAGTCAAGCCCCGAGCAATCCGTATGCTAACGATCCCAGGGCCTCCCGCCCTTTCCGCCCTAGAAAGGCTTGACAACCAACAACTTTTGAGGTGACAGTCCCAACACCACTCCCAGCCGACAGGCACTGGAGACGCAATCGGGTCGATCACCAGGATGTCCGTGGAGTCACGAGGGTCCCAACACCACTCCCAGCCGACAGGCACTGGAGACAGAGCAAAGTCTTGAAATCATTTACGGCTCTTTGTTCTGTCCCAACACCACTCCCAGCCGACAGGCACTGGAGACCTTTCCCATTTTATGTCTGTTTCGTAAGGAACCTTTTCGCCGGGGGAGGGTTCTAAAAGGAGACCTTGGGCTTTCTTGTCACCCTTCACACTATGATCCTTCCTAACTTCCGACTCCCCGGGAGCCAACGCTTTGCGGCGATTTTGCTCTCTGGTTTGCTTTCGTTCCCGCTGCTCCAGGCAGAGGAGACTTTTGTTCCCGCTCCGCTGGGGCCGGACGATCCGGTGCGGGGGTGGATGATCCTCTCGGATAGTGTCGAGGATGGCCTCGAGGTCATTCGCCGCGCCGAGGCCTACGATATCAATCACCTGCAAATTTCCCATCACGTCATTCACGACCTGGCCCATGTGAGGGATTCCCGGCGGTTGAAAATCGCCAAAATCTTTACCGAAGCCGCCCACGAAGCGGGGATCCAGGAGGTCGTTTTATGGGATCGGGTTTTGCATCACCTGAGGTATTATCCCGATGAATTCCGCACCGGCCCCAATGGCCGCCTGAATTTCGATGACCCGGCCTTCTGGGAGTGGTTTAAAGACGACTACCGGGAGAAATTGGATTTGGTGCCGGATATCCAGGGACTGATCCTGACCTTCATCGAGACCGGGGCGCGCGCGGAAAACCAGCATTCCGAAGTCTGGCTGACCAATCAGGAAAAACTGGCCGCCGTGGTGAATGCCGTCGCCGAGGTGGTGGTCGAGGAACGGGGACTCAACCTCTATGCCCGGACCTTTGCCTACACCGACGCCGAGTATGAAAACATCACCGGCGCCATCGAGAAATTCGAGGACGACCGGATCCGTTTGATGATGAAGGAAACCCCCCATGACTTTTTTCTGACTCACCCCAACGATTTTTTTGCGGGCCGGATTGCCCGTCCGACACTGATGGAGTTTGACACGGCCGGGGAATTCAATGGCCAGAGCATCATCGCCAATACCTGGCCGCAATACATTCTCGATCGCTGGTCGGATTTTCTGGAACGCGATCATATTATCGGCTACGTGGCCCGGACCGACCGTTATGGCGATACCCGGATTGTGGGGCGCTCTGCCGAGATCAATCTGTGGGCGCTCAAGCGTTACTTTGAAGACCGGTCGGTGACCGCGGACGATATCTATCGCGAATTCATCACCCAACGCTTCGGCGAAGAGGCCTATGCGGATCTGCGACCGGCCTTTGAAAAAGCCTTCGACATCATCACCGCCAGCCTGTACACCCTGGGCACCAATACCGCCGACCATTCGCAGTTGGATTACGATCCCTACCCCTCCAGCTATGCCCGTCATGTATCCGGAAAATGGATTAACCCTCCGGTGGTTCATGTCGGGCACGGGGTGGACAAGACCTTTCATTATTGGAAGGAGGTAATCAATCACATCGCTCCCCGCTGGGCCAAAGCGGGCGGGGCTCATCTCAATGAAATCCCGCAGGTAATCGAAGCCGGTTGGCTGGAGCCAGGGGAAAAGATGAATGAGACCTATCTCGGCTACATCCTCACCCAAAAAGACGAAGGCGTACGCCTGGCCCGCGAGGCCCTGGCGCATATCCAAAACGCCCGCCCCCACCTTGACGAGGCCGATGCCCGGATGCTGACAGAAACCTTTGAGCGCACCCTCCTCACCGCCAAGCTCCACCGCGCCACCGCGGCTGCCTACTACGGCTTTCGGATCTATGCCCGCGGGGAGGATTTTCGTTCCGAAAAAGTTCTCACTGAGTTGCGAAAGGGATTGCAGGACATCGACACGATTGCCGATCAAATCGAAGCCTATCCCCACCCTGGCCCGGTGGGCGAGTATAGTTGGGTGCGCGATACCCGGCGCGCCCGCTATTATACCAGATGGATCCGCGAAGGCACCTGGCCCGCCCAAACCCGAGGCCAGGAAACCGGCTTGCACGGGATACAATTCACCGGGGAATAGGATCAAGAGTCCTGATTCAGGTCTAATCGTTTTCTTGAATACGCAGACGGAAAAATTGATTTTCCGACGAGATCGGTTCACTGGTTCGTAGTGTAAGGACCGCAATGTCCTCCTCCTGGGAAAAATTGAGCACCTCCAGATGATCAAAAGTAAGCCCTTGCCAGCTTTGCAGATCACTACTGGCCTGCACTTCCCAATGGTAGCCCAGGAGGTCGGTCCGCCAGCGAAAGGTGATGGATGGATAACGATTGCCATTGTCCGGATCGGTCCAAAGAGCGAACGTCGGCATTCCTTCCCGGCTCGGGTCCACGGGATCCAGTCCGAAGAAAAACCGTAACAGTAAAGGGATGCCCCTTTGCCCCGGATCACTGGACGGCTCCCACCCTGAATCCGCCCCGAAATGCAGAAAGAGCCAACTGTCCCAGTCACCCCCGGGGGTACGCTGTGGTTCCTTCAAAACGGTCAGTCCGGTAACTGCTTCCAAAATTGCCAGGCTCCCCTGCGCCGCACTTCCTTCTTCAAGGTCGAGAAAATTGCCGTCCACCCGCAACCCCGGAGCATTAAACGGATCCGGCGCATAGAAACCGACGCGGGGGAAGGATTGATTTCTGAGTTGGGTCAATCCTTCCAATCCAGCAACCTCTTCCAGTTGGTTCTCAAACAACCAGAGCAAACGCAGGGAATCCAATCCGCTCATCGATACAAAGGCGGTCGAGTCAGCGATGCGATTTTCTCCCAAATTGACCTGCTCCAAAGCACCCATTCCGCTGAAATCCGGGAGGACACTGATCCGATTCCCATCGGCACTCAAATAACGGAGGGCACTCAATCCGGCCAGCGGCGACAAATCCGTAATCTCATTATCGAAGAGACTAAGTTCTTCCAGATTCAGCAACCCGACCAGTGGGGTCATCTCGGTGATCGCGTTGCCCCCCAGTTCCAACACCCGCAAACCAAGGGCCCGGTCCAATCCAGTCAGATCCGTAATTCCTTCCCCGAAGCCATCCAATTCTTCAATCAGCGCCAGGTCGGGTCCTATAATCAGGTCTCCCGCATTCAGCCCCAATACCCCTTCCAGCAATGACCTTAACGCCGGATCGGGAACCGTCACAATCCCCGCGTCCGCAACCACCCTCAGGGGGAGTTTTATCGATTCCCGCGCCGGATCATTGGTGCTCAGCCAGATATCCACTTCCAGCACTTCGGCAAATGTCGGAAGTGGATTGAAGCTCAGCGTCAAAACTTCATCCTCTCCGGCCATCACCGTTCCCGCCGTCGAGGGGTTGACCTGAATCCAAGTCTCCGAATTGGTCAGTTCCCAGGTCAACGGACTGAACCCCGGGTTAGCGATGGTTAATTCAACCGACACCGCAGTTCCCGGTTCCGCCAATACCATGGTTGCCGCTAATTCCGCATCCAAGACCGCCCCGGTGGCAAATACGACCTGATCCAAAAAACCGGCATCCAAACCAATTGAAATGCTGGGGTCTTTGCTATAGGTCCAGCGGATGCGGTGTTCCCCCTCGGGCACATCCAAAAAGGCCTCACGCCAGTCAACCTCACCGGACAGGCGCCACTGTTCATCGCCATTCAAAGTAACGATCAAGGCATCAAAGCCAGCTTCCGAAGAAACCTTCTCCCGCCAACTCAACCGCCCGGGCCCCTCTACCTTGACCTCCACCCAGGTACTCTGGTTGTTACCAATCTCCGCACTGCGCAAAGAACTTTCAGCAAACACCATCTCCTCCGTTTCCACTATCCAGGGATTCTCCACGGAGGTTCGCCAAACCCCTTCGGGAAAGCCTACCGCCTCACCAATAAAACGACTGTCCCTGATAGTCAGGCTCCCCGTGAAAGAAAGATTCTCCGGATCGCTGGTGGTAAGAGTAAACGACGGCATCATCTCGTCGGAAAATTCCGGCAAGGGTCCGGCTGAGACTGCGATGGTCAGGGACTCCCCGGGCTCCAGCAATCCCTCGGAAGGCGAAAAGGCCAAATCGTTCGTCCCCGGGGAAAAGGCAAAGGTCAGGTTCTGCCCCCCAGGGTTACTAATCTGCCAAAGCCCTTCGGTGGTTTCTCCCGGCGCCCCATACAGGACCATACTCTCCGGAGTCAAAGCCAATTCCGGATTAGGATTGTTTTGCGGTGAAAAAATAACGGTGAGTCCTTCGCGCGATTCCCAAGCATCAATGAGCATTCGGGAGGCTGACCCCTCGGTCAAATCCAAATTGTTCCGCTCCAAACGCAATCCCGGCACCAGGTTGGGATTGGCTTCATAAATACCCACCTCCGTCCATACCGGATCTGCCAAATCCTCAAAGTCGGCCAAAGCACTGAGATCCGAAATGGCATTATGATTCAGCCAAAGCAATTCCACCGCCCCGGCCAAACCCCAGTTACTCAGGGGAGTTAAATCGACAATGCTATTGTGACCGAGATTGACCTCTACCAATTCCCCTAAAGGACTCAACGGAGAAAGATCGGAAATGGCGTTGTACGAAAGATCCAAATACATCAATTCATGCAGTCCGGTCAAAGGCGTTAGATCGCTGATCGCATTATGCCCAAGATAAAGTTCAAACAGCCCATCCAATGCCTCCAGCGGGGTGAGGTCGGAGATCGTATTACGGCCCAAATACAAAGAGCCCAAATAAAGCAAATCCTCCAGCGGCGTAAGATCCTCGATTTGATTATCCTCCAGGTCAAGATATTCCAGGTCCCATAACTCTTCCAAACCCGCCAGACTGACAATTTGATTGCCCGCTAGATTCAAGGTCTCCAACCACTCCAGGTCGGCCATTGGGGTGAGGTCGGAAATTTGATTGGCCTCCAGATCCAAAACCTCCAAAAATGTCAACCCCGCCAAGGGGGATAAATCGCTGATCGCATTGAATTCCAAGTACAAATCCTCCAAATTCTCAAGTGCTGACAATTCGGACAGATCGCTGACCTGGTTGTTACTCAGATCCAAAAACCAAAGGCCGGTCAGGGAAGAAAGGCCCGTCAAATCACTAATACCCCGTCCAAAGGCTTCGAGAAAATCCAGCGCCGCCAGTTCCTCCGCAAACAAAACCGCTCCCTCTTCCAGCCCCAGAGCTTCTTTTACCGCCGCCCGCAATCCCGGATCCGGGAATTCCACCGCCTCGGTCGCGTTCCGAATCGTAAAATCAAAATCAACCTCCGGAAAAATGGCATCGTTGCTACTCAGGCTGAACAAAGCGTTCAACGACCCCTCCCAAGCCGGCAGAGGCCCGGCCGTGAGGGTAATCGTTACCTCTGCTCCGGGAGCCAGCGATCCCTCCCCCGGGGACACCGTTACCCATTCTTCGTCTCCGGTAATGGACCACACCAAGGCTTCCCAACCGTCATTGCGGAGGGTAAACTCCCGGGTCAAGGTCTCCCCGGGTTCCCCAACTAAAGCCCCGAAATCGGGAAGGCCCGCCACCACTGGCCCGGTATCGAAGCGTACCGAATCAAGAAAGGCCGCATCCAACCCCTCGGATACCGTTTCATCTTTCCGGTAAGTCCAGCGGATCTGCCGGGTGCCCTCCTCCAAAAGAAGGGTCCGGAGTTCCCAGTCGCGCTCCCCGGATACCTGCTTGAGCACTGTTCCATCACGGCGTAGCTCAAGAAAATCAAACCCCTCCTCCGAGGAAACCGACTCCCACCAAACCAATCGTCCCGGGCCCTCCTGAGTCAACTGGATCCACGATTGCTGGTTATCTCTAATCGCCCCACTGCGCACGGCATAATCCCCCTCGCGGACCCGCGCCTGTTGCCCTTGCCAGGGAAGGTCTCCCCCCGAAGTCCACACCCCCTCCGGATACCCTACGGCCTCCCCCAGAGTGGGCGGTGGAATGGTGGAAACCACTACTGGAATCACCTCCGATTCTTCCGGAGAATTGAAATAAAAGGTCACGGCCCCATTCTCCACCCCGGAGAATTCTGCCGGCGGCGCGATGGTCAAATTGATCTCTACCAGCCCCCCGGGCGGGACCAGATTTTCCGGCAGGCCAACCTCAATCCAGGGAGTTGTGCTCTCGACCGACCAGGAGAGCGGAGCAAAGCCAGTGTTGGCCAGAAAGAGCGTACGCGTTGCCACTTCCCCGGCAGGGACAAAGAGGTCAAACCCTTCCTCGCTCAGTGATGCGATGGGCCCCGTGTACAGAGAGACCTGATCCAGAACCACCCGATCCAATCCCTCCGAAACACTATCATCCTTCACATAGGACCAGCGCACCGTATTGACCCCGTCGGCGAGAATCAAAGAGGCATACTCACCGGGGATTTCTCCCGAGAAGCCCGAAACCACCGTCCCATTGAGCGAAACGATCAGTTCGTCATAATCCTCTTCCGAAGAAATTTCCTGCCACCAGCGCAATTGACCGGGGCCTTCGACGCCCAATTCGAGCCAACTTTCTTCGCTATCCCCAATGCTGCCACTGCGCACTGCCAATTGGTCCTGAAAAGCCGAACCTTCGATCACCTCCCAAGGAGCCTCGCCCCCGGTTGACCAAGTCCCGGCAAAGAAACCCACCGCTTCCTCAATGGGAACGGAGGGCGGCGGTGGCGGTGGCGGTGGCGAATCCAGAAAATAGACCCAGATCAAAAAGTTGTTCTCTTCAGATTCAAAGAAGGTGACCTCCAAGATGGCCTCCATCGGTTTCATTGCCTCCACCGAGGGCGCCGCCGTTATCAGCAAATCAACATCGTCTCCGGGCGGCAGTAATACTTCCGCAGGCTGAACCGTCAACCATTCCGGATCATTATCAATGACTTCAATAAAGACGTACTGCTCTTCCCCGGTTGTATTGATCAAATTATAAATTTCGGTAACGGATTCGCCCGGCAGGAAAGGCAGCAGTAAAGTAGCGTCCCCATCACCTTCGCCGGGCAAGCGTTCAGCCGATAACGGCAGAGTCAGCGCGAGCAGCAGCCCAACCCACCAGCTTGGGTTCCAGCGGCAAACTGAATTTTGCCAATGATACTTTTTGCCATTTTCGTGCTTTCCCATAATCAATCCTCCTCCTTTGGTTCGACCTGCAAACGATAAAAGACCCGGCCTTCATTTTCCTCGAATTCAAAGGCCGTACCAGCTTCTCCGGCAACCACCGAAGCCGGAGCATTTTCCCCCGCCACTGCCGCAAAGACGACTTCCCCATCGGCCTCCGCAACAGTCTCCCAATCGATCAAATTAACCGACCGCTCCAGCCCATACGCAAGGTCCGGGCGCGCCAACCAGGCTGGAATTCCCGCCTGCACCTCGGTCCACTCCCCATTTCTGGCCAACTGCAATCCGCCTGAAGAATCGCCTCTCCACGCCTCCGCCGGATGCCAACCAAACGCATACTTTAGTACATTCGGTATCCCATCGCCCCGAGGTTGATCAAGAAGGCCCCGCTGATCTCCCGGAACTTCCCCAAAACGCTCCATCCAATAGGCAAAGCTCATCGCCGTAAAGGGATCGGTCCGCAAAAAATCAGCCCGCGAGACTTCGCCCAAAACGGTAACTTCCACATCAAAGCTATCGCCCAGAGGAAAATGAAATAGATCCACCTTAATGGGCATTCCGTCTCCCTGAATACTATAAAACACATCCACACTGACCGGGAACCCCTCCACCGAAAAATCAGCCTCCACCACACGACCGGATAAACCCTCCGAGGCCCGTAAAAGCGTCCCGGTTTGGTCGATTCGGGACAGATCCACCCGCACCACAACATCGGCCAGAGTGCGAGTAGCTCCCGTGCCTTCGGTTTGCAAAACCAACTGGACCGGGGCCCCGGCCAGCCATCCCCCGCGGAAGCTGCTTTCGTAAACAAATTCCTCCGCATGCAGCGGGGAAACCATGAGACCCAGCCCCAGAATAATCATTTGGAAAATCCGTTTCATCTTATAAAGTGATATTGATGTTGAACCCGAGGAAGCTGAAGGTCAGGCGCCAGCGTGAGAGATCCAACCCGGAGCTGACACTCACCGTCTGCCCAAGCGCAGAGCCGCTGCCGGTGGCATGCCCGAAGATCACCATCTGAAATCCACTCACCCCGATGCCGCTCTCTCCGGCCAAAGGGGAGCGCATGGTAATACTCAGGGTGGCACTGGCTTGGGCACCAGGCACCGAACCAATAACCGAGAATTGCCCGTTGAAGGCATAGCTCAGCCCCCCATTACGCAGGTCGATGAATCCACTCAGGTTGCCCCCACCGGTACGATGGTAACTCGCCCCGCCTCCAACTTCCACAAACAATCCGGTGGCTCCGACCTGGAAGGAAAGGGTTTCCAGTCGGGCATTAAAATCGAACAGGCTCAATTGCAGGAAATTCCCCGAGGACCGGGCCAAATCAACCCGAATATTGCCATCCGAGAGATTAACAAAATGGCCAAAGGGCGCGGAGGAGACCTCCTGATTGGCCACCCGGGCGGTGTAGAAGAAGGTGGCGGAGGCATTGTTTGCCGAAGCACTGAACCGCAGGGTTCCCTCTATCGCCGCATACTGCGCATCCCCCAATTTTATATCAATATCCCCGGAGGCTTGGAAGGTCCCCCGCGAATCTACCGTCACATTGACCCGGCTATTGGACAATCCCGGAAGATTGAAGGTCACCCCACTGGCCGTGGCCCGCAAATAATTGGCCCCGATTTCCACCGAGTAGGTCCCCTGCAAGGACAGACTGGCAAAGCGAGCCGCCGCATCCGTAGTGAAGGTGAAGGTGTTCTGCCCGGCCTGAATAACCGTATTGCCACTGATTCCCGTGCTCAATCCCAGAAGCGTGAGATTGCCCGAGTAGCTGGCATTGAAATACGGACTTGATCCACCCACGTAATGGACCGCAAAGTTCGCATTGAGCGCGTTATTGCCATGGCGAATATTGGCCTGGATCTGTCCCGAGATACGCGAGCTTTCCACCCACTGTCCATCAATACGGGTAAAGACCAGCGCTCCGGTCAAGTTCGCGCTGCCCAGCACCGGGACCTGCAGGGAAAGACTTCCCGCATCTTTTCGGCTGCTCCCCGGCGGCACTTCGGTCCCGACCGTAAAGCGCGGTTGATCGCCCCCCTCATAACTCAGGTAAAGCTGCCCCTGGGCACTGAAGCCCCCGAGATTGAAACTCGCCCCGGTACGGATCGCAAAGCCGTTTTCGGTGGCTTCCATGGCGATGTCTCCGTTCAGCACCGTTTGGCCAAGGATCTGCACACTCCCAGTGAAGTCAAAGGAGGTCTCGTCACCAAAAGCTCCGCGCACCACCAGGACCTTAGCCTGGCCCGCAAAACGCACCGCTTCCGCCAACCCCAGATCAACGTTTACTTCTCCCCGGAAGGCAAAGTCGGTTGCCGAGGTGGCCACCATTTGACCGGTTGCCTGGCCTAATACGGTATCGAGCTGGGCCGTCCCGCTGATCCGGAGCAAACCGTTGCTATCGACATACCCGGCTCCGTTAACCGTTCCAATCCCCGGCACCGTGAAGCCATTACTCCCACCCACGGGGTTCGGTTGAACCAGCCATTCCGCATTCCCCTGCAACGCCAGCGTATCCAGCTGCGCAACCTGTACCCGCGGTTCCGATCCGGAATCTTCGTCCAGCGGCAGGCCCATGACCCAACCGTTCGCGCCGGGTTGAGCCGCACTTTCCGGCAGACCCGCTACCGTAGCCGCAGTCAAGGCCTGGTCATACACCCTGACCTCCCGCATGTTGCCATCGAACCCACTGGCTCCAAAGAGGCCAACAAAGAGAGGACCATTGCCGTTTTCGGTCAGCGGAACGGCCGTTGTATCCTGCGCATCGAGCTGCCCGTTAACATAAATCCGCCGTTCCTGCGTTTGGGCATCATACGTAAAGGTCAGATGCACCCATTCGTCTTGAGGCAACTCTGTTTGACCGGTCAGGTCGTCAGCCCAATGTCCGCTGAAAGCCCGGCCATTGCGGACCAGCAGATGCAGTAAGTTACCTGGTCCTCCGGAGGTTCCACTCCGACTCAGGATTGCCTGGTCGCCGGAGAGAGCCCCGCTGTTCAGGCGCACCCAGGCACTCACCGTGTAGCCTCCATCCAGTTCAACTGAATCGGGAAGCTGGATACGCCCACCGTTGGAGAAATCGGCGGCGAAGTTCAGATTCGAAGACCACCCCAGTGCTCCGTTGACCGTCAAGGCCGTTGGATTCGTCTGAACCGGACGAACCGTTTGGCCGCTGCCATCGTCGAAGGGCAGTGCTAGAAGCAACCCACTTTCATTCCCCTGCGGTCGAGTTTGCGGAAGCAGCGCCGCTAGCGACGGATCAAGGAAATTTCGGGAGATGCGCAGATCATCCAACCACGCGTTAAGTCCACTTTGCTGAAACGTCCCGACCCGCAAGGCCCCGTTACCCGCCTCGGTCAAGGCCCGGGCCGCCGTGTCCTGGGCATCGAGCTGACCATTGACATAGATTCGTCGTTCCAAAGTCTCCGCATTGTAGGTAAAGGCGAGGTGGACCCATTGCTCCGTGGGAAGAACCGTATTGCCGCCCAAATCATCCGCGAAATGTCCCTGCCAAGCCCGCCCGTCGCGGACCAGAAGGTGAAGATAATTGCTCGCCCAACCAGCGCCCCCAGTGGCCCCGAGAATCGCCTGATCCCCCGATTGGGCACCTTCGTTCAACCATACCCAAGTGCTTACTGTGTACCCCCCGGCCATGCGGATCGTTTCCGGCAAACTGATCTGCGCACCGTCGGCAAAATTCGCCGAGATGCGATCTCCAACAAACCACTCCAGCGTTCCCTCCACGTTCAAACCGGCCGGGGCTGGGCTGAGGACATTGACCATTTGACCATTGCCCTCATCCAGTGGGAGGGCCAAGAGGAGCCCTGCGTCATCCTCCGTCGGACGTGATTCCGGCAAGGCTTCCGCCCTGGAGGCGTCGAGAGCCTGGTCATAAATCCGTAAATCATCAAGGGAGGCATTCAACCCGGAACCGCCAAAGATCCCCACCCGCAGCGGCCCATTACCCGTTTCGGTCAACGCCTGGGCGGCAGTGTCCTGGGCATCGAGTTGTCCATTGACATAGATCTTCCGCTGCAATGTATCGGCATCGTAGATAAAGGACAGATGAACCCATTCCCCCACCGGCAGGGTGGTATTGCCTTCGAGGTCATCGGAAAAGTGACCCATCCAGGCCTTGCCATTCCGCACCAGCAGGTGAAGGTAGTTGCCCGCCTCCGTTCCGCCACCACTACGGGCGAGAATCGCCTGGTCCCCGTTTTGCCCGCCTTCATTCAGGCGCACCCAAGCACTGACGGTATAGCCTCCACTGAGTTGTACCGAATCTGGCAGGACAATATGTCCCCCCTCTGCAAAGTTGGCCGAGGTACGACCGTCACGCGTCCAGGCGAGGTCGCCGAGCACCGCGATGTCGCCCAACGTCGCCACCGAACCAACCGGCACCAACTCGGTGCCTCCCCCTTCATCGAAGGGAAGACCCAGGGCCAGACCCGGGGTATCGCCGGGGAGCACCAAATTGGCCCGCCGGGCAATTTCATCACCGGCAACCGGTCCTTCCCAGATCCGGAAATTATCCATCGCCCCATTAAAGCGATTCCCTGTGAATTGGCCGATTGCGAGCGGACCGTTCCCGAGGGCAGTCAGCGCACGCGCCGCCAGGTCCCGGGCCTCCAGTTGACCGTTGAGATAGATTCTCCGCTCCAGGGTAGCCGCGTCATAGGTGAAGGCGACGTGAATCCATTCACCGGTTGCCAGCACCGTTTCTCCGGTGAGATCATCATTGAAATGTCCGATATGCGCCCGCCCGTTGCGAATCAATAAATGAAGGTAGTTACTGGTCCCGAAGTTGCCCCCGGTTGCCGAGAGGAGGGCCTGATCGCCCTGCACTGAATCCAGCTTGATCCAAGTCTCCACGGTATAGCCTCCGGTCAACGACAAGGACCCCGGCAACGCAATCGTGGCCTGGTTTTGGAAATGCAGCGCGGTCGCCCCGGGTTGCATCGGCAAGGCAAAGAGATGATGATCCTGCCCGTCGCGGTTTTCGTAACGGTACACCAGCTCCGCACCCGCCACATAGCCACCGAGTTCAACCTGCAACGGCGTGGCCGCGAGTTGCAGGAACTCACCCGGTCGGGCGCTAAAGGCGAGGGAGTTGACCGTCTGGGAACCGGCTGGAGTAAGCACCGTTCCCGTGTAGGTGCCCGTGATTCCTTTCTCGTCAAGGGTCACCACGACCGTTCCGGAGAGGGCCACTTGCTGGGCATTGCCCAGGGTGAGGTTCCCCTGCCCCACTACATCAATCTGCTCGATCCCGTTTCCGGTCGATCCTGTCCAAGAACCTTCCAGCTGCAAGGTCGCACCGAAAAAGGCCGCATTGAGCGAAGTCCCTTCCGGGGTCTCCAGGGTAAAGTTTTCACTGGTCACGCGCAGTTGCAGAGGACCACTGAATTCCACTCCGGCAAAAGAGAATTCTCCGTTCACCCCGAGGGTCAAAGCGTTTTCCTCAAAGGCCGCCGTCACTTCCAGAGATTGACTGAAGCCCAACGCCTGAATGGCGTAAAGGTGGCGGGCCTGGAGGGTAAAACCGCCCGCCCCGGCGACCACATCGAAGTCCGTTTCCCCTTCCAGCGAGATCAAGTCGGGTTGGTCGCTGGAGGCCTGCCAGGCAAAGGCCACGGTGGCCCCGAGAGAGACCGTGCGGTTGGTTGCATCGATATCCCCGCGGAAATCGATATCGCCAAAGAAGGGCGAATCAAGGGTCAGGCTGGTTTCGTTTTCACCCACCGTGGCGGTAATGACCGGAATCCCGCCGATCACTTCCGCCCGCAAGCCCAGTCCCCCCTCGACGGTCTGACCGGAAAGGTTGGTCGTCAAGCCGTTCAGTTGTAGCGCAAAGCTGGTCGGAGTAACACTTCCAGTCGCCGAAACCCCGGCGGTCTCCACCCCAAGTAACCAAACCCCGCCACTGATCGCCGCGCTAAAATTCGTATTATTGAAGTCCAGCGTCGCCAAACCTTCCAGCGACACAAAGTCCCGGTCGCCCAACTGGAGTGCGATCGACCCGTCCAGTTGGAAGGTGCCATCCGAAGCAATCGTTCCACTCACCGTGCTTTCCCCCAGCGCTGGAATAACCAGGCTCGCCTGGTTCACCGATAGGGATGCCAACGGAAGGACTGCCCCCTCAGGATGAGTTATCTCGATGGTGTAACTGCCTCCCAGGGCAAAGCCGCCAAGGTCAAAACTTAGCGGGGTTGTGGTCAGAACAAAACGTTCCGCGTCCAGGCTAAAGGACGTTTCGGAGAGGGTGTAGGAAGACCCGTCCACTACCAGGTTACCGGTAAAGAGGCCGGTAATTCCGTCCGGATTCAGCGTGAAGGCGCCCGTGCCGTTGAGGCCCACAAAGGCCCCTGTTCCGGTATCCACCGTGGCATTACCAGTGAGGAGAAAATCAGACGAACTGTTATAGTATCCATGGAAAGCAATTTCCCCAAAGACCGGATGGCTCAGGAGAAGTGATTGGCTTTCGGGAATGTTCAGCCGGACCAGATCGGAGCTGATCAAAACCTCAATTTTCCCGCTCAAATCAAAGCCTGCCAGACTGTAGACACCTTCCAGGACAAAATCGATGACATCCCCGCTCCAGGATCGCTGAAAGCTATCCGAAGCCGATTGCCCCAGAGCGGTGATCGCGTAATTTCCCCCCAGGTCCAAGGCCCAACTGACCTCCGCCACACTGTAGGTGACCCCCAGTGTACCCCCCAGCGCGACACTGATTTCGGTGGCCCCGCTACCCGTGGAAAAATTATAGCTGTAGACTCCGGTGAAGCTTCCCTGAAGTTGCCGCGTATCGACAAAACCAGTCAATTCCACCTCTCCCAAAATCGGATCCTGAACTGTCAGACGCTGACCATCGACGGTTTCCAGACGCAGATAAGGGGTGTCGTTCTCCGATCCGAACCGTAGACTCCAATCTCCCGCCGTGGCGTATTGAGCGACCTGCAAACTGCTGCTGCCCGTCACAACCAATCCCTCACTATTGACCACCCCACTGAGGGTTTGCTCCTGCAGGGTCTGCCCAAAAACCAGCAGGTTGCCCGCGAAAGTGGCCTCCACCCGGTCGCTTGAGTCGATCACGACAGCGATGGTTCCGTTGGCTTCCAGCAAGCGGCTGTCGCCTACCGCAAGAGCAACATCGCCGGTCAGGTGAATGTCTCCGTCACTCTGCACATAACCTTCCAATTCAACCTGCCCAAGCCCCGGCAGGGAGGCCGTCAACGCCCCTTCCGTTTCCAGACGCAGCACTTCGGTTTCCGAGAAGTAACGCAGCACCACCGTTCCACCGGCCGCGAATCCAGCCACTTGCAAGGACTCCGCACTGAGGCGGACCGAGAAGCCGTCCTCCAGAACCTCGATATCCCCCTCCACCGAGGCCAATTCCACGCCGCCGTTGACGTTTCCAGCAAAACGCAAGCGGGGCAGAGCCTCATCACTGGCGGTCAGACGAATCTCCCCGGCCAAGCCGAGGTCAGCAGTGCCCAAAGATATGGTGGTGACGCTGGTCAAATCATAACTCGCCGATCCCTCATCGGGAAGATTGATGAACCCATTCACTTCCGTGAAGATTCCCGGAATGGCTAGGGTCAAAGGCTTCTCCGGATTGATCGCACCGGCGTATCCATTTTCTGTCCGGGTAAAACCCATTTCTCCGGAGACCCGGAGATCCGGGGTCAACTGAACGACCAGATCCTCGACCAGCACCAGCTCCGTTCCGGAAGCAATCAGGCGGGCATTTTCGCCTTCGCCCCACAGGTAATCGCTGCCCCGGGTATTGACCAAGGCCAGCGCCCGCCCATTTAAGGTGGGTCCATCCCCATCGAGCAAGCTAAAGCCGGGCAAGGTGCCCTCCATAAGGAAAACCAACCCCTCGGCATCGGCCCGGAATTCGCCCATCGAAGTGAAGGTTTGCCGTAAAACGGTCAATTCCCCATTGAGCGAGATCAGAAAGGAGTTGGGAGTCATTACAAGATCAAAATCCCCCGTAAATCCGCCCAACGGAAAGGCCATATCTGCTACTGCCCGGTAGCCCACCACATCGTCCGCCGCCAGGGTAATTTCCTCGGCCGCAAAGACCACTTCCTCACCGGTGGTATTCAAAAACATATACGCCAGGGAGGTGTCACTAAAGTTGATCGGCCAATCCGGATTTCCGGCCACCGTGTCACCTTCCGCATAAAGAATCCCGGCTACCCCGCGGGCATCGATCAACAAATCCCCCACCACTTGACGGGTCACAAAGGCGTCCAGATCCTCGTTTGCCGGAATGCCAATGCGCAGATTGGTATCCATGCGTAGGGAAACGCCCCCATTGCGCACTTCAAAGAGCAGATCCCCATTCATATTGATCGTCTCATACCCGAACAAACTGACCCCCCCAAAGGCATAAAGGGCAAAGGCCCGCTCCGCTTCGAATACCTGGTCGTCGCCTACCGTGACTTCCCGTCCGGTGGTGTTTATTTCCAACCAGGTTACATGATCCATCCGTGGAGTGAAACCAGCCAACCATTCAGGCAATTCATCCAGAGTGCCGGAGACCAAATCAACGCGACCGGCAAAGCCATCGGCAAACAGTTGGAAAACCCCGTTGATCTGCTGACGCGCCAGATTTTGTTCCGGCAACGAACCCAACGAAGGAGTGCGCAGGCGCAGGTCACCGTTCAATCCGATAAAGGCACCGTCCCCCTCGCGTTCAAAGACAAACTCTCCATTAAAGACCAGCAAGCCAATATCGTAAACGCCTTCGATCAATACCCGGGTGTAGTCGCCCGCTTCCAATTCGACCACGGTCTCATTGGGAAAGGTTACCGTCTGTGCGGCCCCCGTGGTGTTGAGCCGCAGGGTCGCGGTCAGTTCGGTACTCGCCACGCCGATTCCGATCTCCTGCAACTTGGCTGCGATATCGATTTCATCGGAGAGAATGGCGTCGATCGCCCCATACCATCCGGCTGGTTGCGCCGGATCAGTCCCGTCCGAACCCAACAAAAGGCCACTGATCTCCGCCTTGAAGATGTCCAGGACCGGTCCGTCCAAACCGGGAACCTGATAGATCAGGTTCCCGTCCAAGGTGATGCGGCTCTGCCCGTCCACCACTTCCAAACGGTGCTCACCGGTAATTTCCAGCCCGCCAAAATCGAAGGTTCCTTTGAGCAAGCCATTTTGAAAGGTCTCCCCATCATAGTGCAGCTCGACCTCCCCCGCAAAGTCCAATCCATAGGGCGAAAAGCTTTCCGTGCTGAAGCGTGCGGTCCATTCACGGCCCTCCCGCTCGATGGTTCCATCAAAGGGAATCGTCGTTCCCAGAATCGTCGCCTCACCGTCAAGCGTGAGCAGGCCGACCGGAGTATCCTCCGTCGTCGCCTGGGAGAAATTAAAGCTCAACAAGCCCTGCAATTGGGCCAATTCCGGAACCCCGACCGAGGTCGTGGCCTGACCCACCAGGGAGTGCGTTCCATCTTCAGCAAGGAAGCCGATCGCCGTGCCTTCGACGCCGGGGAGGGGCGCGATAATAAAGGGTTCGCTGTCGCCAGCCCCGACTTCTGCCCGCCAGACACCATTGGCGTCCCGGGAGAAATAAAAACTCCCGCTCAGCAGGGTCGATTCACCCACCTGTACATCCGCCTCTTCCACCAAAATGCGGAAGCTGTTGGCCGCCAGATGAACTGTTCGCGGTTCCCCACTTCCCGACGGGATGGTGTATTCTCTCGCCGTATTGGTGGTGTTGATCGCAATCTGAAAATCCCCATTGAGCGTAAATACCTCACCGAGACTGATTTGGGGGAAGGTCGGATCGAACACCGCCACAATCCCATCGGTGCTGAGTTCGACAATCCCATCGAGGCCAATTTCCACTCCCAACAAATTGGTGATCGACAGGGTTTGAATTTCCACCCCGTTCCCCGCCAGGGTGATTCGATTTTCTCCCGACGAGAAAAGGATCGGATCAGCCCCGTCAAGGCCCAGTCCCATCGTCCCGTTGTAGGCCACGCCGAAGAAGTCTTTGGCCGCCAGGGAGCGGGTGACTCCATCAAAATCCACTTCCACCTCTTCGCGGGTCGTATTGACAAAAATCTCGAAGCTTCTCCCTGTTTCCGAACCCGTGTCAATCGTCGGGAGATCAATGCCCAGATGCTGCAAAGCTCCGAAATCAAGAACATCCTTCCCATCGATAAAGCCGCTCAAGCCCTTCGCCGTGAGTTGGATCACTCCGGTCCCCGGAGCCTCCAACAATCGTTCCGTGGGTTCTCCTTCCGCCGAGGGGAAATCGATATAAGAATTCACATCGAGGAAAACCAACAGGCGATCCTCCCCGGTGCGGAAACGATAAGTCCCTTCCCATCCTGCGGCAAAGGGTCCCAATTCCACCGTCAGCACGCCGTCATAGACGACTTGGGCGTAGTTGCCCGCTTCCAGGGTTCGTCCCTCAAAGACCACTTCCTCACCGGTAAAGTTGATCTCGGCCCGCACCTGGTTGGCGACCAGCGGCAGCGTGAACCCAAGCGCGGTGGTATCGGCTTGCCCCAGCATGTCGATGGTTTCCAGGAAACCCACTACCCCGCCCGCCGCGATGAGCAGACTGCCATTGACCGTGTAGGAGGCGAGATTGATGGGGTCGGCCCCTTGAATCGAAGGGATTTGCAGAGAATTAATGGCCCGCACATCCATCTTCACCCCGGTCGCCCCCACTTCGAAAGAGGATGTCCCCGCTAAATAGAGAACGCCCACTTGGATCACCGAATCGGTGACCAAACGCGCATAGCGCCCGGCCTCCAGTTGCACTCCATCGATTTCCGCTTCCTCGTTGGTGGTGTTCAGGTGAAAACGAAATTCCGTATTCGCCAATTCAAGGTCCAGTTCAAAATCCGCAAAGGCATCGATCTGGGGAGCCTCAATCGTTTCATCGGAGGTCAGCACCCCGACCACGCCATTCCCGCGAATCGCCAGCGCCCCGTGAATCGAATAGCTATAAATGGTCGTCGCCGCCAATTCCCCGATCGCCGGAATAAAGAGACTGGTGTCCGCACGAACCCGCATCTCCAAATCGTTGTCAACCACCTCCAGGACAAAATCCCCGCTCATTCGGGTTAGCCCCTGGCTGATCTCTCCGGTCAAAATTACCCGCGCATAATTACCGGCCTCCAGTTCCAGATCCCCGGGCAGCGCTTGCGCCTCTCCGGTGGTATTCACTTCCAGCCGCGCGAGGAATCCGCTGGCCGGGTCAATGGTCAAGTCCAAGAAAGAGGGAAACACGGGCGTTCCGGTCAGTTCCAAAACACCGTAAAGACCCGCCCCATTAAGCCGCAGTGAGCCCTGGGTCACAAAACTCAAAATCGTTTCTTCAATCTCCGGTATCACCACCAAAAGTTGCCCGTCCACATCCGCCGACAATCCGTTGCCATCCACCTCCAGTAAGAGACTCCCATTGACGATCACCCCTTGCAGATCCAGCGCACCCTGCGCCTCCATGCGAAAATACGGTCCCGCCGCCAAAGTAACATCGTCAAGCTCTTCCCGGACAATCGTCTGCGGCTGATTCGAACTATTGAAGGAGAGAACAAAATCCAGATCCGCCAGATTCCCCAGCTCCCCGTCAATCAGCGCTTCCTTCAATTGCATCCGGCCAAATCCGGCCACCCCGCTGAAGCCAAACTGCAAGCCTGCCTGTCCTTCAAAGATAAAGAAAGGCGTATCCCCGGCTTGCAGGGTCAAGGCGAAATCAGCCTCGCCCCGAATCGTCCGAAGGTCCTGATACAGGTAAAAGGTTCCCTCCAGGGTTTGGTCACTATGCTCCAGTCCCCCTTCAACTTTCAGCCGCAGGTAAGGACCCGCCGGACGCTCTTCGGTGGCCACCGTGCTGGTGTTGATCTCCAGCGTTACGGTCGCCGTTTCCTGGAACCCAAGTTCCGCAAAAAGACCGTTCTCATCGGTCAGATCGAGCACCAGCGTTTCCTGAATGACCGGTACATTTATCGTAAAAGAATGCACCAGCGGGACCCGCACGATTTCCACCATCTCATCTTCCTCATTCTCCACTTGCAGGAGAGCCTCCCCATTCAGGTCGAAGGTGATTTGATCATCGCCCATGGTAATCGTATGATTACCTTCAATACGTCCGTTCTCCCCAATAATCAGCGCCCCCTCAACCCCGATTCTTCCCCCGAGATTGGCCGGCAAACCGTTCCGTTCCCGATTGGTGGTATTGATTTCAAAATAAACCTCACCCTCCAGCTTTACTCCCAACTCGGCCGAGAGCTCTTCGGTCACTCCTGCGTTCAACCCAATCCGGCCATAGAGTCCATCGGAAGCAATTCGCAGGACCCCGCTACTGCCGATCGCGAGCACCGGCTGATTGCCAATGCGCGCCTCCAGCGTTCCGTCCAGTAGCAGGGCTGCCCCCACTCCGCTCGTTTCGTCCACCACTTCGAGAGATTGCCGGCCACTAAAGGTGAAGCCTTCCAGCGAGATCGTTCCCTCGTGCTGCAAACGGGCATATTTGCCAGCGATCAAGGTCTGATCATTCAATTCCTGTTCCTCCCCGGTGGTATTGATAGCCAACCCGAGCTGCCCGTTTAAAGTCACCGGCACGGCTCCGCCCGGAAGCAACAAGAGCGCTTCGCCAGCGGTGGTCTTCGCGGCATAGCCGTAAAGTCCCTGCTCATCCATGCGGAAACGTCCTTCCGCATCAAAGGCCAGCAACGTTTGCCCCTCCACCACCACCGAGACCGCGCCGTTATACTCCAGCACGGAGGCTTCCTGCAAATTTGTCCCCAGATAAAAATCTCCTTCCGCAGTCAAGGCTGAAAGCAGATCCAGGCTCCCCTGTCCGGCCATTCGGAACCACGGGCCGGGCGCTCCCTCAACGCCGTTCGGGTCCACCAGTCCGGCCGTCAAATTCAGTACCGGGGCCCCGAAAATCGCTTCATTTTCGGTGGGAATGTCCAAAAGAATTTCCCTCCCGGTAGTATTCACGCCGATCTCAAAATCACCCCGGAGCTGCAACAGGCCATTCCCGCCCGCGACAAAATCGACATTTTGAACCAGACTGGCCTCCCCATCCCGCAACCGGCTGACCCCCGCAACACCAGGAGCAATTCCCTCGAACTCAACCAGGAAGAAACTTTCCGACAACCCCTTCAACTGATCGATTTCCCCAATCGAACGGTTCACCAACTCACCCACCGCAAAGACCCGCAACGCCCCCTCTTCAAAGCCGACACCCATTTGGCCGGTCTGGCGAATAAATTCATAACCGGCCGCCCGGAGACCCAACGCTCCCTCGATAAAGAAATCACTCGTTTGCGCCGCCAAGCTTACTTCGCGGATCGTATTGCCTTCCCCATCGGTGAGGGAGGGAATCTCGAAGAGCCGGTTTTCATGGGTGGTGTTCACCCGCATAACCGCCTGCCCCCCAAGGGTAAATCCGGCCACATCGCCAAGATCGAAGTTCAAAATGTCCCCGATCTCCACCGCCCCGACCATCTGGACTTCCTCGTTTTCGTCAAAATAGATTTCAAAGCGACCCGCCCCTGCATTTGCCGGGCCAAACACATCTTCCAAACCGACCAGATAAACATCCCCGGTAAAGCCCAGGTACATCCGGGCTTCGGACAACGAGGCACCCCATTCCACGATCCCCTCAAAACGGGCCAGGCCCAGCGAAAGAACGCTCGTACTGATTCCCCCGAGCAGACGCAGCCGAATGTTTTCCAGCAGCGCGGTGGGCGGGTTGTCGTAGTCAAAGGTCGCCCCCAGATCAATATCCAGCATCCCGTAAAGGTTCAGGTTCAACTTCCCGAAAACCCCTTCTTTTTTGATATTGGCCAGAATCGTCACCTCGCCATCGGGCGCATCGGCAATATCAAAGTGGAACCAAGCCTTGATATCGGACAAGCCTTTGGAGGTTTTGGAGGAGGGGTTGATCGAAAAGGTCTGCAAACGGCCGACCAGAGTCAGACGGCCCGAGCTGTCGAGGATCACATCCACATCCACCGAAAAAGCGTTCTTTTGGGTATAGACATTATAAAAAGTTGCCCCGCCTTCAATGCGGAAAGGGGCGGTCACAAAATCGAGCAGGAAGTCGGGCGAGGTGACGGTAGCCACCTGGTTCGCCAATTGGTTGTGGAACCCTTGCCGCCAGACAAAGAAGTTCTGCTGCGCCAGAGGGGTGACCTGCGGGAAATTTCCACTCGCCAGATCCCGCGGATCGGTGATCGCTTCGGTTTCGGAAAACAACTGAATTCCTCCGCGCAGTCCTCCGAGAACAAAACCGGTTTTTCCGCCCACCGGCAACGGCGCACCCGCCGACACATAGAAACTGAGGGGCCCGTATTCCGAGAGCCCGAAATACACGCGCACCCCAATGCCCTTGATCGTCACTTCCACATCCACCGCAGCATAGAGTACCGTGGAATCCACCGGAGTCGTTAAATCGGTCGAGGGGAGCACCTTCCCCTCCGCATCCAGCCGCAACATTCCCAGAATCGCCCGCCCCTGGGCATTCAGCCCCAGCACAAATCCGGATACTTCCAGAGCCACTTCATCAATCCGGATAAAAGGAAACTTGCCTTCACTGAGTTTGCCAAAATCAAGGGTCAGCCCCGTAATCGCCCCGGCAAAATTGGTTGACTTGGTTTCCCCGAAATCCACTCGCACCTGCCCCGAAAGCACCGCCACAAAATCGGTCCAGTCGGCATTGAAATTCCGCCACTGCAAAACAAAAGCCTCCACCTGGATCGGCAACCAGTTCGGCCAGCGGATCCCTTGCAACAAATTCGCATCATCCAGCCCCCCCATTTCAATGCGCAGCGCACCGGGGGCCGAAAGGACCCCATTGGCCCCAATAACCAGCCCCTGAACCTGTCCCAACAGGCCCACAGTGTCCAGGTTCACCGTCGCCTCCACCCTTGCCGGAGCCACCAGAGGCTGACTCCCGGTCGCCGTAAAATCCACTTGGGCGTCAACAAACTGAATCGTCACTCCACTGACCGGGGAGACCGTCAAGGTTTGTTCGGTAGTCGTTCCCAGGACCGGAACACTCACCCTAAAACCACCCCCGGCCAAGCGGGAAAGTTCGATTTCCAGCGCGAGTTCAACGCCCTCCGCGCCAAACTGAAAGGTTTGCAGATCAACCATCAGTTCAGCCGTCGCCCGAAGAGTTTCGCCATCGGCCATCAGACTGGCCAGCGGCGCCGTCCAAGCCCCTTCCGCCGGATTACTCATTATCGAGCGAAAACGCATCGACACTTCTCCATCGTCATTGGCCGACTGATACGTCCCGTTGAGGTATTCCCCGAGCGGGAGATCAAAATCAATCTCCGCCAAATTGCCCACCGTTCGTTGGGCGATCTGCAACGAAATCGCCCCGCTGTTTTCCGGACGCAGGCCCTGCGCATCGGAGCGTACCACCATTTGCACCAATTGATCTCCCCGCAGAATCGTTTCCCCGTCAATGACCACCGCCACCGTGCCGCCGCGCAATCCCTGGAATACGGAAAAATCAAAGTAACCGGATACCTGATACAACTCCGTTTCTCCGGCCAAAAGTTCGGCCCGCACAATCGAAAAGGGCAACCACCCATCGGCCAAAACCATCGTCTCGTCGGCCAGCTCCACCACTTCCCCCGCGGGAATCGTCACCGTGCCGCCGGGGCCGACCACAAAGCTTTCCAAATACACTGGCGTTCCGTCACCGAGGTTTCCCCGCAAGTGGGATGCCTGCAAAATATCAGCGCCCGCCACCAGCGGCACATCGGTCAGTGTAAGTACCTCTCCAAGATCGTTCTCATAAGTAACCGTGGAGGCCACCGCCGCAAAGGACGACGTTCCGGGCACCGGCGAAAAGCGGAACTCCGCCCGCCCACCGGCAACAGTCAACCGGTCGTTGCCATTGATCCCCGCCGCGAGGCCGCCCACCGCCGAACTCAGCGTAATCGACCCCTGCAAACCCGGGCCGCTTTCCGGATGGTGCAAGGCCAATCCCTCCGAGGCAAACACCGGATTCTCCAACACCAGATCGTTCCCCACCGTAACCGACCCGTCAAAATGCATACTAAATCCGGGTAACTGCAGGAAATACCGATTCACTTCCGCCCCGTCAACCTGGGCCACCAGATCCGGACCAAAGGCCCGCGAGCGAATTTCCACCTCATCCACCACTCCCCAGGTGTCGGGCAGACCACTGTCCCAGTCGTAGGCAAATTCCAACGCGGGAAGGATCACTTCCAAACGCCGCCCCTGGCTGACCGTAATCCCGTCAAAGGAAACATTCGTCGCACGATCGGCCAAATCCATTACGGCGGCAAACGCGGTCCCGTCTCCCGACCGGTCGGTCACCTGTCCGGTAAGGCCCCCGCTGTCCTGCCAGACATAGCCCAGCCCGGCTTTGATTTCAATCTCTCCCGACCATCCATGGCCCGCCTCGTAGGCCACATTCCGGGTCAAAAGTTTGGTCCCGTGCAATTGCCAGGCCCGGTCAAATTCCGTCATGCCGGTCAAGCTCTGCTCCGCCGCCGCAAATTCCACCCGATTCTGGTTCCATCGCAAAATACCCGCCAGGGCAGTCATCGCCTGATTCGCGGTCAACACCTCCAGCGAGAGATCTACCCCGGCCAACACACCCCACCATTCCGCGGCCCCCAATAGCTCCAGCGTAAAACTCCGGTTGATTGCCGAAAATTCCAGCCCGGTCTCGATCTCCCCCCGCAATTCGCCCACGGTCAAGGCCATCGTCTCCTCCCCATAGACCCACTCCCCGCTCAGAGCCGCCCGCGATTCATTCCCTTTCAGGGACAGGTTTACCCCCTCCGGAAAACTCCCGAAAGTAGCTTCATGACTCGTCACCAACAACTCGATGGGCAGCGCCTCGGCAGTCAAATCCGCCCCCCTAACCTGCCAGGTTAAAAGCGTCTCCGGCATTGAAAAAAGCTCCACCCCATCGGCTCGCCGCAGGGTAAAATCACTTTTCTCCTCCAAAGAAAATTCCTCCACCCGATTGGCGTCAAAGCCCAACGAAAATTCCGTACGCAGCGCCTCACCATCCGGACCAATCAGAAAGGGAGCGTCAAAAAAGCCCACGATGACCCCCTCCAACCCCTCGGTCGAGAGACTGCCAAAAAGATTTACCTCCCCAAGTTGGCCCCATTGCACGCCCTCGGCGGAGAGCAGCCAGAAGCCCTCCTCCTCGTCATACTGTCCCGTCAATTCCACCGGTTCGGCCAATCCGGGCAGAGGCAGAAAGAGTCGCATCGAGTCATTGACCACCACCGTCGAACCTTCGCCCTCTTCTCCCCCCACCGTCTCCAGCGTCTGCTCCAGAATCCAGTTGGCCACTCCCGCTGTTCCGGTCAACGAAACCTGCGCACTCCCCGTCGTACGGGTCTCAAAATGAGTCTCCGGTGTCGCCACCACCACTTCCAGCGTGCTTTCCGCCAAATCTTCCTGCAACGCCATCGACAACTGGTACTCCGCCTCCAATTTCCCCCCGGGGGTCAATGCCAAGGCACCCCCTCCCAGCGTGCCACTCAATGCGACCTCATCGGTTTTAATGGAAAGGTCCAGACGGGTCCCCTCCCGCACCTGCAAGTGCCCTTCGCTGTCCAATTGAAAAAATAACTGCAACGTCAACGAAGCCTTCCATCCGGTTTCCGCCTGCAACGAAACATCGTCCCCCAATCCCCGGGCCAAACCGGTCAGGGAATTGTTTAAACCCAATCCCGCCAACCCCCCGACCACCGCCCGGTCAGTGAAAAGCTCAAACGTTCCACTCCCGACCAAAAGAATCCCCTCCCCGGCGTCGGCAATGGTCCCCTCCCCATCACTGTACCCCCCCGCAATGGCCTCCAGCGAAAAACCCATCTCCCGCAAGCGCTCCACCAAACCGGCCGTATCCTCGATCCCCGCCGCGGTAAACCCGAGCGCACCCGTCTCCACCGAAAGATCAAACATGGCCGAAGCCTCACCCGGCAAAAGGGTTGATCCCGAGGGAATTAGGGCCAGCCAATCCCCCAAAGCCTCCTCCAAAACGGTCAGTTCCGCTTCCAATGCAAGCCCCGTCTCATCCATCGACGATTGAAAAAGCTCCCCCCCGGACTCCGCCGTGACCTCGCTCTGCGGCGCCTCGATGACCGGAGGCAACGCCTCCGGGGTCTCCAGCGGTTCGGCATAAACCGGCGTCGCCGATAGCAAAATCCGCTGCTCCAACGGTTCAACTTTGAAGACAACTTTAGGCCCTTTTCGAGAGAAGAGAGACGTTTTCACACTTTTCTAAAAGAATGTAATCAAAGAAATCGCAACGCCCCATTCACCCCTGTCGCCTCAAGGCGATACTTTGTCGCCTCAGGATTGTCTCCACCTGCGCTCGAAAATCGGAGGTCAGCGCCTCTACCAGCGGCGTTGAAATATGCGGGCGAGAAACGGGCAGGGTCGGCAGAGTGTTCCGCGCAACCGCTAAAGCGGCCGCGCAGTGTGGTGGGGCGTGCTTTCCTTCCTGGCTTGAAGCACTTCGCGCAGGGACACAAGGTCCCCGCTTGAGGCCAAAAAGCGAACGGGGGCCTTGCGCCCCTGTGCGCAATACTTCGGGAAACGGAAATGTCGCCCCTTTTCCG
>JAIUMY010000008.1 GCA_022565335.1 Opitutales bacterium
GACTGAGTTGGGGTATATTGTGGATGCGATTGATAAGGATACGGGCAGCGATGTGTTGCGGTTTTACCGAATGCTGGTGCTGGGACAGGGGCGAATGCAACGGGACGGCAAGGGGCATCTGGATGACCAAGAGGCGCAAGAAGAAATAACTCGTTTACTCAGTGAGCAGGCTGGAAGTGAAGGTAAACGCCGTGCTCGGGAAAAGGTTTTTGCGGCCCTTACCAGAGGACAGATAGTTGGTTCAGAGTCTTTCGTAGGGGGACTGCTAAAGGAGGCGAAGCAATGCCTTTCGCGCAAAGTCCGCCGTCCCAGCCTGACTTTGGAGACTCCCCTTCCCGGATTGTTTTCGCCGAATTTCTTTCGTTTCAACAAAAACACCTCACCAGAGGAAAAATGATGAAGAGAGATATTGAGGGAATCAGAGAGCTCAAACCAGGATTTATTTTAGGTTCTATGGACTTATATATTGACACCACATCGATACATCGCTCTTAACTCTCCTTTTCGGCTTATTGCAGGTCGATCTTTCCGGCGTCCTTGGTGACTTCGCCGATGATAGTGTAGCGTTGTTTTTGTTTGTCCAAAAGCTTGCCCACGGCCTCTTTTTGTTCAGGGTCGATCACCAAGACCAAGCCCATTCCCATGTTGAAAACTTCATACAATTCCTCGGGAAGAACCCCGCCCTGGGTTTCCAAAGCGTTGAAAAGCGCGGTCTTTTTCCAGGAACGAGTGTGGATTACCGCACCGCATTTGTCCGGAAGGATGCGTGGCAGATTCCCCGGGAAACCTCCGCCGGTAATATGACAGGCCGCAAAAATGGCGTTGCCTTTCCGTTTTGCCGAACTGTCTCCCTTGTTCAGTTTGCCGAGTAGAGCCTGTAAAATATTGCTGTAGTTTAAATGTGGCTCCAAAAGAGCATCGGCAATGGCCTTTTTGGTTCCGGGAAGAACATCATCCATCCGGTAGCGCAGCTTGGTGAAGAAAATCCGTGTCGCCAGGGTATATCCGTTGGTATGCAATCCGCTCGAGGGCAAGCCAATCAACAAGTCCCCGGGCTTGACCGCTTTGCCGGTGAGAATCTTTTTCTTCTCCACCACCCCGACAATGGAGCCAACCAATTCGTATTCCCCAGCTTTGTAAAAACCGGGCATCTGGGCAGTTTCGCCACCAATCAAGGCACAATTGCCCTGCTGGCAGGCTTTGCTCATCCCCCCCAAAACTTCGTGAAACACCGCCGGTTCCAATTTGCCCATCCCCACGTAATCGAGGAAAAACAATGGCTCCGCCCCGCAAACCGCGATGTCATTCAGGCAGTGATTGACGATATCCTCACCCACCACCTGATTTTTGCCCGCACTGATGGCCAGTTGCAGTTTGGTCCCCACACCGTCCACACTGCTGACCAGAACAGGCTCTTTGTATTTCTTGGCCAATTTGGTGAGATCGAATAATCCCCCAAAACCACCCAGACCACCAATCACTTCAGGGCGACTGGCTTTGGACAATTCTTTTTTCAAATTTCCTTTGAGGGTATCTGCCAGGTCAATATCGACCCCAGCTTGGGCATAGGCTTTATTGGAGGAGGAACTCATAAACGAATCGAAAAGGTATTAGGGAAAGCAACAAATTTGAATCGTAAGCTACCAGAGGGCAACTAATAACTGCGTCCCGATTGCTTTTCATAAAAATTGATATAGGCGTTGTTCACTACTTTATACCCTCCGGGAGTGGGATAATTGCCGGTAAAATACCAATCTCCGCGGTGCTTGGGCAGCGAACGATGAAGGCTCTTGATATCCTGAAAAATCAGCTCCACCTCCCCATCCCAATGATCGAGACGGGGCTTGACCAATTGTGTGATCCGGGCGGAGAGCTCTTCCGCAGTAAAGGGTTCATAAATGTCCTGGACACAATTGCGCATCTCTCCCAAAGGCTTTTTCACTTCGGCGATACAACGCTGGTACACCTCTCCCAGAAAAGCCTCGTTTCCTCTTTCGCGCCACAAATCGATGGCTGCCTCAAAGGCAATGAATTTCCCCAACTCGGACATGTCGATGCCATAGCAATCGGGATACCGGATCTGTGGAGCGGTCGAGGCGATGATGATTTTGCGCGGATGGAAGCGGGAGAGGATTTTTAAGATAGATCGCTTCAGGGTCGTCCCACGGACAATGGAGTCGTCAATACAAACCAAGGCATCATCGGGACCGACGGTCCCGTAGCTGATGTCATACACATGGGAAACCAAATCATTGCGTCCACTTTCCTGACTGATAAAAGTGCGCAGCTTGATATCCTTAATCGCCACCTTTTCTCCGCGAGGCCACCCTTCCATGATGAGGTTGTCAAGAGTCTCCTCATCAAGGTTCCCATTTTGTGACGCCTTCAGGATGCCTTGCTTGACTTGCTCCCGGCGGATTCGGCGGAGCTCGTCCATGAGACCATAATACGCGGTCTCGGCAGTGTTTGGAATAAAGCCGAAGACCGCTTTGCGGAAATCCCCGCCGGCTGCCTTGATGAGCCGAGCGGCTAAACTGCCGCCCAGGGCTTTACGCTCCTGGTAAATATCGGGGTCATTGCCCCGGGAAAAGTAAATCCGTTCGAAAGAACAGGAAGAACGCTGATCGGAAGTGGCAAAGACCGTCTTATGCAACTCTCCGCTTTTGGCCAACCGCATGACTGTCCCGGGCTCAACTTCCTGCACCTCTTCTTGATAAACATCAAAAGCGGTCATCAAGGGGGCCCTCTCAGAAGCGACGGCAAAAACTTCCTCGTTGTGCAGGTAATGGCAGGGCCGGATGCCCTGAGGATCGCGGAAAGCAAAGGCATCGCCGGTCCCGACCATTCCCACCAAGGCATAGCCGCCATCCCAGCTTCGGGAGGCTTTTTGCACCACCTCGCCAATATCCAACTCGGCGGCAATCCGCGCAGCGACCACCCGGGGATCCTTTTCCTCGCCCGCAATAATCTCAAACATTCGGTCGTGCTCCCGATCGAGATAATAGCCGATTTTTTCCAATAAGGTCTGGGTATCGCTCTCAAAAATCGGATGCTGCCCCATTTGAATCAGGGCTTGGTTGAGTTCCGGGGTGTTGGTCAGGTTAAAATTCCCGGCCAAAACAAGGTTCTTGCCGGGCCAGTTGCTTTTACGGTAGTAAGGATGACAGGAACGCAAGCTATACCCCCCAAAAGTGCCATAGCGCAAATGCCCAAGCATCGCCTCACCGGAAAAATCGAAATACTTCTTCAGGGTCGCAGGAAATTCGGGATAAACCCGCCCTTTTTTGATCTGCCGGTCGAGGTCCTTGCTGAGTTTCCGAAAAATGCGGTTTAGCGAATCGGCCTTGATACTACGTTCGCGGAAAATGTAGGGTTCCCCCGGGGGCATATCCTGCTTCATTACCGCCACCCCAGCCCCGTCCTGCCCACGGTTATGCTGTTTCTCCATGAGCAGGAACAACTTATTGAACCCCCACAAAGCGCTCCCATATTTATCCAGATAATAGTCCAGCGGCTTCAACAGCCGGATCATGGCAATGCCGCATTCGTGCTTGATCGGGTCACTCATAAAATTCCTTCATTTCAGGACGGAAGACCAGGAAGAGCCATTGCTTTACCGATGCGCTGACTCCAAATGTCACGTAAGTTTTTCACTTCCCATGAATGATCCAAGGACCCCCCGGTGCGCAAGCTCAGAATGGGTTCGGCGGTAACTTTGCCTAAACTCTGTACCGCCACGCCCGCCGCTTGGGCCGTCGCTATCACGGTCTCTTCCTCGGCGGAATCCACCGCCAACAGGATCCGGCCTTGAGATTCCCCGAACAACAAGGCATCCCAACGCGCTGGGCTCGCCGAAGCCAACTCCAAGGTGGCCCCAAAATTTTGTTCCTCGGCAAATAGCATTTCCCCCACCGCTACGAGTAGCCCGCCATCGGAAAGATCGTGCGCCGCCTTGACCCGACCCTCACGAATCACCTGGCGAACCAGATCGTGGACGGTTTTTTCCTTAGCCAAATCAATTTCCGGAGCCCGTCCGGTTTTCACGCTATGCACGGTTTGCAGGTATTGGCTGCCTCCGATTTCATCGGGCCAACCCCCTAGCAAAAGAAGCTTTTGCCCCGCCGCACTTACCGTTTGGGTCGTGATATCGGCTTCCTTTTCGATCAGCCCCACCACCGAAATCACCGGAGTTGGGTCGATCGCTCCACGATGGTTCTCATTGTAAAGACTCACATTGCCCCCCACCACCGGCACATCGAAGGCTGCACAGCAATCGGACAAGCCCTTCACCGCTTCCTTCATCGTATAAAAAACTTCCGGCTTGTAGGGGTTTCCGAAGTTCAGATTATCGGTCATCGCCAAAGGCTCCGCCCCACTGCAAGCGAGATTCCGCAAGCATTCGGCCATGGCAATCAGGCCCCCGCGATGCGGGTCGAGATAGCAATACCGCCCAATGCCGTCATTCGCGATGGCCACAAATTTATCCCCTTCGCCGGTTCGAATCCGGCACACTGCCGCATCACTCCCGGGCAAAACCACCGTAGAGGCGCCCACCATGTGGTCGTATTGCCGGTACACCCATTCCTTCGAGGCAATCGAGGGGTCACCCAAAAGCCCGGGTAAGGCTTCGGCCAGACTTTCTTTAGTCAAATCCGCGATCTCATCCGGCTTCCAGGCTTGGGTTTTGGCGAGATAGGCTGGCTCTTTGGCTTCCCGCTCGTACACCGGTCCCTCGTCGGTCAGGAAGCGCGCCGGCAGATCCGCAACGGTGACCCCGTGCTGCTTCACCACCATGCGGTCGCCTTCCTTCACCTCCCCGACTTTGGCGGCATGTAGATCCCATTTGGCAAAAACGTCCTCAATCTCTTTCTCCCGGCCCTTTTGCACGATCACCAGCATGCGCTCCTGACTCTCCGAAAGCATGATTTCATAGGAGTTCATGTTCGTCTCGCGCTGCGGGACCTCATCCAATTCGATCTCAATGCCGGCATTTCCGCGACCCGCCGTTTCGCAGGTCGAACAGGTCAAACCGGCCGCCCCCATATCCTGAATGCCCACCACCAAACCGGGAATGGCCATCATTTCCAAACAGGCTTCCAGCAAAAGTTTTTCCATGAACGGGTCGCCCTTTTGCACCGCCGGACGATCCGCCTGGCTCTCCTCGGTCAGCTCGCGCGAAGCAAAACTGGCCCCGCCGAGACCATCGCGTCCGGTGGCCGCTCCGACATAATACACCGGATTGCCCACCCCGGTGGCGGCCCCTTTTTGCAGTTGGTCATGGCGCAGAATACCCAGACAAAGGGCATTCACCAAAGGATTGCCTTCGTACGACTCGTCAAAGACCACATCCCCGCCCACCGTGGGAATCCCCATACAATTGCCGTAGTGCGAAATACCCGCAACCACCCCACGGAATAGCCGTTTCACCGTGGCATCCTCCAGATCGCCAAAGCGGAGACTGTTGGTCAGCAAGACTGGCCGTGCGCCCATCGTGAAAATATCCCGGATTATCCCCCCGACTCCCGTCGCCGCGCCCTCAAAAGGCTCCACCGCGCTGGGATGATTGTGGGACTCGATCTTAAAACAAATGGCCCAGCCGCCGCCGATGTCGATGACCCCGGCATTTTCCTCACCGGCTTTAACCATCACCCGTCCATAACCCCGGGAGGTGTCTTTTTTCTCCACCGGAAAGGTCTTCAGCAAGGGTTTGGAATTTTTGTAGGAACAGTGTTCCGACCACATTACGCTGAAAATACCCAACTCGGTGAGCGTGGGCTCGCGCCCCAAAGTTTGGACAATATGGTCGTATTCCTCGGGCTGAAGCCCATGTTTTTCGATCAGTTCCGGAGTGATCGAAACATTCAGCACAGGGTCCGGATTGGGAGGAAGGGAAGAAGAGGACATGATCGGATAAAAAACGGAAAAGGGTCAGCGGTGGCCCGCGAGTTTCAAAAGGGTTTGCAAAATCGGAAGGCCATCCCGGGAAGGATGAAAGGACTCCACTGCCCGCTCCGGATGCGGCATCATCCCAATCACCGTACCCTCACGGTTACAAATGCCCGCAATATCGGAGAGCGAGCCGTTGGGATTGCCACGACGCTCGATGGCGGCGGGCCGGTCGGCATAGCGGAAAAGAATCTGGTCGTTCGCCTCCAGCTCAGCCAGGCCAGCGTGATCGATGCGATAATTCCCCTCCCCGTGGGCTACTGGAATCCGCAGCGGGTTCGCCCCAAGGGGGGCCTGCCACGCCTCGCGACGGGCGGCCAGCGTCAAGTTGACCGTTTCACAGCGGAATTCCAGACAGTCGTTCCGAATCAAGGCCCCCGGCAATAAACCCGCTTCACAGAGGATTTGAAATCCATTGCAAATGCCCATCACCATTCCGCCTGCCCCGGCGTAGGCTTTCAGCGCCTTCATTACCGGTGAAAACCGGGCGATGGCTCCGCAACGGAGGTAATCCCCATAGGAAAACCCTCCGGGCACCACCACCAGATCGAGGCCTTCGAGGCTTTCCTCCTTGTGCCATACCAACCGCGCCGGAACCCCCAGAACGGTGGCGAAGGCATGAAGCGAATCCTGGTCGCAGTTCGACCCCGGGAATTGCAATACGCCGACCTTCATGACGCCTTTTCCCAGCGGTAATCCTCGATCACCGGGTTACTGAGCAGATCACGGCAGATCCGGTCGATCCGCTCCTCCCAGCCGGCACCGCCCTGTTCGTCGATCTCCAGCTCAATAATCTTGCCCACATGGACCGCCTTTAGACCCGGAAAATCCTGCGATTCCAAGGCGTGTTGTACGGCGGCTCCCTGAGGGTCCAGCACATTCTTTTTCGGAGTTACGGTTACGATGATTTTCACGATAAGAAAAAGCCCTTATCTCCACCGCCCCAGCCTCGAAGGTCAAGGGAAAATTACGACTGGAAAACGTAAGCCTACCACTTGGCAACTCTGTTTCCCCTCTATAATTTGAGCAAAATATCCACCCATCGAGTCACTGTACTACGAATTACTATTCTTTTTTGCCAACGATTGCCTGACCAAAGACAAACCTCTCCAAACCCATCCAATCCGATTGCGCTTTCCTGGTATGATCACCAAAAAAAAACCGCACGGGGAAAAGAGCTCCCGTGCGGCATGAAAATAAAAATTTCCGAGAATAATGTTTACATTAGTAGGTATAGGCCAAGGCTGGTGCATCTCCGTCACGGCCCGCAACATTCACCGCACTAATGAAAGTATTGATCCGCTCTCGAATGAAGAAATTATGCACGTCGCTAGCGGCAGAGCCGGTGAACAACCCCCCTGCGGTCGGGGTGCCCCTGGTGCTGTGGCCATTGGTAGTCCATGCCGAACCACTATTGAGATTAGTGGAAGCATACCCTTCCGGACCTCCTCCTACGCCATAGGACTCCCCGGCCACTTGACTGACGACCTCAATGTATCTTCCCGAACCAACTAAATGGGAGGCCAGGACCAAATCCACGCCCTCGTTCAGGAAATACTGATTGGCGGCCCCGCCAATGATCCGGAGATTGTTCATAATGGCGTTTTCACGGGAGGTTTGACGAACACGCTGGAAAGCGGGTATGGCGATCGCGGCCAAAAGACCGATGATCACCACGACGATCATGATTTCAACTAGAGTAAAACCGTTTTTTTTTATTTTTCATGGCTATCTAAGGGGGTTTAGGATTTTCGTATATTAAAAAAGTGCAAACAGGTATGTTCTTAGCTTAATTCCTGCGCAACTTATAATTAGATTTTTAAACTACCAGAACACGGAGTGCATGTCTTTGGGTTATTCCGCAAATTGTCTAGGATTTTGCGCAGCCTTTTCGACTAAACTCATCTTTTCGGGGAGAGCTACCCTTAACTTAAAAATCAGTGGTCTAACGTGAATTATTGCTAGTAGCCTGTCGCATCCTTAGAAAAGTAAACAAAACGTAGAGAAGACGACTTTTGGCGTGCCTCAACTCAGATTTTGCAAGATCAAGCCGGGCAACTTTCCGCCACCACGCAAAGTCGAATGTATAGGGAATCGTCAAAGAAGAAGGATTTTGAACAGGCACTGGCCACTTTTGCCCGGTTATTCTTGCAGGGCCTGAATTTGCTGCAATTTGATAAGTGTTTCCAAGCTACTGTTGATGCTGGTGAGCTCACCTTGTTCCGGTTGGATAATGATACGCTTTTCCTTGGACAACGCTTTCTTTTGGAGATACGCTTGCCACTCCCATTTCACTTGGTCAAGGGACTTTAAGGGAACGGTTAGGGCGATATCCAGATCTCTCAGCTCTTCATCACTTCTCCACGTTGGCGAAGCAAAGATTTCCTTGGAAGCCACTCCAATGGAGTGGTCGCCTTTGGCCAGGGCAAGATCGAGAAACAATGTAGAACGGCCTTTGACCTGCCTCCAGTGCGTTCCCTCACCCCACCGCCAAAAACCGGAAACAAACGCGGGCTCTTCCGTATCGCTCCAAAATCGATATTGTGGAGCAATACCGCATTCGTATACGAATGGCGTGGTGCCAAGTTTTCGCCCTAAGTGTCCATCCTCCTCGATAGCGTAAACATCGGCACCTGAGGGGATCGAATCAATCGTCACGGAGATAGTAAACTCTGGAGTCGCAGGCTCAGGACCCAGCCTTGTGCTTCGGCAACCAGAGGCGAAGAGAAAGGCGGTCAGCACGGCGATAGATGAAAATTTTAAAAGGTTCATTTTTTAAAATTCTTTATCTTAAGGACTCGAAACGCGGCGGCAAGCCAAATCCCATCACCATAATCCTTCGGGGTGCAGGAAATTATTTTAACACTTTGGTTAAGCGAAGCATTTGTAGGTCATTGCCAAGGAGGCCCTTGCTCCTGCCAACGTTTGGCAGACCTTCAGCAAGCAAATCGATCTCCTGTATATTTGACCGCGCCCCTCTTTACCGTTGAACCCTCAAGGAAACATTTGTACTGAAAAATATGGCGCGATCATTCCGAGAGAGGTTATACCACGATTTAGCGGATGGGGAATCCCCGAGAGAGCGCATCCCGTTGCTGAGCAAAGTCATCATCATCGCGATCCTACTGTCGGTAATCTATGGAGTTCTGGAAACGGAGGAAACTTTCCGAAGTAAATTAGGGGTCCTTGCCTTCGGCATTGAATTGTGTTTCTTCCTGTTTTTTGTCCTCGAATTTGCTTTAAGACTGTACGCTTCTTCCGAAAACCTCAACTACCGCGGTTTTTCCGGCAAACTGAAATTTTGCCTCAGACCTTGGTCAATTATCGATCTTTTGGCCATCCTTCCCTTTATTCTGGCCCAAGGGTCCACGACGGGATTTGTGCTGAGGCTTGCGCGGGTTTTAAAAATCTTGCGCCTGGCACGCCTCGGCAGGTTTTCGAAAGCGTGGGACCGGCTGGCCAGGGCCGTGGCGCAAAGAAAAGAGGAATTTCTCATCGGATTGGCTCTTGCAGGCTTTGTTTTGATCTTATCCTCCACCGTTGTGTACCTCTTCGAGGCAGAATCCCAACCGGAGGAATTTGGGAGCATTCCCCGAGCTCTGTGGTGGAGCATCGCAACCTTAACCACCGTAGGCTATGGGGATGTGACGCCAATCACCCCGATCGGGAAAATCTTTGCTGGCATTACCGCCCTTGCCGGGGTCGGCGTGGTGGCCATCCCAACCGGCATTTTCGCCGCCGCCTGCAGCGAAGCCATGCAGAAAAATAAGTAGTGATTAGCCTTCCTCCTCCGTCGGACGGAAGGTCAGGGCGGCGCCGTTGATGCAATACCGCAAGCCAGTGGGCTCGGGACCGTCCCGGAAGACATGGCCGAGGTGGCCTCCACAACGGGCGCAGTGCACTTCGACTCGCCGCATACCGAAGGATCGGTCGAGCTTATCCCCCAGATGGCTGGGATGGATGGCCGCGTAAAAACTGGGCCAGCCGGTGCCGGAGTCGTACTTGTGGTCGCTGTGAAACAGCGGGAGATCGCAACCTGCACAATGATAGACCCCGTCGCGGGTCTCTCCATCCAAGGGGCTGGAATAGGGCGACTCCGTTCCTTCCTGACGCAAGACCTTGAAAGCTTCGGACGACAACATCTCCCGCCACTCCTCCTCGCTCCGCTCCACCGGTGTCAGATCCCGGTCCATCGACTCCCATCCAGCTACCGGCTTCACCTGCGGATGATCCATCACATGACCGGAGTCATTGCGTTCCGGCTCTCCCCGCCCCCAGGAAAACGCCCAGCTTCCCCAAAGAACCGCCCCACCTAAAAAGAGTACTATCATCGCAAGTCTCATTCAGTAGACTACGTCATCTTCCTGCAAATTGCTACTGGCCCGAGACGATTCTTCCCCGGACAAGGACCTTGTAAAAACCGGATTGCCCTTACCTGCACCTACTCGCCGGAACCAGGGTCGTAGGGAAGGGTGCTTTTGTGCAAAACGATACGCAGGTCGCCAGAGTCGTCGCGGCGGAACCCAAAGGTTTTTTCCACCTTCACGTGCTCCCCCGCTCCATCGATAAAAGTAAAGTGCCCCATGGTCAGACCTACGTTGCCTTCAATATAATAGGTTTTCTTGCTGACCTCTACGTCTTTCCAGTCCTTTAAGGCAAAACCGCTGTCGTGAGGGAAATCTTCGTTACCTCCAACAAAGTAGGAAAGAGCCCCTTCCCGGGTCGTCCGGAAACTGTCTTCTCCGGACGCCAGGGTCGGTTTAAACAAAACAGGTCCCGCGCCATAGTTGTAGCCCTGGTCGATCACCTCCCCAGCTACCGTAACGGCATCCGATCCTTCCCGGTGCGCTGCGGAGATTTTCAACAACCCCTCGATCCAGCCTTCATAGGCCGCCTTCAGACAGGCTTGGGTAATCGGGGCGGGGCCACCGACCTCGGTTGGGGATTCCGCTTTCAGATAAAAAGCCGAACCAAAAAGTAACGCCAAGAGAGAATAAGAGATTTGTTTCATACCTATTGAGATAATTTTCAGTCCGAATTTTTTCAATCAAATTACCTCAGCCGCCGAACCAGGCTCCGGAAATTTTGGCGCGGAGATCCAGGGCGGAGGTGTCCGGGACGTTCTCCAGAAGGTTGAAATAGAGGGTGAAGCCCACCTTTTCCCGCGGCCCCAGTTCGCTTATAAACGCGGTCGAGTGATCGACCAACTCCTCGCCTCGGTATACATCGCAGATCACTTCAACATCTTCCATAGGTTTGTCGGAAGCCGATTGCAACAGCCCCAGTCCTTCCGTAAGGTTTTCCCTGGAAACCAGTTTCAGGGAAACGATCGAAGCCGCCTCGGGCGGGGCTTTCTCGCGTTCGTTTTCTTCAAAACTTTCGGTCATATCCTCCACCATATCGTCGCCGAATTTCTTCAACCAATCCATCGGAATCCATTTCGGCAAAACCCAGGATAACCAAACCAAAAAAATCCCCAGGGGCAAAAACCCGATACTCAACCAAAACCCTTCCAGTATTTTTTCCCAAATCATTACAGGAGTCTGAGAAAAAATCTCCCCCAGGTCAATGCGTGGGAAAGAGTAAAAATCCATGGGTTCCTCCTCACCCCATACCACCTCAGCTCTCCGGGCCGGAGGTCAGATCCCGAATTTTTCGCCAGCCTGGCGGAGGGGGCGTTTGATCTCCCCTTTGAATTTATCGAGGATACCGTTGATGAACCGCTTGGCCTCGGGATTGGAAAATTCCTTACTCAGGTCAATGGCCTCGTTGATGGATACGATGGGCGGAATATCCTGACGATAAAGAATCTCGTAAATAGCCAGCCGCAGAATGGCCAAATCGATTTTGGCAATGCGGTGAAAATCCCAGTTTTGCGCCAGGGCCCGGATCTTGCCATCCACTTCTTCGACTTTATCCAAAGTGCCGAGCAATAACTCCTCCCCAAATTGATAATATTCCCGGGGCTGATCCTTTCCCTCAAAAAACAAATCCACCGAACTGATCAGGTGGTCCGGACGATTGGACTCCCAGGCATACAGGTATTGAATCGCGGCAATCCGGTTTTCCCGCCTCTTGGAGGGTTTTTTGTTTTTTGCCGCCTTCATGAGTTCTCGTAGAGCGCTCCCATCTGTTGACGAAGGGCCGCCATGGAGAGGGCCGTATAGGCAAACTCTCCCGCCCGGTCGATTTCGCCATGCACGCGTTCTTGAGCTTGCTCGTCGTTTTCGGCAACGATGACCCCGTTGATGACTGGCACCCCGGAATTCAAGGAAACCATTTGCAAGGCGTCGGATACACTCTGCGCGACAATATGATAATGCGCCGTAGCCCCCTTCTTTAACAAGCCAAGGGCGATGACCACATCAAATTCTCCGGAATCCGCGGCCGTTTGTATCGTCCAGGGTATTTCGTTGGAGCCGGGTACCCGATACACCGTGATTTTGTTCTCCTCCGCTCCATGACGAATCAACCCGGCCTGCGTTTTGGCCAGTAAGGCGTCGACCAGAACGGGATTGAAGGACGCGGCGACGATGGCCACCCGATAACGGGAGGCTTCTGGAAGGGAGGGCATTGGTGGACTTTCCTGACTCATTGCGATTTACTTGAAAAACCGCTTATTAAAGCCCAAAGCCTTCTCCGACACAAGACCGGAAACAGAAAAGAAGAAATGGCCTTGGCCTGATCCTGGCTTAGGGGTAGAGTAACCGTTTGGCCCATGCAACAGGAACCGCCCAATTTAATCGACCTTCTCGACGAACTTCGCCCGAACATCCTCTTTTCGGTGTGTGGGCCCGTGGACCTTCCTCATGCGCTACGGGCGGGCCGGAACTCGATCAAAGGCTTTTCCTGGGGAACGGGGGGTCGTACCCTCCACGTCCACTTTACCACCAGAGATGAGGTGGTGATCAAACCCGGCCCTGGTGAAGAGTTGCGATGGTTCCTTAACGGTTCCGAACAAAGACCGGGCGATTTTCACCCGATGACCGCCGGGGCTTTGGCCGTACTTTTGACCCTGCGCCAAAAGGCACGTTTCTTTCAACCGGATTTGCCTCCGGAAAAAGTTGCTGCCTGGAACCAGCAACTGGAGCGGGAAGCGCCCCCGGAGCCCGAGCACCACATCTCCGAAAAAGAATCCATGGAAAAGCCAACGCCCGCACCCCCTTCCCCGCTTCCCAAGCGACAAAAGCCGAAAACGGGCGCGGTTCTTCGCCTGGAGGTGAAGGCCGATGGAAGCTGGTATGTCAATCCACACATCCTTTGGGGAACCGACCGCTTGAAAGCCGCCCAGGAATACTTCACCTGCTCGGAAGAGGCCCGGCGGATCAATGAGGCCAAGGACTTTTTTGCCGCCTTGCAGGATGTTCTCGACGAAGGACGTATTCCCGTGGAAATGGATTGCCCCGGGGAGGAAAGGGTCACGATTACCTCCACTTCCGAACCTCCGGCAGACTATCGCCTCGCTTTGCATTGGGACCGGCAGGCGGACGAAATTTCCCTGGATTGCCAAAACGCCGGTCCGGGCGGACGACCGGGGTTGGTCCTGAGCGACGAGTTTCAAGTGACCCAGGGCGGATGCTTACAACGGGGACACCTACCCTCCTTGGCCGCCGTATTGGCTTTTCTCTATCAGATTCAGCACAACGATCCGGATGATTTTGGCTACGGAAGCGATATATCCTACCGCTTTTTGCCGGACGCCCCTCTGCGCTTTCACCGGACAGAATTTGAATCTCTTTGGGCTTTGCATGGCAACCCTCTTCGGGAATCGGATTTAGAACAACTTCCGTTGCTCGTCGACGGCAAGGAAACGTCGCCGCTCCCCACGCAGACGGCCACTACAGGTATTGCCTTCACCCGTAAATCACCGGACGCCCCGTATCAGGTATCGCTTTTTGTCAAAACCCCACACCGCCATCTGGAAATTCCGGAAAAAGGGTTTTTCTGGCCCAAACTGTACTTCTTTCGCCGCTACAACCGCCTTTTTCGCCAGGAAGACCGACGGGAAAAAATCCTGAACTACTGCCTCGGTCTCACGGCGAACCAGACTCTTCAGGAACGCCACCACCAAATCAATGAGATCGTTGAAAAGGAGGAGGATCCGGCAACCCCGGGCATCAGTAGCGACTTGCGGGAGTTTTTCCGCGACCTTTCTCCGCACCTCCCCTACGCCGAGTCCACTTACAGTTGGGTTTTTCCCTGCAAAGGGGACTCAACCAAGGAGCAAGCACCAACCTTCGAACCGGTGCGCATCCTGTCCTCTTCTCTCGCCCGCGCCAGCTTTTTGTTGGCCGCCGTACAAGGGAAAGCCGATTTCGCCAGCGCCCTGACCTCCCGGGTGTGGGATACCGTCCGGGAAGAAGAACTCCCGGACCTTCTCGAAGAACTGCTCCCCCTCACCGCCAATGAGGGCTTTACCGTTCTGGTGGACGGGGAGGAACCGGAAATCGAGCAAATCGATTTCGCCCTCACCTTCCGGGAAAAAGAAAACGAGTACGATTGGTTTGAAGTGCATCCGGAATTCTTTCACGCTGGCCGCCTCCTGGAACCGGAGGACTGGGGAGATCTTCTGCAAAAAGGGTCCCGCACCAAAAAAACGAAAAAGGGCCTGGTCATCCAGAAAATGACCGACTTGGAAAAAGCCCGCAAAGGGTTTGAGGCGCTCGCCCGGGGACAAAAAAAAGGGGAAAGCCATATTCACCGTCTGCACCTCTTCGACTGGGCTGCCTTGCGCCGTGAAGGACTCTCGGTCGAACTTCCGCCCAAGGAAAGGGAGATCATCGACTCCCTCAGTAATTTCTCCGGCATCCCCCCGGTTCCCCTACCGGCAAACCTTCAGGCCGACCTGCGCCCGTATCAGCTTGAAGGATACCATTGGTTGGCCTTTCTCTACCAACACCGCTTCGGCGGGTGCCTCGCGGATGATATGGGTCTCGGCAAAACCCTCCAGACCATTGCCCTTCTCCTCGCCCTGCGCGACGGTACCATTCCTTTGCAGGGCGACGGCAAGGCCCCGCATCTATTGATCCTTCCTACCTCCCTCGTTTTTAATTGGCAAAGTGAGCTGGAAAAATTTGCCCCTGATCTGACCTATTTTATCTATCGCGGCCCCGGTCGCCAACCGGACTTCGCCGGGCACGATATTGTCCTCACCACCTACGATATCGCCCGCTTGGATGCGAATGTCCTTTGTCAGCACCCCTGGCAAGTCGTCATGCTGGATGAAGCCCAAGCGGTCAAAAACGAAAAGTCCCGTCGTCATCAACAGATACGCCGGATCCAAGGGCAATTTCACCTGTGCTTAACCGGCACCCCCGTGGAAAACCATCCCAAGGAATTCCGTTCCATAATGAACCTCGCCCTGCCGGGCCTCTTCGGGGATTTGGAGGGCGTTTCCAACAAGTGGTTGGCCCTTCATATCGGGCTACTTTCTACCCGCTCCGCGCCTTTCGTTTTGCGCCGCACCAAAAAAGCCGTCCTCAAGGATCTCCCCGCCAAGGAGGAGCGTACCGTGGTGTTGGAAATGGATCCCCGGCAAAAAGCCCTTTACCTGCGCGAAGCCGCCCGAATCCGCACCGATATTGCCGCCGCCTTTGAACAATTGGGTTCCTCCCAGGCCGGGCTCCTCGCCCTTACCGCCATCAATCGGTTGCGTCAACTTTGTGTTCACCCCAGACTTCTCCGGCCGGAGGAAAAACCTCATTCTCCCAAAACCGAATACTTGCTCGACACTCTCCACCAATTGAAAGAGGAAGGACACTCCTGCCTGGTCTTTTCCCAATACACGGGCGTCCTCGATCTTTTGGAACCTCTTCTGCGCAAGGACCACTTGGCGTACCTCCGCCTCGATGGCTCCACTCCGCACAAAAGACGTCAGGAATACGTGGAGACTTTTCAAAAAGCCTCCGGCCCCAATGTTTTTCTGATCAGCCTGCGCGCGGGCGGAGTCGGGCTGAACCTGACCAAGGCCTCCTACGTGATGCACCTCGACCCCTGGTGGAACCCGGCAGTGGAAAATCAGGCTTCGGACCGCGCCCACCGGATTGGCCAAAAGCGCAAAGTGCTGGTGCAGAAACTGGTCATGAAGGAAACCGTCGAGGAGAAAATCCTCAAACTCAAGGAAAAGAAGGCTCAACTCTTCGCCGACATCCTCGGCAAATCGGAGGAAATGCCCGCCTCTACGGCTTTACAGCGCGAGGATTTTGCCTACCTACTGGGAGATTGACCAACCCTCGGCAAAGAAAAACCTGTTTTTACTTTTTCGCCTTGGCCTTGGCTTTGGGTTTGCTTTTGGCTTTTTGGGCCGCTTCTTTTTTGCGGGCAAGGTAAGCCTTACGGCGTTGGCGTTTCTGAACTTTATTGTATTGTTGTCCCATAGAGAAAAAGAGCTAAGCAAAAACCCGTCGGCAAAGTCAATGCCTTTTAGTCGCACCACCAACCGAATATTTCTTTATCCCGTATGCCGGAGCAGCTCCTCCAACGGACAAACCGCCACCGAAGGCTCGCCCAGGGCCGTGGTCGTGTAGATCACCAAACTCCCGTCGGTCGAAAAATGAGGATGCGGGTCGAGATGACAAGCCCGGAAATCCCGCCAAGGGACCGGTTGTGGTGGCATGGCCTCGACAATATTCACCGTACGACCGGTCTGCCGGTTTAAAAACCCGACCCGGCAAGGAGTCTTCTCATTCCACTTGTAACACCCCTGGTCGCGGACCAGGTAAAGATTGCCCGGGTCACTCATGCCATGGATCGCTTCTCCCGACCATAGCAACTCGCCTTTCCCGGTTTCCGGATCATGCTCGAAAATTCCCTCTTTGTAGTCGCAATACTGCACCTTGCCAGAATGTGTCCACCACTCGTGACAGGCCATCGCGGTACGCCCGAACCAGAGACGCGGATCCAAGGGCTCGTAACGGTCAAGGGTGGTGTTCATCAGCCAGATACGCATATCCATTTGCTCCTTTTGCCCGGTCATCGGATCGGTCCAATGCCCTTGGTTGATCAGGAACAACTCCGGATCATGCCAGGAAGCAATCGCATGGTGATGCTCGTGACCAAACCATTTCAAGGGGTGAAACGCCCCCGTCTCCCGCTCCACCAGACTAATCAACCAACGGGCCCCAATTCGGCTATCGAGAATAAAATACTTTCCATCGGCCGTCAGGGTGGGGTTGGTCACCAAACGAAACAAATGCCGCCCTCCCAGAATTTCCTTGGGCAAACGAAAGATCTCCTCGGCGGGGCCATCTACAGGCTGCCGCAAAATACGGTCCCCCACCGGAAAATAAACCACGCGAGGATCCTCCGGATCAAAGACCCCACGCTGCCCCCAATGGGGGAAAAGTCTTACCTTCTCCAGATCTCCCTGCAAGGGCACCGCCGCCGGATACACATTCGTCTGATGCGGCCGGAAAATGCTGAACCACAAGAAGGCATTATCGGCATCAACGCTGGGACGGGTAAAATACCACGCTTTTTGCCGCTCGCCCGCAACGGGACGCAAAACAAAACTGCGTACTCCCGTATGAGGATCTTCCCAAGGGATAAAAAGTGGATGTTCAGCAAGTTTCTCGGTCCAGGCAACTTGAGTCATAAGACGGACATCTTGGCGAAGAAACTTGGCGCAGAGCAAGAGTTTCCTCGCCAAAGAACAAAAAGGGATACTCCTTGAACGGAAAATCGGCTATCAGGTCGCAACACCTTTCAATCAAAGATATGCAGAAGCTGGTTGCCCTCAACCGGGTTTTTTCTCATTCTATGGCTTTTATGAAAACCGATCACGACAGCCCTGCGGACCACATGGCGCAATCCCCGGCGGAACCCGAACCCGGGGAATGGTCTGCCCCTCCCTCTCCGGAGGAGGAGGAAGGCATGGGTTTTCTTGATCACCTTGAGGAGTTGCGCTGGGTTCTGTTTAAGTCCCTGATTGCCTTTGTTCTCGGTATGACGCTGGTTTTTTCCTTCCTCGGCTTCTTTACCGAGATCGTCAATGCCCCCCTGTATCGCATCGTCGGCACCGAAAATCTGCCCAACGGCCAATTGGTCACCACCTCGCCGATGGGCATCCTCTCCCTCCTCCTGCAAATCGGCTTCTTGGGTGGACTCGGCCTGGCCATGCCTTTTATCCTGTATTTTGTCGCCAGCTTTATCGCCCCCGCCCTCACCGAACGCGAAAGGAAACTCCTTCTCCCCGCCTGCCTGGGCGCAGGCCTGCTGTTTCTCGGAGGAGTCCTCCTCGGGTACTTCGTCATCCTGCCCGGCTTCCTGACCATGGCGAACTTCCTCCACCAACAGATCGATATCGCCATGTTCTGGGCCGCCGACCGGTATTACAGTTTGGTCGTCTGGCTCCTCATTGGCCTCGGTTTCGCCTTTCAATTCCCGCTGGTCCTCCTCGCCCTTATCCAACTGGACATCGTCCAAACGAAAACCCTAACCCTCTACCGGCGACATATGATTGTCGTCTTCTTCGTCGTCGGCATGATGATTTCCCCTACTTGGGACCCTTTTACCCAAACCGCTATTGCCATGCCCATGTGGCTGCTCTACGAGGGTACCATTCGCCTCGGGCGACGCCTCGAAAAACGCCGGGCCGAAGTTGAAAAAGAGCTTTTTAAGGATGTTTTGGATTAACCTTTTTATAAATCATCCCACATTCTGCCATATTTTATGCTAGGTTTCTTTTATGAACCAAGACGAATACCCTAATTCATTGCTCGACTTGGTTCATGCCCTCCCGGGTTTTTATTTTCGTTGCCGCAACACCCCGGATTGGCCCACCTTGGCAATATCCAACGGTGTTCAGGACCTCCTTGGATACTCACCAAAGGACTTTGGCGAAAATTCCCTCACCCTCGGGAACCTCATCCACCCCGAAGACAAGGAAGAGGTGTGGAACGCCGTACAGCAATCCTTCTCCGAAGGCCAACCCTACCACCTTAATTACCGCTTGCAACACGCCGGGGGAAACTATTTGAAGGTCAGCGAAAGAGGCCGGGTCCATCTGGACACCTCCACCGGTGAATCGTTTCTGGAAGGCTATATCGTTCCCCTCTCCAACTACGAGGAACAGACCCAAGCCCGCTTGGAAAAATCCAACCAGAGTTTTCAAAAAGCCCGCTCTTCACTCCTCTCGTTGGAAAAAAGAGAGCGTTACCTCTCCGCCATCAATCAATTGCAAGAAACTCTCCTCGCTTCCGTTTCCCAACAGATCCCCTTGGGTAAAACGGTGGAAATATTGGGACGCGCCGCCAAGGCTGACCGATGCTACTATTTCCGTAACCACCGGGATAACCAAGGACGTTTACTCCATTCCATGAAAGCGGAATGGACCCGGCCGGAAATCTCCCCGCAAATCGATTCCCCTTCCATGCAAAACGCCAGCTACGAGAAAAGCTTTCCCGGCCTGGCAGAGAAATTATCCAAAGGACAAATTGTCCTCGACCGCATCGATCAATTTCCAGAAATCACCAGAAAAATTTTTCAGGGCCAATCAATCCAGGCCATCCTCTTAATCCCCGTATTTATCCACCAAAAATTTCAAGGATTTCTGGGCTTCGACAATTGCCACAATGCCGAACCCTGGGGAACCGATGAAATAAGACTTTTGCAAGCGGGCGCTCATTCCCTCGGTATGGCCTGGCAACAACACGCCCTCCAAAATGCTTTGTCGCACGAAAAGGAAATGCTGGGCTTAACCCTCTCTTCGCTCGAGGAAAGCGTCCTTACTTTCGACAGGGAAGGACGCATTCAGACCGCGAACAAAGCTTCCCTTGCTCTCTTGAACATCGAACCCCAGGTCCTTCAGGGAAAAACCTTGTCTTCGGTTTTCCCTCTTCTCGACCCGGACTCCAATCAGCCTCTTTGGCACCAACTTGTTCCCCGGGTACTCGGCGGTGAAAGTATAAAGAACCCTCAAAATGGCCTTCTCCCGAACGGCGAATACGAGTATCGGAAAATCTACTACCGTTTGACCCCCATTCGCTCTTCCTGCCGAAAACATGTCACCGGAGGAATGGTTGTTTTTCGGGACGCCACCGTTGAGGAAAAACAAAAGGAACGTAGCTGGCTCGCTTCCCGCATGGAATCTGTTGGCCTGTTGGCCGGTGGACTGGCCCACAACTACAACAACCTCCTGGCCGCTCTATCAGGCACCATGGACTTGTTTACCTACACTCTCCCGTCACCCAACGACCAACAAAAAAGACTCCTTGCCAATATCACCGACTGCCTTTCCCGCATGCAGGAAAGCACCAGCACCCTCCTCACTTTCGCCAAAGGAGGAGACCCCGTTAAAACCAGCTTACATCCCTCCCAAGAGATAAAAAAATGGATCCGGAATTTTAGCGCCAAACAGGAATACTACCCCAACCTCTCGATCCCGGAAAAGCTTCCCCCCATCGAAGGCGATACCGGACAACTCCAACAAGTCCTCCAGCACCTTCTGCAAAACGCCTTCGAAGCCTCCCCTACCGGTTCTGCTGTTCAGGTGGAAGTGACAACTACAGATCAGAGGCCTTTGGAAGCCTCTTCCCCCAATGAGCCTTTCTTGCAGATTCAAGTAATCAACCAGGGTCCGGAGATCCCTGCCGAGATCCTGCCCCGGGTTTTCGACCCCTACTTTTCCACCAAGCCAAATCGGCCCGGCCTGGGCTTGGCCGTCGCCCATTCTATCGCGCAGCGCCATCAGGGAGATCTTTTCCTTAGCAACACCCCCCAAGGGACCGTGGCTACCCTTTTGCTGCCCCTTACCCCAGGTGAGCAGATTTCCCTTTTCGCCCCCTCCCAATCATCCGAACCCGCTTCCCCGCCTCCCGCCGAACCTCTGCCGAAACCTCGAATCCTGGTCATGGATGACGAACCCAGCGTACGCGAAGTCCTTTCCATGATGCTCGAAAGCCTGGACTACGAGGCGACTGCCGTACCCCACGGTGAAGCCGCTTTGGAAGAGTGGAAAAACGCCAGCGCCCGAAACATGCCCTTCGCCCTCGCCATCCTTGACCTCACCATAGACGGAGGGCTTGGCGGAAAACAAACCATCCATGAATTACGTAAACTTGATCCCACCGTTCGCGCCATCGTGGCCAGTGGCTACTGCAACGATCCGGTCATGGCTAATGCCGCCGCCTATGGGTTTCAAAAAGTTCTCCCCAAACCTTTTTCCCTCGAAGATCTCCGGAAAGCTCTGGAGGAGGTTTTGAAAACCGAAGCCCGCAACCCCTGAATTCCAGTATTGCCCCCCTTGAAAAACTCTTTTTTTCTATCCCCATGAATCCGCAGGAAATTATTGAAAACGCCGCCAAAGCCGAAGAAATTCTTCCCTCCACCAAGGGAAACCTACTCCTGTGGCTGGCCGAGCCAAGTTTGCCTGAGTGGGCCTCACAAAGCATCCTGTCTCTCCTCAAACAAGAAGCTTGGGAAGAACTCAATGACCGTTTTTACCAAAATATGGCTTTCGGCACCGGCGGATTGCGGGGACGGACAATTGGGCGGATAAGCACCGACCTGGAACAAGGCACCCCTTCCGAAAGAGGAACCCCCGCCCACCCAGCGGTCGGCGCCAATGTGCTGAACGATTTCAACGTCATCCGCGCCACCATCGGCATGTTTCGCTACTGCGCCCGGCAACTCAAAGAAGCCGGACGCGATGAGGTGCCCAAACTCGTGATCGCCCATGACGTCCGCCATTTTTCCCGGCACTTTTGTGAGCTGAGCGCCTCCACCTGGTCCCGTCTGGGCGGAATCGCCTACATCTTCTCCGGACCCCGGTCAACCCCCCAACTGAGCTTTACCGTCCGCTATCTCAAAGCAACCGCTGGGGTCGTCATCACCGCCAGCCACAATCCTCCCCACGACAACGGCTTCAAGGCCTATTACGAGGATGGTGCCCAAATCGTCGAACCTCACGCCAGCGGAATTATCAACGAGGTAAACCAAACTCCCCTGAGCGCCTGCGCGGATCACCTGCCGATCGACCTCTCCCGCGTCGTCGAATTGAGCGAAACCACCGATCAGGCCTACCGTAACGCCGTTGCTGAAACCGTTTTGCAACCCGAGTTGCTCAAAAAATCTCCCCCAAAGGTCGTCTTTACCCCCATTCACGGAACCGCCCATATCCAATGCATGCCGCTCTTTCAACACTTCGGTCTGGAGGTCGATACCGTCGGGGAACAAATGGTCGAGGACCCACGCTTTCCCACCGTCAAATCCCCCAATCCGGAAAATGCCGAAGCCCTTTCCATGGCCGTACAGAAAGCCGGGCAAACCGGTGCTGATCTGGTTATCGGAACCGACCCCGACAATGATCGCATGGGCGTCGCGGTGAAGGACGACGATGGCCGGATGGTTCTCCTCTCAGGAAACCAAATCGGCTCCATCCTCGCCGAATACCGAATCACCCGCTACAAGGAAATGGGCCTGATCCCCGCCGAGGGAAGCCAAAGCTGCGCCCTGATCAAAACTTTTGTCACCACCCCCCTACAGGAAACCATCGCCAAAGCCCACGGCCTCAAGACCATTAACACCCTCACGGGCTTCAAATGGATCGGCGAAAAAATCAAAGACTATGAGGAAACGTTAACCTCCAAACTCCTTGCCGAAGAACAACTGGCCCTCAACTACGATCAGACCCCCCTTGCCAAACGTGCCGCCCTCCTGCAGAAATACAGCACCTTCTACGTCTTCGGAGGAGAGGAAAGCTACGGCTACCTGGGCAGTGATCTGGTCCGCGACAAAGACGGGAACTCCGCCGTCCTCATGTTCTGTGAAGCCGCTGCCTATGTGAAATCCCAAGGCAAAACCATCGTCGCCTACCTCGATGACCTCTACCGGAAATACGGCTTCTTCCACGAATGCCTCGGACAAATCTATTACGAAGGCGCCGCCGGCTCCGCCAAGATCAAAAGAATACTCGACTCCTACCGGGAAAATCCCCCCACCGAACTCGAAGGCCTGGAAGTTACTAAATTTACCGATTTCGGAAAAGATACCCTCACGGACGCCGACGGAAAACAAATCCCCCCGCAAAACTTTTATTTCCTCGAGCTTTCCGATGGCACCTCCTTTGCCGTCCGCGGAAGCGGTACCGAGCCAAAAATCAAATTTTACTTCTTCACCCGCCGGGAAGTCCCCGCAGGGGCCGACCTACCCGCCATCAAAGGGGAACTCCGTGAACACGCGGACCGGCTTCGCGAGGCCGTCGAGACCGATGCCGACCAGCGGGCCCAAGGCTGATTTTATTTGAAACCAAGTTTTTCAAACCCTCTGAGAGTGTTTCAGGTAAGAATCGTCAAACCTACCCCTTTCCCGGAGCGGCCTCTGTAGTAGCTGCGCGGCACGCTCCGACCACCAGCCGCTTCCCCGTATCTCCCAGCTCCCCCGATCACCGCCCTGACCACCCCTCTCAGCTTTTCCCCAAAATCGTTCCCCGCCTTTTGCTAAGTCATTGACATTGACCGGGGAGGATTTAATTGTATGCCTTTTCAGCCCCTCGGGGACTGACCTAAAAACGGTATCCTCACTCCTTTTGAAAGAGGACTTTAATTGAAGTATCAATTCACCCTTAACAAGCATGGCAGCAAAGAAAGCAGCGAAAAAAAAGACGGCCAAAAAAGCCGCTCGGAAACAAACTAAGACGCAATATGTCTACGCATTCGGTAAAAAAACCGAAGGCGGCGGCAAAGATCGTGAACTCCTCGGAGGCAAAGGCGCCAACTTGGCCGAAATGTCTCGGATCGGGCTTCCCGTTCCTCCCGGATTCACCCTTTCCACTGAGGTCTGTACTTATTTCTACGACCACAAACGGACTTATCCCAAGAGCCTGAATAAGGAAGTTAAGGAAGCCGTTGCCGCGGTGGAAAAGCAAATGGGCAAGAAACTTGGGGACGAGAAAAATCCTCTCCTCCTCTCCGTGCGCTCCGGTGCCCGCGAATCTATGCCGGGAATGATGGATACCATCCTCAATCTTGGCCTTAACGACAAAACTGTCGAAGGCCTCGCCAAAAAATCCGGAAACCCCCGCTTTGCCTACGACTGCTACCGACGCTTTATCCAAATGTACGGTGATGTCGTCATGGGAGTCCAACCGGCCGACGAAAATGCTCACGAGCCTTTCGACCACTGCATGGACAAACTGAAGAAAGAACTCGGGATCACTGAGGACAACGACCTCACCACCGAAAACCTTCAGGAACTGATCAAGCGCTACAAAGCCCTCATTAAAGAGTACACCGACAGCAGCTTCCCCGACGATGTCTGGGAACAGCTTTGGGGATCCATCGGCGCAGTCTTTAATTCCTGGCAAAACGAACGAGCCACCCTCTACCGCCAGAAATACAATATTCCCGCCGCCTGGGGAACCGCCGTCAATGTGCAAGCCATGGTCTTCGGCAACATGGGTAACGATTGCGCCACCGGCGTGGCCTTTACCCGCGACCCCGCCAACGGCGAAAAAGTTTTCTATGGCGAATACCTTATCAACGCTCAGGGTGAGGACGTCGTTGCCGGTGTCCGCACGCCCAAGCCCATTGCCCAATTAAACCAGGAAATGCCCCTCGCCTTCGAGGAACTCGAAAAAGTGCGGGCTAAACTGGAAGCCCACTTCAAAGACGTTCAGGACTTCGAGTTCACCGTGGAAAACGGTCACCTCTACATGCTCCAAACCCGTAACGGCAAACGCACCGGCCTAGCCGCCGTCCGCATCGCCGTGGAGATGAACAAAGAAGGCTTGATGGATGTGAAAACCGCTCTCAAGAAAATTCCAGCGGATTCCATTTCCAGCCTTTTGGTCGCCATCTTCGACGAAAAAGCCCTGAAAAAGGCTAAAGTTATCGGCACCGGACTACCCGCCGGCCCCGGCGCTGCTGCCGGACGAGTCTGCTTCACCGCCGCCAAAGCCGAGGAAGTCGCCAACAGCGGTGGCCGAGCCATCCTCTGCCGGGTTGAAACCACCCCGGAAGACCTCCGCGGCATGATCGCCGCCGAAGGGATCCTCACCAGCCGTGGTGGCGTTAGTTCCCACGCTGCACTCGTCGCCCGCCAGATGAACAAAGTCTGTGTCTGCGGTGCTCACGAAGTCGAAATCAACTACGACCTCCGGACCCTCAAAGCCGGCGGAGAAACCCTCAAGGAAGGCGATTTCATTTCCATCGACGGCACCACCGGGGAAATTTACCTCGGGGCCGTGGAAACCGCCCCTTCCGAAGTTGACCAAGTACTCAGTGGCAAGAAAAAACCAAAGAGCAGCTATACCTACCAGCTCTTCGATCAAGTCATGAAATGGGCCGACAAGCATCGCCGCCTCGGGATTCGCACCAACGCCGATACCCCCAGTCAAGCAAAGCTTGCCGTCAACCTCGGCGCCGAGGGGATCGGCCTCACGCGCACCGAACACATGTTCTTCGAAGGCGATCGCATCACCTACATGCGTGAAATGATTCTCGCCACCGATGAAGCTGAACGACGCGCCGCCTTAAACAAGCTTCTTCCCTTCCAGCGCAAAGACTTCAACGGTCTCTTCAAAGCGATGGGTGGACGCCCCGTGACCATTCGTTTGCTGGATCCGCCATTGCACGAGTTCCTCCCCAACGATGAGTCCTCCAAGCGCGAGATGGCCAATGCCTTGGGCGTCGACGTGGGAGTCATCTCTTCCCGCGTAAAAGCCCTCCACGAAGCCAACCCGATGCTCGGACACCGCGGTTGCCGTCTGGGGATTTCCTATCCGGAAATTACCGAAATGCAAGTACGGGCTATCTTCGAAGCCGCTGCGCAGTGCTACAAACTCAAGCAACCCATCAAAGTGATTCCGGAAATTATGGTGCCTCTCGTCGGTTTTGCCGATGAGTTGAAACACCAAACCGAAATCGTCCACCGGGTCGCCGCTGAGGTCATGGAATCCAAGAAGGTCAAATTCAAATACCTCGTCGGTACCATGATCGAAATCCCACGTGGCGCTCTAACCGCTGACGAAATCGCCCAAACCGCCGACTTCTTCAGCTTCGGAACCAATGACCTCACCCAAACCGGTCTTGGTATGAGTCGCGACGACGCCGGTTCCTTCCTCGGCAAATACAAGGATCTGGACATTATGCCCCAGAACCCCTTTGCCTCCATCGACGCCAAAGGCGTTGGTCAATTGGTCGAAATCGGTGCTCAAAAAGGCCGCCAAACCAATCCCAGAATCAAACTCGGCATCTGTGGTGAACACGGTGGCGACCCATATTCCATCACCTTCTTCGAATCAGTTGGCCTGGACTATGTCAGTTGCTCCCCCCCACGGGTCCCCGTTGCTCGTTTGGCCGCCGCCCAAGCCGCCATCTCGAAGTAAGTCCTTCTACAATTCCCAACCCAAAGCCCTCCGGTCTCCCGGAGGGCTTTTTTAGGTCTCCCCATATTTTACGGCCCCGCCCCTTTATATTTGACACCCACTTAATGATTCGGCCCCTTTAAATTTGACCCCTTCCGGCGCCTTATTCTCGTCTCTATTCCTTACCGCCTAAACTATCCCAAATGCCTCTTCGAGTTCTTTTGTCATCACCTCAGTCATTTTACTCACTGGGCCCAATGTCTGGCACCGCAGAATAGCCATCGCGGTAGATTCCAATATCTCCAAACGGTCGAAGGCATCCAATACCGACCGCCCCGCCACCAGAACACCGTTGTGCTCCATAATCGCTGCTGGCTGGGAAACCGAAACCTTTTTCGCCACCACGCCCCCCTCCTCAACTTGCTCCTCAAATGACAACCAACCAACCTCTTTGAGAAAAACATAACTTTCCGGAATGGTTTTGGTATCCATGCGCTCGTCGCTCAAACTGAAGGCGCTGGCATGTAGCGGCAGCGCATTGACAATGGCCCCAACCTCTGGATGCGCGCGGTAAACCGCCTCATGCAAACTCACCGCCCGACTGGGCTGACGCTCTTTTTCAAAACACCCTTCCTCGACATAAACCAAGTCTTCCGCCCATAAATTTGCTCGATCCAAATGTCTCGGCGTTATAACAAAAGCCTTCTCACCAACCCTTGCGGAAAAACTTCCCCATCCACTGGTCACCAAACGATGATCGTAAGCCCGGCGAGCAAACTCGCACACATGCTTTCGCCGTTCTTTCTCCAAATTACTCACCGCCCTTCCCTCAAATTCAGCCTGCGGTAGCATCGGAAATACCCCTGCACCAATGGCCATCTTTTCCGTTCCCACCAACACCCGGGGTTCGCCCAACTTTTTCGCATGCAAGAGGGTTGCCGCCGCAAACTCCAACGCCTCAAAGGCCGTGAACGCCTCAACCATATCTTTCCCGACAACCACGACTCCGTGATTTTCCAAGACCACACATTTCGGCATAGCCTCATCAGAAAACGCCGTGGCAATTTTTTCTCCCAAAGCCTGACTACCCGGCAAAGCATAGGGAGCCAGCAAGGGTTTACCGCAAAGGGCATAAGTTTCCGGAAAAACCCGCGTATCCGGAACCTGTCCGCACATACTAAAACTAACCAAAGCACCGGGATGCGCATGAATTATGGCTCCAACATCGGGCCGCGCCTCATATATTGCCCGATGAAATGGAAATTCCGACGAAGGCGGATGAAGGCCCTCGGCTTCACCTGTGGAACTAACCCGCACCACATCCTCAGCCCGCAAGCGACCCTTATCAACCCGTGCCGGACTAATCCAAATCCCCTCCTTCTCATCCCTTATGGATAAGTTTCCCCCAGACGTCGTCGTCATATCATGCGCATAAATCCGCGCCATCGTTTCCACAATTTGGTCTCTCGGGTGCTGCCAGGCAAAACTTCTCATTGCCCTCTTTTCTCCTCAATCTCCAAAGCATGCAACCCAAATACAAAAATCAAATTCAAATTTCCGTCCCTTTATTATTTACAAGTTTCCAATCTTTTTGAAGATGACCCTTTTCCACTCACGGTCTCATTTTACAAGTCAGTGTATTTAGTGGCCTTTCCGCGAACCTTTTCGACTGGATACTTCACCGCATTTTTCTCTATTTTACCAAAAGCCTCCGACAATAAATCAATCTCAAGTTCATCTGCCAAACGAACCAAATAAATCAGGATATCGGCAATCTCCTCTCCTACCGAAACTTTCTTGTCCGCCGCTAAATGGTAAGACTCTTCCTCGGTCAGCCATTGGAACTGTTCTAACAATTCACCAGCCTCTCCGGCCAAGGCCATGGTCAGGTTCTTTGGCGAATGAAACTTTTCCCAGTCCCTATCCGCAATAAAAACCCGTAACTCTTCCTTCAATTCTTGCAAACTTTTACTCATAACCATTAATGCCAACCCCTTCCGCTACGATATATCTTTTTCCCCACCGAAACCCCCTCACAAATATCCACCGGCTCATTATTCCTCTGGGAAAACCATTGCTCCCGGCATCCCCGGACAAATTCACGACTCCCCAAAACCAAACCCCTAACCAACCCCTCGAGGAAAAGCTTTCCCTTGCCTTGCCAAAGTCTCTCCTCACTGGCTCTTGCCGATAGAATCTCCGCAATCTCTTCTTTCGCCCCATCACCCCCAGCCTGGCCGAGCAAAAGCATCCGATACTCCCGCAACACCTCGTTACCCCACTCATCTCCTCGAAGACCGCGCAAGATGTCTACCAGTTGCGCCTGCGGTTGCCCCTCCTTCTCCCCTTCCCCATACCCGCTAAAGGCATAATCACGGGGATCTTCCACCAAGCCCGCCCGCACCGGATTCAAATCAATATACGCCGCCATCACCAACAACGCCGTTCCGCTCCCCTGCACCAGCACACTCTTGAAACGATCACTCCACAAAGGCCCATAGCGATCGTGGTTCGTATTATACCAAATACTCACCTGTTGCTTGTAGATCTTCACAAAGGCCGACAAATCATGCATCCGTGACCGCAGGCGCGCCCGCATCTTCTCCGCCTCCTCGCCCCCGTCCTTCAAAGTCCGCTCCACCTGCTCCGGCGTATTCGGCGCATATTTGCGCGCCCGCGCACTCTTCCGCAATACCCCATCCTCTCCATGCAGCAAACGATACCGCCGCAACAACTCCGTGTCATCAAGCTTCACCTGGCTCCCATCCGGCACCTCAACCAACACATGGAAATGATTGCCCATCAAGCAGTAGGTCAAAATCTTTACCCCACAAAACCCCGCCACCTTAAACAGCATCCGCCTCATCACCTCTTTCTCTTCCTCCGAGAAAAAGATCTCCCCATTCACCGTCCGCGACATCACATGATACAATGCCCGCTGACCCTTTACCTTGATTCGTTCCTTTCGCATACCCCCACAAAAACCAAAAATCCGTCAATAGTCAAGGGCCAATCCCGTAAATTCTCTGAAATTTCTCTATTTTTCGATAGAGCGCGCAATCGTGCTAAGAATGTCTTTTGCAATCTGATCTTTTAAGGCGGGGCCAAGAGAGGCAAAGGGGCCTCGGTGGCCATAGAGTTGGACGGCGTTGTGGTCAGCGTTCATGCCGAGGTGGGGTTGACTCACGTCGTTGGCGACGATGTAGTCGAGGCCTTTTCGAATGAGCTTACCCTTGGCATTTGCGGCCACATTTTGAGTTTCGGCGGCGAAGCCGATAAAAATCTGACCGTCCCGCCGTTGGCTGGCTAGAGAGGCAATAATATCCCGGGTGGGGTGCAACTCCACGACCAGTTTGCCCGTTTCCTTATCGATTTTGATTTTTTGCTCGCCGCAGGAGACAGGAGCTAAATCGGCTACGGCGGCACATCCGATAACCCAATCCGCGTGATCGAGAAAGCCCAACATGGCCTCGTACATTTCTTGTCCGGTCACCACCGGGACCGTTTCCACACCCTCGGGAGGATCCAAGGCTACAGGTCCGGAGACGAGAGACACTTTTGCCCCCATCGCCTTAGCAGCCTGGGCGAGAGCGTATCCCATTTTGCCGCTGGAACCATTTGATAAATAACGGACAGGATCCAAAAATTCCCTGGTGGGCCCGGCGTTGAGGAGAATTCGTTTCCCGTGAAGCATGGATACAGAAAAGTAACAATCTGCTTCCGGTGCAACCACAATGTATTTTCCTTGAGGAAGTTACAGTTCTATCAAGGGTCTTGCGGAGGGATTTGCGAAGGCTTTTTGAAAATCCATCGTTGCCAGCGGATGGTCCCGCTTCAAACTTTGCGCACGAAACCTGCTCGTCTTTTTAGTAGCTATGTAAGAACAGTTATGTCTCATCGGTTCGCTATTTTCATTTATCTCTTTACCGCTTTGTTTTTCGGTGCCTTTTTTGTTTTGCCGATTTGGGAAATTCTGCAAGGGGCTTTCTTCGATGCGGATGGAAGTTTTACCATTGCTTATGTGGTGGAGGTCTTTGCCAACCCCATTTACCTGGAAGGCTTGCGTAATGCTTTTTTCATGGCGGTTTTCAGTACTTTGCTGTCATTCCTCATCGCCATGCCCCTGGCCTTTTTGTCGGATCGGTTTATTTTTCCGGGAAAGACGCTTTTTGCTGCGTTAATCTTAGTCCCGATCATTCTTCCCCCGTTTGTCGGGGCGATTGGGGTGAAACAAATTCTGGGTCAATACGGGGCTTTAAATGTTCTTCTGACACACGTTGGCCTTTTGTCGGATGGAGCAACCATTGACTGGTTGGGCACGGGCCGCTTTTGGGGGGTGGTGATAATGAACGCGCTCCATCTTTACCCGATTTTTTATTTAAATCTGGTAGCTTCCCTGGCGAATGTTGATCCGGCGATGGAAGAGGCGGCGGAGAATTTGGGCTGCACAGGATTTCGAAAGTTTTGGAAAGTAACTCTCCCTCTTATCCGGCCGGGCATTTTTGCAGGTGGGACAATCGTTTTCATTTGGTCTTTCACTGAACTCGGGGTTCCGCTCATTTTTGACTATACCCGTATTACTTCGGTGCAAATTTTTGATGGGATTAAGGATTTAAGCGGAAATCCTTTTCCATTTGCCCTGGTCTTTGTGATGCTGGCGGCGGCGATTTTATTCTATGCTTTGGGGAAAGGGTTTTTCGGGCGGCATCATTATTCGATGATGGCCAAAGCCATTTCTTCCTCGGGCCCAAGAAAAATCGGCCCCTTAGCGGCATGGGGGTGTACTTTTGCTTTTGCCGCCGTAACCTTTATCGCGGTTTTACCGCACATGGGAGTTATTTTTATATCCCTTTCCGAGGATTGGTATCGAACGCTGGTGCCGGGCGAATGGACTCTGCGAAATTACGAAATCGCCCTGGCGCACCCATTGACGGTTTCATCCATTGGAAACAGCCTTAAGTACGCCAGCATTTCGGCCATCCTGGATGTGTTTCTCGGCATTTGTATAGCTTATGTGGTGGTACGAACGAAATTGCCGGGGCGCAACATTCTTGATGCCATGGCGATGTTGCCTTTGGCCGTACCGGGGCTGGTTATCGCATTTGGCTACCTCGCGATGACCCAGGAGGGGAAATTGTTCAATTTTCTGAATCCGGTGGAGGACCCGACCGTTTTGTTAATTATTGCCTATGCCATCCGGCGGTTGCCCTACATGGTTCGAGCCGCGGCCGCCGGCTTTCAGCAAACCTCCGAGGTTTACGAAGAGGCCGCCCAAAACCTGGGGTGCCCTCCCCTGAAAGCCATGTTCAAGGTAACTCTGCCCTTAATCACAGCCAACATTATGGCCGGAGCTTTACTCTGTTTTGCCTTCGCGATGCTGGAGGTGTCCGACTCGTTGATATTGGCCCAACAGCAAATGTATTATCCGATCACCAAGGCGATCTATGAATTATTTCAAGTTCTTGGAGATGGGCGCTTTATCGCCGCAGCGCTGGGAGTTTGGGCGATGGTATTTCTCGCCCTGACGATTTTTGCGACAAGCATTTTGCTAGGCAAGAAACTTGGTGCCATTTTCCGGGTCTGAGTTCCCATGGAAGATTTTTGTTCGGTCACTTGCCCCCATTGTTTTCAAGAAATTGAAATGGCCATTCCGGACCCCAGTTCTGCTGCTGGGGAGTTTGATTATGATTGTGAGGTTTGTTGCCGGGCAATAATCGTGCGATGGCAGCGGACCTCAGGAGGAGAAGTTTTCGCCGATGCGGAGCCCGCAGAAGCTTGAAAAACCGATTTCTTTTTTTTAATCTGGCTAAAGAACGTCAACCTCAACCCCTCATCATTTATGCAAATCACATACCTCGGACACTCTGCCCTGCAAATCGACAACGAAGAGCACACCCTTTTGGTAGACCCTTTTCTCAGCGGAAACGAAGCTTGCCCGGTTAAGCCGGAAGAAGTGCAGTGCGATTATATTTTGCTGACCCATGGGCATGACGATCACATTGGCGACACCGAACAGATCGCCAAGGCCAATGAGGCTACAATCGTGGCAAATTTCGAAATTGCCGATTTTTTCGGCGGCAAAGGCTTGAAAACGCATGGTATGTATATCGGAGGGGCGTATGAGTTTCCGTTTGGGCGACTAAAATTCACGATTGCCCACCATGGTTCCAGTTTGGGTACGGAGAATGGGCGTATCGCAATGGGGAATCCTGCGGGGCACCTACTGCAGATGAACGGCAAGGTCATCTACAATGCCGGGGATACCGGACTTTTTCTCGACATGAAATTGATCGGGGAAATGAATCCCATTGACGTCGCGATTCTCCCGATTGGCGATAACTTTACCATGGGAGTGGAAGATGCCCTGAAGGCTCTGGAGTTTTTAAAGCCGAAAACGGTTATTCCGGTGCACTACAACACCTGGCCTTTGATTGAGGTGGATTCTGCTCATTTTGCCAAAGAGGCGGAAAAACTCGGGGTGCAGGCGGTGATTCTTCAGCCTGGCGACGATTTGGAGCTATAGGCTGATAGGCGATGGTTCAAGATTGGGGCAGTTGAGTTACACCAACATGAGGCAGGGGGCACTTGGAGTATTTTCGAGATTTTTCCCTTAGCACGCCTCACAGGGAAACGAAATCATGGCTCAAATCCAATGCCACGGGAGCCGTGGTTCCGGCTCGTAACACTCCACAGCCTCAGGATTTTTGATCCGCAGCACTAAAAGACTTTTTTACAAGGTTTCTTCGCAAAACAGAGGATGACCCCGGTTATTCGTGCCGCAAACAGCTTGAACTGCGGCAAGGGGTCGCCGAGGAGGAAAGTTTTCGGTCAAGTTTAAGAATGGCTTGAAGCCTCGGAGTCAAGAGTCTGTCCCTTAAATTTAAGCGTCAATATTTAAACGGTGAGGGATGCAGGTTAGCCTGATTTGGCGGAGTCGGCGGCTCGGTAGAGGCGGTCTTCGGGGACGAATTCGGCGACATCGCGAATTTTTTGGGAGCTGACGTGGGTGGCGATTTCGTCGATGGCTTCCTGGGTGCTGATGACCCGGCAGTAGCGGTCGCGCAAGGTTTCGACGGTAAAGTTGTGTAGGTCGGGGGTCACGGTGGCACAGCTGTCTTCGATTAAGGAAACATGGAAGCCGAGGTCACAGGCTTCACGGATGGTGCTGGAAACGCATTCATTGGTGTAGACTCCGGTGACGAAGAGGGCGCTGACCCCGATATTTTTGAGAATGTAGTACAGATTCGTGGTGGGGAAAACGCCGCTGGAGGTTTTATTGATGATTATTTCATCCCCATGGGGAGCGACTTCGGGCAAAAATTCGGCCTCTTTGGAACCCGGGGCGGCATGTAGGCCCAAGCGCTTGTGGCCAGCCCCGCGGTCGCGCCCGTCCTTGGTCATGGATTGGATGCGGGTATGAATGACCTCAAGCTGGTGTTGGCGAAAGGTTTTTTGCAAACGGCTGACATTGGGAATCACCACTTCTTTCAGTCTTTTGAAATAATACTCCTGCGCTTCCAAGGGAACTCCTGATTTGTGAGCGTCGGAGAAAACCCCGAAGCCAGGAGCGGCATCAAGGTATTGCATGTCGATGGTGAGCAAGGCGGCATCTCTGGCTTCCAGGCTTTTCAGGTGGAAAGGATTTTCCGCGATGCTCTCGTGATAGGTCTCCTGGAGCGGATCCAGTTGGAAGTCTTGGCGGTTTTTGGCGGGGAAATTATCTTTCATGAAGTCATTAAAGGGAAAGGGCATGGTCGGGTTCAAGCAGGAATCCGACCAGACAGGATATCATTATTGATCGAGGGCCTCCTGTAGGTCCTCCAGGGGGTAGGTCAGAATTTCGACCAGTGTCGGATGGTACCATGGGGCCCGAAGCAAATCATCCACGGTGGCTCTCAGGTGGAGTGCGGTAGAGAGGACATGGATCAACTCAGAGGCATCCTTTCCGACAATCTCCGCACCGAGGATCCGGCGATCGGCGGGGGAAGCCAAAATTTTGACAAACCCATGCTTTATTTCCATGAGGATCGATTTTCCATGATCGTCAAAGGGATACTCTGCGGCGACGTATTCCTCGCCGCGTTCTTTCAACTCACGTTCGAGCGCACCCACATAGGCGACCTGGGGATCAGTAAAGACAACTCCCATCAGGCAGCGATAATCCACCTCGTCGGTCTTTTTGCCAAGCGCGTGGCGGGCAGCCGTTTCCCCTTGTTGGATAGCAATGTGGACAATCTCGTGTTTTCCGATGCAATCGCCCGCAGCGTAAATATGGGGTTGGTTCGTTTGTTGGTAGCCATTTACCGGAATTTCTCCCCGGGTTCCGGTTTCGACGGAGGCCTTGGCAAGGTCCAAAGCTTGGGTTTTGGGGACGCGTCCCAAGGCGTTGAAAAGGTGGCGGGCCCGGCGTACGACTTTTTCCCCCTCATGCATGAAGGCCACTTGCATTTCCGAACCGAGGCATTTGATTTCCTCGATGCGGGTATTGGTGAACAACTCGATGCCCTCTTCGCGAAAAACCGTTTCGACGACTTGGGCGGCCTCCTCGGACATTTCCTTTAAAATATGGGGGCTGCGCTGAATCTGGATGACTTTGCTTCCCGCACGGGCCAGAAATTGAGCCAATTCGCAGGCCACGACGCCGCCACCGAGGACGAGAACGGACTCGGGCAGAAAATCCAGGTCCAGGACATCGTCACTGGTCCAAACCGGCACCTTATCGAGGCCGGGGATGGGCGGAAACTGAACCTCACTTCCCGTGGCGATGAGAAACTTTTGGCCGGTAATGCGGGCTCCATCCTCCAGCTCGACGGTATGGGTATCGGTAAAACGAGCCTTTTGGTTGAAGAGCGTAAAGCGTCCGGCGTGCAGGCCTTCGCGGCGGTAGGAGGCAAAATCGCCGATGATGGCCTTTTTGCGCTCCGCGAGCTTCTTCATATCGATGCGGGCCTGCGGAATATCCAAACCGAAGATCTTGCCCTTTTGGGCCAGGTGAAGCACTTCGGCCGAATAAATAAGCGTCTTGGAAGGCATGCACCCCCGGAGGATACATAATCCACCTAATTCCTGGGCGCCATCAATGACAGCCACCCGGGCACCTTGAGAGGAGGCAAGATTGGCGGCGTTATAGCCTGCGCTCCCGCCACCGATGACCACGAAGTCAAATTCATTTTCACGTTTCATAAGCCGACATATTCGCAGCTCCAGGAGAAAACGGCAACCCTAGGATGGTTTAAGGGACTTGCTACTAAAGATTTCTACGCACAGGTTTTTTTCGATTGGCATTGATTTGCCTGTAAATTTTTAGTTTTCTGGATAGTTGATGGTTGCCAACAAAAAAAATATAATGGTTTTGCTTCCGCAATCGGAGGTCAATTATCGCATATTGCGGGGCATATCCAAGTTCATCGAAACCCATCGTGTACCGCTCTCGCTTTATTATAACGATAGACCTTTTAGTAAAACGCTGTTACAAATTCTGGAATTCCATCCCCCTGCCGGCGTTATTGGCAATCTAGCCGATCCAGCAATGAGAAAGCCCCTGCTTGATCGGGACATTCCCGCGGTTAACATTTCCGGTTTGAAAGAGGACCTCCTCAAACAAGTGCCCACGGTCACGATGGATAACCAAAAGATCGGCTATATGGCGGCAAACTATTTAATTGATCACGGCTACGACCATCTTGTCAGTCTCTCTATTCCCACCTACTTTTCGGCTGAGCGGGAAAAAGGGTTTATTCTGAGGGCCCACGCACGGGGACGCCAAGTAACAGCACTTACCTGCGAGTCCCTGGCGATAAAAAGTCAAAAAATCGAAAACTGGCGCTATAACTTCTTTGATGAGGACAAGGTTAGAAATTATCTTGATCCCCTTCGCGGGAAAGCGGCTATTTTCTGCCATGATGATTTAAAATCCCAGTACATCGGCCGTTTGCTTGAGGAAATGGGCTATCGGGTACCCTATGATTTCGCCATTCTTGGCTGTGATAATGAGGAGCGATTTTGTCATCTGGGAAGCGTTCCCCGCTCCTCCATTAATGTGAATGGAGATCTTATCGGCTATGAAGCAACGGCTCTCCTTTGGCAGATTTTGGATGGCTACGACCCCGGTCAATCGATCCATTTGATTCCCCCCAAAGGGGTTGTCGAAAGGGCTTCCTCAGATTGGGTAAAAATCGAGGACGAAGCGATCCGCAAGGCCGTAGACTTCATGCACCAAAACCTCCACCGGAAAATAAGCGTGACTCAAATTGCCAAAGCGGCAGGAGTGTCCCGGCGTATTTTGGAAATGCGGTTTAAAAGAGAGCTCGAGAATTCGGTCGCCCGAAAACTGAATGAATTTCGGATGGAAAAGGTCTCCCGTCTTCTTCGGGAAACCAAAATTCCCATTGGCCAGATTTCCCGCCTGACGGGTTTCAGCAGCTCACAGCGGCTGGCGACCGTCTTCCGGAAAGAAACGGGATTTACCTTATCGGACTATCGTAAACAAAAAAGCCGAAACCGCCGGGCCGCGGACCCCGAATTTGGGTAATAGAGGAGAGTCTGCCGGAGGGTTCAACCGGAGAGGGTGAGCCTTCGTCCTTTACAGGTCCCGCCGGAGGGCGTATAACCCTTCATTTCGCCTCTAAAACGAATTTTACGCATGAAACAACGCTCTCTACTTCGAGAAGCCTCTATAAAAGGCAAATCGCTTCACACTGGTGACGAGGTAACCCTCACTCTCAAACCGGCTCCGGCCAACAGTGGACTGATCTTTCGCCGCACCGACCTTTACGGCAAACCAGAAATCCGGCCGCAGATTGAGTTGGTCACGGACTTGGTCCGCAGCACCACCATTGCTTCCGGCTACACCAAGATTCACACTGTGGAGCATGTCCTCAGCGCCTTGCATGGATGTGGTATCGATAACGCGGTTATCGAGATGGATGCGAGTGAACCTCCGATTATGGATGGTTCGGCCGCCCCCTTTGTAAAACTCATCGAGGAGGCGGAACCGGTTGAATTGGATAAAGAGCGGGAATACTACGAAGTCACCGAACCCATCTCGGTCACTCATGGGAACTCCTCGATCATCGCCCTACCCTGTGACCATTTGAAAATTTCCTGCACCTCGACCGATGACCGGGGAATCCATACGCAGCATCTGTCGCTTGATATTGACGCAGAAATCTACGCCAAGGAGCTGGCCCCGGCCCGGACTTTTACGATTTACGAGGAAATCGAGGAATTGATCAAGCTCGGGAAAATCCGCGGGGGAAGCCTCGAGAATGCGGTGGTCATCAAAGGGGATAAAATCCTGTCCAAGGAGCCCCTACGCTTTAAAGATGAGTTCGTTCGCCACAAAATGCTCGATATTGTGGGCGATGTATTTTTGCTCGGGAAGCCCTTGAAAGCCCATATTATTGCGATGCGGCCGGGGCATAACATCAATTCGCAGCTGACCAAGGCCCTTTTTGAAAAGATGAGCGCCAAGGCCAAAAGCGCGAAAAAAACCCCGGCGCCCAAAACGGCTATCCCGTGGGCCAACGACAAACAAATCGACATAACCAAGATTCTCAATACCCTCCCGCACCGATATCCATTCGTGATGATTGACCGGGTGGTGGATTTCCCGGACGACGAAAGCTTGGTGGCGATCAAGAATGTCACGATCAATGAGCCTTATTTCACCGGCCATTTCCCGGGTCGCCCGGTCATGCCGGGAGTTTTGCAGGTTGAGGCGATGGCTCAGGCCTCCGGCCTTTTGATGCTTCGCAAGCTGGATAATGTTGCCAAGCTCGCTTACTTCATGAGCGCAGACAAGGTCAAGTTCCGCAAAGCGGTTGAGCCCGGCGATCAGTTGGTTATCGAAGTAAAACTTTTAAAAAGCCGAGGCAATAAAATCGGCCAAGCTTCCGCCAAAGCCAAAGTTGACGGAGAGGTAGTCTCTTCGGCCGAGCTGATGTTTATCATTGCCGAAGCCGAGGAAAACGCCTGATTCTTACTTGATTCATGAGCGACCGCATTCATCCCACGGCAATCATTGAGGAAGGGGCCCGTCTGCACGAAACGGTCACGGTCGGACCTTATGCCTTCGTCGGGGCCAAAGTCACCTTGGGTGCCCGTTGCGAAGTCGGACATCACGCCAGCATCATGGGAGCCACCACCATGGGCGTGGGAAACCGCATTTTCCCCTATGCCGCCGTCGGATTTCCCACCCAGGATTTAAAATTCAAGGGCGGAGAACCCCGTCTGGAGGTGGGCGAGAACAATGTTTTTCGCGAGTTTTGTACGGTACATACCGCTACCGAGGCCGAACAGGCCACAATTATCGGCAACGAGAACCATTTGCTCGCCTACATTCATATTGCCCACGACTGTATTCTGGGCAATCGCATTATCATGAGCAACAACGCCACATTGGCGGGTCACGTGACGGTCGAGGATGGTGTTGTGATGGGAGGCTATGCGGGCGTCCACCAATTTGTCCGCGTAGGGCGTTTGAGCATGCTCGGTGGAATGAGCAAAATCACCCAGGACGTACCGCCCTTTTTCATTGCCGATGGAAATCCCGCCGCAATGCGCGCGGTGAACACCGTCGGCCTCGAGCGGAACGGCTTCACCAAGGAGCAAGTTGATGCCGCCCGGAAAATGTATCGGATCATTTACCGCGAGAAACGTAACCGTCGCCAAGCCATTGAGTATTTACGGGATCTTCCCGAAGCCGGGGAGAATCCCTATGCTGCCATGATCACCTTTCTGGAAAAAGTTCAGCGGGGCATTGTACCCGGCTCTTCCTGATTTTCTGCCCGATGTCCGAATTCGATCTTCCCCCCGACGACAAAGAGGCCCTCGAATTGGGGCCCAAGTTAGCCCCACGATTTGACGCGGACGGGTTACTTCCCTGCATCGTGCAGGACCATCAAAGCGGGGAGATCCTGATGTTTGCCTGGATGAACGCGGAAGCCTTGAAGATGACCATGGAGCAAGGCAATGCGACCTTTTGGAGTCGTTCCCGCAAAAAGCTCTGGACCAAGGGAGAAAGCTCCGGAAGGTTTCTTGAAGTAAAAGAGATTCGCATCGACTGCGACCAGGATGTGCTTCTGCTTAAGGTACAAACGACCTCGCCGGGAGTCTGTCACCAAGGGTTCCGCTCTTGCTTTTATCGCAAGGTCGAGGATGGCAAAACCCGGACCCTCACCTTTGCCATCAAGGAACGCGCCTTTGATCCCGAGAAGGTTTACCGCCCCAAGTTGGGGAAATAGGCAAAAAAGACTCTAGGGCAAAGAAAAACCTCTTGCGCGCCTCAATCGACGGTCCGAAAATCGAACTCATGAAACAACCTCGTCGGCCAAATGTTATCTGGGTCTTCGGTGAACAGCACCGTGCTCAGTCCCTGGGCTACCGTGGTGACCCCAATGTCTTCACCCCGAACATCGACAATTTGGCCCGCAATGGGCTCCGTTTCGACCAAGCCGTGGCCGGGTCCCCTTGGTGTTGTCCTTTTCGGGGAGCCTTATTGACCGGGCAATACCCTCAACAAAATGGGGTTACCCAAACTCCCGGCCGCTTGAATCCTGCCCTGCCGACGGTGACGGCACCGCTGCGGGCCAATGGTTACCACACCGCCTATATTGGCAAATGGCACCTACACGGTTCCAACGACCCCGAAACCCTGGTGCCCCCGGAAGAACGGGGAGGGTTTGACTACTGGAAAGGTTACGAAAACAATAATAATCAGCACGAGGTTTTCGTCTACGGAACCGATGACGAAACACCGCGCCGCCTTCCCGGCTACGAAACCGACAGCCTTACCGACATCTTTTTGGGCCATCTGGCAGGCCACGTGGGCGAAAATGCGGAAGAATACCAGCCCTTTTTCGCCGTTTTGTCAGTCCAACCTCCCCACAGCCCCTACGTTGGCCCACACACCGGGGAAAGCTCCGGCCGGCCCCGAAACCCGGCCACCGTAAAGTTGCGACCCAATGTACCTCCGGTTCCCTGGATACAGGATAAGGCGCGACTCGACTACGATGGTTATTCCGGGATGATCGAGAACCTGGACACCAATATCGGGCGGATTCGGGAAAAGCTCAAAGAGCTTGGGGTTGATCAGGACACCTGGATTGTTTTCTTTTCGGACCACGGCGATATGCTTGGCAGTCACGGGCAGTGGGAAAAATCCAGTCCCTGGGAAGAAAGTATCCGTATCCCCTTTATGGTCTCCCGCTTGGGGGGCCAGGAGCGCATGCAGACAGGGATCAGCGACGCGGTCCTGAACCATGTGGATATTGCCCCCACCACCCTTGGGCTTTGTGGGATTGACACCCCTGCAGAGATGGTCGGTTACAATTACGCCAAAGAATGTTTTCATAACGATGACCCGTGGAAGGAGACCACTCCCGACCCAGGCCCTGCACCTGAATCAGCTTTTCTCCAACAGATCCCACGTAAATTTCATCCTCATTCGGTCAACAAAGCCTGGCGTGGGGTGGTAACCAGGGACGGCTGGAAATATGTTTGCCAGGAAGGAAACGACTGGCTTTTACACAATCTCCGGGAAGACCCTTACGAACTGGCCAATTTTGCCCATGACCATGCCTTCGCCGAGGCGCGTCAGCGCTGTCACGATCTTCTCACTGAATGGCTTTCCAAAACCGGAGATTCCTTTTCCCTGCCCCCCCGGGAGGGTTGACCTCTCTTTTCATTCCCATGAATCCCACGTCCTTCACCTATCAAGACAAACCGGTACAAAAATGGCAAATCGGCCGGTCCACGTTTCTCGCTTCTGTCGAAAACGGCGCGCGGCTGATGTTTTGGAACCTTGATCTCCCCGACGGGACGTCCCGTCCCATGCTGTATTGGCCCGAGGAGGCCAACTACTCACGGTTTTCGAAGATCCGCGGGGGGAACCCTTTACTTTTCCCCTTTGCCGGAGCCAGTTATGTTAACGGGGAAGTAAATTTCTGGGAGGACCAACGGCAACTCAAAAGGCCGATGCCCCAGCACGGTTTTCTGCGCCAGGGAAAATGTGAAATTCTGGACTTGCACGAAAGCGGTTTCCGCGCCCGTTTTCTGCCCGATGAAGCGGCCAAGGAAGGGTACCCCTTTCAATATGAACTTCTGATTACCTATCGGTTTAGTGAACTCGCCTTCTTTGTTGACCTGACCTTAAAAAACGATGACCGGGAACCGATTCCCTGGGCGGCCGGACATCATTTTTACTTCGCAGTCCCCTGGACAGAGGGAAAAAGCCGTTCTGACTATGAGGTTCTCATTCCCCATCGCCGGGCTTTTCGTCAAAACACCAAGGACGGTGATTTGGAAGCTCTCAAACCCTTGGGGAAAGTCACCGCCCTGGACCATCCGGAATTGGGCAATCGCATCCATACCGGGCTACGCGGGAACGAATTCATTTTGCGCGAAAAAGGAGATGACGGACATCTTCTCATCCGCACCAACGAGAATAAAAAGTTTTTGGAAAAGATGGCCTGTCTCACCTGGAGTGAATCTGAAGAAAGCCCCTACTACTGTGTAGAGCCGTGGATGGCTCCGCCCAATTCCTGGACCGACCCGGAAGGTCTCCACTGGGTCGAACCCGGCAAATCCCAAAATTTCTTCACCGAAGTCCGTCTCGTCCCCCCGGATTTGGGCTAAACTGGTGATCAAAATTTTCAAAAAAATAGAACTCTGATAACGAATACAAGTCCTTAATAAGATCCTATGAAAGCCCTACCTCATTCCCACAATGCCAACCCGCGCCGGGGCGGCATTGGCCTGTTTCTGCTCATCCTCCTGCCGCTTCTCGCCGCCGGAGGATTTATTTACTACACCCTTTATCTGGCCGAGGAGCCCCAGACCAGGGAAGTTGTCGCAGTAGAAGAGCCGGAGCCGGAACCCGAGCCAGAGCCAGAGCCGGAGCCCGAACCCGAACCGGAACCCGACCCCGAACCGGAGCCGGAGCCGGAGCCGGAAGAACCCGAAGGCCCCTCCGAAGAAGATCTTGAAACGGTGCGATCCTACCGGGAATGGACCAACACCGATGGGGTCTCTATAACGGCCCGTATTGCCAATTACGCACCCGGCGACTTGACCGTTCATATTATCCGCAAGGAAGACCAACGGATGTTCGAAATCCCCCACGACGTGCTTAGCGAGAAAGACCAAGAGTGGCTGGAAACCTATGCCGATGCCATCGCGATCGTGGCCGATGAAGTCCGGGAGGAGTTGCGGAAAAAACGTGAACAAGCCGCCCGCGAAAGAGAACTGGAAGACTCCCCGGCCTCGGCTTTCCGGCGGGTGGGAGAACCCTCTCCGCATCCGGTGGGAGAATCCCCCTTTAAAATTACTGCCTCGGGGATTCTGGGCGATCAACAAGACGACAATATCATCAACGCCGCGGCCATTCAGAGCGACGGAGCAGTTCTCCTTGGAGGGGTTATTGGAGAAAGCCCGGCCCTCAACCAAGTCGCGAACCTGGGTGAGGTTGACCCCGAGGCCAGCGGAATTTTGCTCCGCATAACGGGCGACGGAAGGGAAATCCTCCAAGCCTCCCGCCTGGCTGATTTCATCTCTCAAATTGCCGTCGATGACCAGGACCAGATCTATGTGGCGGCCGGAGAGGACGGCCTATTTGTCCTTGATCCAACAGGAACAAACATTATCCGTCACCATGACGATGTGGGATGGGCGCACCGCATTTCGGTCAGTCCCAATGGATACTACGTCTCGCTGACCCCAAACAGTGGCCGAATTGATCGCAGGGAAACGACTCCCCAGCGCGGAACCATGTTTCTCTTCGATCCCTCCGGGGAAAAACTGACGGAATTCCGGGGACACCGGCACACCCTGGATTTAGCCATCCATGAACCTAGTCGAACCGTTGTTCACACGGGCTGGCGACAAACCCGCTCCTGGCAACCCGATGGAGGACACGTTCTTCCGGTACAAATTGCCTACCTGCGTGGAGTTGGGTTCGATGGTGAAGTCAAATGGACCGGATACGATTGGAGCACCACCAAAGGGGAAGATGATTTTCTCAACAACGGGGACAACAATATGGCCGACTCCCGTGGCTACCGAATGACCCTCGGTGAAGATGGGCTTCTCTATGTCGGTTACGAGGTCGCTGGCGGGAATCATATTTTCCGCTACTGTCCCTTTGATATCACGGACCGGGTTTCGGGCCGTCATCAAGGGGGAGATCGTTATCACGCCATGCACAATACCAGGTCTGAGCATAAAACCTTTATCGGTATTTATGAACCCGATACAGGTGAATTCGTAACGGGCCAGGAATTCACCGCCCGCAAAAACGATGGATCCGGCAATGCCTGGCGCATGACTGGCGGCAGCTTGGCCGCCGCGGAAAACGGCCTTTTGCTTTTTGCCGGTTCCTCTGCTGCCCACGCCCCGGTGACCTTTACACCAGCCACCTCCAATCCCGATTACCGCGGCGGAGCAACGCTACATGGCATGATGCACGAACTGGGATCAAGAGTATACGGAACATATTTCAACGGAGCCGGCTTTCGGAGTGTCGCCACCCGCACCATTCCCGGACAGGATGAACCCATGATTGTAGTCACGGGGCACATGCGCCTTCCCGAGGACCCCGAGGAGGACTTTTTTCTTCACCACTACCCGCTCCAGGCAGAACTTGGGGGAGGTTCGCACACTGGAATTTATTTGATCATGAACGGTGTTGGCGGCCAAACCGGAGCAAGCCCCAGGGACACCGCCAACTTTCCGGCGCGCGCCTGGACCAGCACCGACGGGCGGGAAATCGAGGCCCAAATGATTCGCCGTGAAGGAGATACCGTGAGAGTCCTTCGCACCGCCGATCAGCAACCGATCAACATTCCCCTGAACATGTTATCGGAAGAATGCCAAGCCTACGTACGGGAAAAAAGCCAGTAGGTTCGGCCTTTCTGTCGAGGCATCACTATAACGACAGCTTCCTCCGCTAAATCAGTGGGTACCGTGAACCCAAACAAGGCCATCGCCGGCTATTTCCCTCCGCGACGGCATCGCGCCAGCGCGAGCCCTACAGACAGAGGCCGGAGGTTTGGCGAGCGTTTCTTGTGCCCCGCCCCAAGGGGCAAACCCGTAGTCGAGCTGATTCATCGCCCGACCGATTCTGCCGAAAACCATACGAAGCCTCCTTTCCTCGTCGGAAAAACCGTGTGCCCTGCGATCCTCATCTTCCCTTCTTTCTGTTTCGCCGCCCCAACGGGGCAACATGACAACGCCTACGGGCAACGCCCCAGGTATTCGGTGCCCGGATCTTCAAGCCCTATAAGGGCGATATCTTCCGCGCCACCCACCAGCCAGAAGAATGGCTCGGCGACGGGGTTTGCCCTTGCAGCCGAAATCGTAAGATTTTGGACCATGAGGGGTGGGAGTTCCGGTTTGTCCAACGGTTGGCGGTATCAGGGTCGGTGGTTTTCCGGCCTTTGTGGTCAAGGTCGTTCGACGAGCTCAGACCAGGACAGAGTTTGCCCCTCCAGCAAGGGTTCGCTCCCTTGTTTTTAGATTGCGAAATCCCTACCTATTCGAAGGTCGCCTGATCGGCTTCCCAAGGACAGGAATGTCCTTGCTCCTTATAAGAGCCAATGCTTCCCAAGGACAGGAATGTCCTTGCTCCTTATAAGAGCCAATGCTTCCCAAGGACAGGAATGTCCTTGCTCCTTATAAAAGCCAATGCTCCCCAAGGACAGGAATGTCCTTGCTCCTTATAAGCCAGGGAGCCAATAAAGCCGCAGGCTGCGACTCCCTTGGAGGGACGGATTCTGCGTCCGACCTGTCCCCTCCGCGACGGCAGCAACCAGCTCAACCCTATTCAAATACCATTTAGTCCTCCTCACCTTCGGCGGAAGCCCCCTGCCAATTCAGGAAAAGACACCAGCCCCCAAATACCACGAGAATCCACCCCCAATGACGTATCAGGAGTTGGGTGGTTAGATAGTCCACCAAAGCCAATCCGGTGAAGAGGAGGTATCCGGCTATTTTCACAAAAAAACCTTACGATCATCCATGCCAAAGTAAAGAAACCCCTACGGATTTACCAAACGGGCACCCCGTTCGACAAACATCTCCTTGGTATGTGGATGGCAGGTGAACAGAATAATCTGTCGACCCACCGCAAATTCGGTCAGCACATCGGCAATCCTGGCCGCACGATCGGGATCGAAGTTCACCAGCAAATCATCGAGGACAATCGGCAGAGGCTCGCGATTTTGCTCGTATTCAGAAATCAATCCCAAGCGCAACGCCAGGAGCAATTGTTCCCGGGTTCCCCGGCTCAGTTCCGCAACCCCACGGTTCCGGCCATCGGAGGCCACCAGCGATACATGTTTTTCGGTCAGGGAGAGCCGTAAATCCTGATACGCCCCAGCAGTGATACGGGAAAAGAACGCCTTGGTCTCGCGCAAAACCACGGGCTGATGAGCCTCTTCGTAGCGCTGTTTGGCCCGACCCAACATTTCGAGGGCCAACTTGGTGGCCAGCCACTCACGGGTTTTTTCGGTCAACTCGTTGCGCAAGGTCGCCACCCGATTGCGGCGGGCAAAGAGGTCATCGGGCTGGAGAAGGGTTTTGCGTTCCTGAGTGAGAGCCGCGAGGGCGCGATTGAGTTCCTCCACCCTCTCCTCGGTTTCCTTAGCGGCATCCTCGGCCTGCGCGCGTTGGCTTTCCAACGTTTCGGGGGTCTTGGTAGCCAGGGTTTCCACCTCGGCCTTCCATTCGGTGACGCCGAGCAACGTTTGCAAAGACCGTTCAGCCTGCTCCCGTTTTTCGCGCCACGCCTTCTTCTCTTCCAATCGCTGGTAATACTGCGTAAAGGCCTCCGCCGTCGAAACTCCCAGCCGATCCATCGCCTCCTGCAGTTCCTTTTGAAGTTGTCTTTGCTCCTGAAGGATATTCTTTCGGCGCACCGTCAAGGCTTCCCCCTTGCTCTCCCAGATCTTTTTTTTCTGAGTCAATTCCTCCTTTTCCCGCAAGCCCTCCAGCCAACCTTCGATTTGGGCCGGAGCCGGATTTTCCCCGATGTCCGGCTGTTCCTGTCGGACCCGTTCGAGGAAGGTGCTGATTTTCTCTTCGCAGCGCGCTAAATTTTGCGAAACCTCCCTTTCTTTATGAACCAGGGACTGCAAACTTTCGAGTTCGTCCAAAAAGGCATTCACGCCTGCTGGTTCGAGGGCCTCCGGCAAACCGAACTCACCCCGCAAACTGGCCCAGGCCTCTTGGTCCCCTTCCCCATCCTTGGCCAGTTTCTCCCATTGCCGGGCCATTTCCCCTACCAGGGATTGCTGTTCGGAAAGACTCTCTTCATGCCTCGCCTTCTCCGCCTGCCATTGTTTGACCTGTTCAATCCGTTGTTTGGTCTCTTCTATCTCGCCATGCAATTTTCGCGCATCAACAGGGGAACGGGTAGAAGAAGGCGTTTTCCCCAAACGAATGAGGCCAAAGACCATGACCCCGACACCAGCCAACCCAAGAATCACCGCCCAGACCTTTTCCTGTGGCCAGAGAAGAAACGCACCGATCAGCGCCAACAGTGCCGCCAGAAGGGTCGGCAATTCGGAGAGAATGGTTTGGGGTTTTTGCGACGAAGGGGATGACTGCGCCAGAGCCTCCTCCAGTTCAAATTCAGCCTCCCGCAACCATTTCTCCCGTTCCGGTAAGGCTTGGTCCCCGGGCCAGTCGGCATTTTTGCGTTGTTCCTCCAGTTTGCGAATCTCCTCACGGAGCTGCCGCTCCTTCAGCAACCCCTCCTCCTGGCGACGGGCAACCACACTTTGGTCATTCCGGCGCTGCCCCTGGCGAGTCTGCAAGGCCTCAGCTTCCTGCCGCAAACGATACAAGCCCTCGATGCCAAGCAAGCCGTCCCGATTCTCTACCGGACCGATTCTTTCCCAGCGTTTGTCCCGTTCTGCGGCGACCCGTTCCTTTTCGCGGCGCAAACTCTCGCGGGTAGCGAGGTTGTCCCGATACTGCTTGGCGGCAGCGGTCAGCTCGACCAAAACCGACCGGTCCACCGACGCCCGGCCCAATCCTTCAAAAATCTGACCTTCCCGCTGGTGGGCTGACTCCTCCTCTTCCAGTAAAGAAAGATCCTTTTCCAGCTGACGCAGTCGACTCTGGTTTTCCCGAAAGGTGTCCCGCGCATCCCAAGGCTGGTCGGCATAGGCGGACCGACCCTCCTCCCCGCGCACTGCCTGTTGCCATTCCACATAGACCGGAAACGCCTTCACCTGAGCCCTGGCTTTCTCCGAAGCCTGCCGCGCGTTCCCCTGAGCCTCGCGAGCCCGCTGATACTTTTCCTTGAGCGCCTCCAGCTCCTGACTCAAGCGCTCATAGGTCTCCACCTTAGCGGATTGCTCCCGAATCGTTTTTTCCTCCTCTTTAATCTCCCGGGCCAGCACCACCAACTCCTGCGTCTTGCCCCGTGATTTATAATAGCGGTCCCGGCGGTTTTGCAGATCCTGTTCAAAGGCGCCGTAATCCAAAGAACCCAGTCCCATTCCCATGCTGAAAATCCGATTCTCCATACCCGCCTCGTTGAGTTGCTCAAGACCGCGGAGTTCATCAAGGGTCAAAGCATACACATTTTGATACAATTCCGCTGAAGCATCGCCGAGCAAATTGGCGAAAAGGGTTTCTCCCGAACCGTTCTGGTCGATCAATTCGACCGAAATGTCCCGATTCCCGCGGCGGTGCACCATAAATTGTCGTCCTTCCCGGGATCGAAGCCAAAGCCGTCCCCCGTGATCGCCCCCCGCCAAAGGGGGCCGACGGTCACTTCGCGACCGCGGGTAGCCAAACAGGGTGAAACGGATAAAGTCCAGGAGGGTTGATTTCCCCGCTTCATTGGGAGCGTAGTAGAGGTTCAGGCCGTCGGCAAACTCCCCCATCGCAGTATCGTGGAAAATCCCGAAACCATCGATATGCAGTTTTTCAATCCTCATCGCCAGCCTCCTTTAACAAACCCCGTAAGGCCAATCCCCGGGCCCGTTCAAGGAGCACGTGAGGATCCTTTTGAAAAATTTCTCCAAATTCGGGAAGCACCCCGGCAATCGAAGAGGACCGGATTTCTCCCGCCAATTCCTCCAACAACTCCCGACCGGCCCCTTCCCCCTCTTCCAATTCCGCAAAATGCCGAAGCAGCTCCCCCACAAAATCATCTCCTTTTTGCCGGGCCGCCAGATCGACCGGCGGCCTGGTTTGGTTTTCCAAACTCTCCCAATACACAAACCGACCTTGGTAATCATTGAGCTCCTGAAAACTCTCCCGCAACGCCTCCACCTGACGTTCCCCGGACAAACGGAAAAACAACGGCGTCTCCCCGGTCACCTGCAAACGCAATAAAACCGAACGCCCCTCCTGCAAAAGCTCCTCCCGCAAGTGCCGCAGACGATCAAAGAGACCGCTCTCATCCTCCACTCCGTTGAGATCCAGCCGGACCGTCCGGAATTCCACCTCGGCCAGCGGCAGAAACCGGTGGGCCGTCACATGCTGGCCGGAGACCTCAATCAATTCCGCCCCCTTGGGACCGGTTTCCTTGAAATGACGCCCCTGCAAATTTCCGGGATAAACGATGCGGGGTTCAGCCTCCTGCAGAACTTCCGCTTTGTGAATATGCCCCAACGCCCAGTAGTCCATCCCCGCCTGCCGCAGGTCCTCCAGAGAAAAGGGACAATAGGGCTCATGATCCTGATTCCCGCTAACCGCCCCATGCAGCAAGCCGATGGCAAACGGATCACCCGGTTCTTTACGATAGTTCGCGGCGAAATTTTGATACTCCTCCCGTTGGCCAAAACTCACTCCGTAAATAGCCGCCAACGCCTCGCCCCCACGGGAAAAAACCTGCCGCTCCACTGATCCGGCCGGGAAACGATGAACATTGTCCGGCAAACGAAAGCCCTTGCTCCAACCGGCCAGAGGGTCATGGTTTCCACAGATCAAATACACCGCGACGCCCCCCTCCTGCAGTTTGCGAAGACCCTCGTAGAAATGCGCCTGGGCGCCCAAACTGACCGCCGCGGAATCAAAGATATCCCCCGCCAGGAGCAAAAAATCGACCTCTTCCTCCAGGCAAACCTCGATCAAATGTTCAAAGGCCTTGCGTCCCCTGCGCACCAAGGCCCTGCCCAGCTCTTCGTCCATCCGGTGTAACCCCTGGTAAGGGCTTTCCAAATGCAAATCCGCAGCATGTATAAAACGAAACGCAGCCATCAAAAATCATCCATTAAAAGACTCGAACAGGTTGTAAAGCAAAACGACAAAAATAGCAATCGGGGCAACATAACGAATCATCAAACACCACGTCCGTTGCAGGGTAAAGGCCCGCGACGTTCCTTGTTGAATGTCCTTGAGGGCATTGTCAATCCCCCACCCCCAGCCGACGAAAAGGGAAATCCCCAACCCCGCCAAGGGCAAGGCGATGGTCACGTAAAAATCATCCAACAAGCTGAAAAAGCTGAATCCCCACCCAAACATCCCGCTCTCATGGAAAAAACTCGTATCGGCCAGGCTCAGCAGGGAAGGAACCCCCAGCAAAAAAGCCCCCGCCCCGATATTCAACGCGGCTTTGGGGCGGCTGTATCCACGCTCATCAATCAGATAGGAGGTTCCCGCCTCCAACAAGGAGACTGACGAGGTCAGAGCGGCCACCAGCAACAAGGCAAAAAACAGAACCGAGAACAGCCAACTCATCGGAAGTTCGTGAAAAATCCCCGACAGAACCACGAAGATCAGCCCCGCGCCCCCTTCCAATTGCTCCACTTCCGCCGCCGCCATCACGGTAAAAAGCGCCGGAAAAATAATCAGCCCCGCCAAAAGCGCGATGATCGTATCCAACCCCACCACCGAGGCCGCCGCATTCGGCAAGTGCTCTTGTTTGCGAAGGTAGCTGCCGTAGGCAATAATGGCCCCCATGCCCACCCCGAGCGAGAAGAAGGCTTGCCCCAGAGCGCGTAAAAAATCGGCGCCCTCCAACCCGGCAAAACGCGGCACCAAATAATAGTGCAACCCGTCCAGGCTCCCGGACAGGGTCAGCGAACGAAGCATCAGCGCCAGCAACAAGAGGAGAAACAATGGCATGGCAAACTTGATCATGCCCTCAATGCCCCGCTTGACCCCGAGAGCAACAATCCCAGCGGTCACCCCCATAAAAAGAAAATGGGCCAGCATAACGGAGGACGTATGGGAGGTGGTCTGGGTGAAAAACGCCGCGGTGCCTTCTTCCACCGGCTTGGTGAACGTCCCTTTAAGCGCCTCCACCAGGTAGATCCCCGCCCAACCCGCCACGACACTGTAAAACGAGGTGATCACCACTCCGGTCACCACGCTCAGCAAACCGAATAGATACCAAGGGGTCCCCGGCTTGAGCCGTTTCATCGCCCCCACCGGGTTTTTTTGCCCGGCGCGGCCAATCACCATTTCGGCCAACATAACCGGCAAGCCAATGGCCAAAATACAAATCACATACAGAAGCAAAAACAAGCCGCCCCCGCCATCGGCCACGGAAATGGGAAAACGCCAGATATTGCCCAGCCCCACTGCCGAGCCCGCCGCCGCAAAAATAAAGACGAGCCCCGAACCCCACTGCCCGCGGGTATTGGTCGGTGTTTGGGAAGTACCCATGGGATTCAAAACAGAGAGTGGAAAGACATTCGTTTTTTTAGAAAGCCCTTCCCCCGGTAAGGCAACGCTAAATTGCCCCCATCCCTTTTCGGCAGATACTCTCCAAAGAAGGAAACGTTAGGCAAAGGTCTTGGGGAATTCCCTTCGGGAAAACGGAGCCCCTCCTGCCCCCTTCGCCGAAATCAGCCACGGAAGAGGCTAATCAAATTGGACCCCAAAACGATCAGGATCGCAACCGGCGCCACGTAGCGGACCATAAAGCACCAGGTTCGCTTTAGGATAAAGTTCGGGGATTCGCGTTGGATCTCTCTCAGCGCCTTGGGAAGGCCCCAGGCCCAACCGACAAAGACCGCCAGCCCCAGCGCCCCTACCGGGAGCAGGATCTGGAAAGTAAGAAGGTATTTTATTTGAAAAACCGACATCCCTCCGGCAAAGGGAAGATTGGTAAAAAAGGCCGAAGCCCCAAAGCCGAGGGAGGTCGGAATGGCCACGATAAAAACCGCCCCGGCAGAGAACCAGGCCGCTTTGCGACGACCCAATTTCCAATCATCAACCAAGTGCGCGGTAATCACTTCCAGAATACTTATGGCCGAAGTCAGCGCGGCAATCCCCAGCAAAAGAAAAAAGGCACTACTGAAGAAGATAACCGCTCCCTCACCGCCCGGAAGCTCCCCGAGAATTTGCGGAAAAACCTGGAAAACCAAGCCCATGCCTGACATCAACAGTGAATCCAGATCGCCCCCGTGCACCACCACGGTGAAGAAAATCACCGGAAAAATAATCAAGCCCGCCAGAATGGCGATCGCCGCATCCATCGCCACCACCTGTCCGGCAGAGGTCGGCAAGTTCTCTTTTTTACTCAGATAACTGCCGTAAGTAATCATCACCCCCATCCCCAAACTCAGCGAAAAAAAGGCCTGCCCCAGAGCCATGTTGAAGGTGCCCAGCGTTATCTGCGAAAAATCCGGAACCAGATAAAACTTCAAGCCCTCACCCGCCCCTTCAAGGGTCAAAGCGCGGAACATCAGGACCAGCAAAATGAGCAAGAGAAGGGGCATGGAGATTTTGATCGCCCGTTCAATCCCCGTCCGGATCCCCCCCGCCACAATCACTGCGGTGAGAATCAGAAAGATGCCCATAAAGACAACTTCATACCCGGCATTGGCGGTCATATCCTCATACATTTCCTGAAAATAAACCCCGGCATCGGCGGTCTCCGCAGGAAGGATGAGCCCTCCCCCGACCGCTTGAAAAAAGTAGAAAACCGTCCACCCCGAAATCACGATGTAGAAGGAAAGAATGACAAAGCCGGTAAACACCCCCATCCCGCCAATCAGATACCAGGGGGTTCCCTTTTTGAGATTTTTAAGCGCCCCCACCGGATTTTTTTCCCCGGCCCGGCCCAGAACCATTTCCGCCAACATAACCGGAAAGCCCACAATAAACATGAAAAAGAGGTAGATAAGCACAAAAGCTCCCCCTCCATTCTGGGCGGTGTTCATCGGGAAGCCCCAAATATTACCAAGCCCAATGGCCGAGCCCGCCGCCGCAAAAATAAAGACTAAACGAGAACCCCACTGCCCGCGGGAAGGAATTTTTGATTGTTCAATGGGAGTCATAATAAAAAACAATGAAAGCTTCCTGTAAAATTTAGGAAGCCTCATCCCCAAGATGCAACGCTAAAGAGCCCGACGAATTTCAAGGGACCGCCCCTACAGTATTGACACCGCCCTTCGACCTGCCAGTGCCCCACAGCTGCGGAAACAGCCTATTCGCTTCCAAAAAAGCAAGTAGACGGGCTGATTCATCGCCCGAAGGAATTCGCCGGGATTCATTCTTACAACCCGGAACTTGCAGAATCGCCTCACCGACACCCAAGCCCGCAAATTTTCCTCCACCACAAACCGGGAGCTGAAGCACCCCGGCTACGAAAACAGCCAAATCGTCGGCAAGCGCAATTTCAAGGGACCGCCCCTACAGTATTGACATCGGTCTGGATTCTTGGCGGACATTCATCCGCCTGGCGGGTACCGTTTGAGCGCAACTTGGGAATCGAACTCGATTTCCGCCCGCCAATTATTCCGTCCCGAGGCCAAGGGGGGTCACATCACCGTCAGGGGAGACTTCGGGAAGGTTGCCGCGACCGCTGTTGGTCAATTTGGCTTGGTAGGTAAAGAGATCGGTCCGGCGATTCAAACGGGGGGTCACCGAACCATGCTCCCGGGCTTCGTAAAGATCGTCGAGATTTACATCGCAGACGAGAATGGTCTCCTCGTTGTAATCCGCTTCCGCAGCAATGGCGTCGCGGGCAAAGGCAAAATCAGAGGGCGTCAACACCGCGGCCTGGGCATACTGGATGTCCATATTGGAAACATCGGGCAAATTGCCGACGGTTCCGGCAAGAGCGACGTAAACTTGGTTCTCAATCGCCCGCGCCTGGGCACAATAGCGAACCCGCAGATACCCCTGACGATTGTCGGTGCAGAAGGGTACGAAGATAATGTCCACTCCCTGGTCGGCCAGCCAGCGGGACGCTTCGGGAAATTCGATGTCATAGCAAATCTGAATGCCGATCCGGGCTTTGGGGGTTTCAATCACCCGCAGACAATCCCCGCCGGTAATTTGCCACCATTTGCTTTCGTTGGGAGTGATGTGCAATTTCGGTTGTTCCACCACGGTTCCATCCGGCAGGCAGACAAAGCAAACGTTGAACATTTTATCCTCCCGGGCCACCGGATGACTTCCGGAAATCAGGGTAATCCCATACCGGACGGCCAGACCTTTCATCAGTTGACGGAAATCCGGGGTCAGCTCCGCTAATTTGCGAACCCCTTCCTGCGGGGTATGGGTGCCGGTTTGGGAGAGAAGCTGAACACTCAAAAATTCCGGCAAAAGGACAAAATCGCTCCCGTATTCGGCGGCAATTTCGACAAAATACTTCACTTGCGCGGCAAATTCATCGAAGGAGCCAAGTTTCCGCATCTGGTATTGCACGCACGATATACGGGCCTTACGGACCTCCCGCGAAGGCGCCTCGTGCTCGGGGTTCAACCACTCAAACAGGGCGGCAAAATTCCGGCTGCGCGGATCGGGGGAATAGTGGGGTAAAATCCCCCGCAAAACATACCCTTCCCGCAAAAGAGTACCCAGGACCGGATCCTCTATTTCCCTCTGCACGACTCTTTCGGCATACTCCTCGGGGGAGGTCTTATCGGCATACTCGTCGTAATGCCAGAGGCGTGCGCCGACCAGGATGCGACGAATATTTTTCCGGCGGGCCAATTCCCGCCGGGCCCGGTACAGGGCACGGGCCACCCCCTGCCCCCGAAAATCGGGATGAACATAGAGGTCGACCCCATACAAAGTGGTTCCGAAGGCATCGTGATTGGAGAAAAACCCCCCATCAGTTATCCCGGCCCACGTGTGCGCCCGGTGAGGGTCCTTGCCCATGTGCACCATCAGGCTGGAAGCCGCGCCAATGATGACCCCGTCTTTTTCCACCACCATCTGTCCTTCGGGGAAATGCTGCAAATGGCTTTCCAGATGGGCCGCGGTCCAACGCGCACTTTTCTCGCCCGGCAGAGGATAGCACAGTTCGTTGAGTTGTACCAAGGCTTCGACATCGGCGGAATCGGCATTGCGCACCTGCCATTGGGGATATTCTTTGGCTTTCATAAACAGGCTATAGCACAGGGCTGGGTGACAGGCAAATCATGCCCGTAGCAATTTCTACTCTTCCCCCGGATAGCGCAAGCCCCAGTTGGCCCGCATTTCATCCATTTGGGCGGCCAAAAGTTCGCTCTCGGCGAGGGGCATGGTGGGAGATTCCAATTCGCCGGCCCGCAGGCAACGATGTACTTCGGCAATTTGGTGGCGGAACATTTCCTCTCCAGGTTCGGGGAAGGCGCGCACAATCTTCTCCCCTTTACGCTCGAGAAGAACTTCCTGGGCACAGATAAAAAGGTCCGGCAGATGAATCTTCCCCGCGGTGCCGACGACCGTCGCGGTATTGTCGGACCAAAACGAAAGTGAAGTTTCGAGCGACGCCAGAAGATCGCCCGGATAGCGGGCCTGGATAAGAACCTCATGGTCCACTCCGGTCGGCCCCAGCGTTCCCAACGAGTTGATTGCCTCAGGGGCTTTCCCGCCAGCGATCATACTGGCAAAAGAAAGAGGATAAATGCCCCGATCCAGCAAGGTTCCGCCGGCCAGGACGGGATCGAACAAGCGGGGACAGCTTTCCGGCGTCGCCGGAACCCCGAAACCGGCGATCACCTGCCGCACCGTTCCGATGCGGCCTTCGGCAATCCATTCCCGCAGCTGCACAATCGCTGGCAGATAGCGGGTCCACATGGCCTCCATGAGGAATAAATTTTTTTCCGTGGCCTTGGCCCGCATCTTTGCCACCTCGGCGGCGTTGACCGCCAGAGGCTTCTCGCAAAGAACCGGTTTGCCAGCTTCCAGTGCCAGCAGGGTCGCGCCCTCGTGGAGGTTATGGGTTCCGGCGACATAAACCGCATCGATCCCGGGATCTTCCACCAGCGCTTCGTAGCTGTCGTAGCTTCTGGGGACGGCCAATTCCCGGGCAAAGGTTTCCGCCTTTCCGGGGGTACGGGAGGCGACCGCACAGACCTCGGCATCCGGCAGCGCCCGGGCTCCGGCCACAAATTTACGGGCAATTCCCCCTGCGGCCAGAAGGCCCCAGCGGATGGGTTGGTTTTTTTCGGTAGGCATGGAAGGAAAATTAAGATTTATAAGTTTAGAATTAGAAAAAGAGTAGGTCGGGTAGCCGCCGGTTCCAACCTCACCTCAAAAAACTCTCTCGTCAAACTACCATTCGGTGGAGGGGTTGGAATTCGTCCCTCCAAGAATAGCGGAGCCTTCCCTGATGGAGGGTCAAGCTCTGTCCTGACCACGGAAATCCGACATGGCGCTTACCTTGGAAAAAACACGCGGTGGACGGGGGGCTCTCCCCAACAGCGGCGAAGCCTCTTTGGTGGAGGGGCGCAAGCTCCGGTGTGTTCACGAGGGCCGGAAAGCACCACCTTTACTGCGGATCAGCTCCGCCACCAGCCCGTTGAACGGGAATCTCTCCACTGTCGGGGTCGGTGGAGCGGTTGCGGCGAAAGACGTTGCGGTTCAATTTGTCAAAATCCACTTCTCCCGTCGCATCAGCATACCGGCGGGCGCCCAAGGCTACATTGCGAACAGGAGCATCGGCGAGGGAAGCGGTAGCATCGGCAAAACGCATTTCCTGGTCGGCCCGCAGAAACATCTGCCGGGCCTGATCATGCTTTTGCGAAAAAATGACCCGTCGCTCAACGATGGCGGTTTCGATCATCTGACTATCTATTTGCCTCCCGGCATCCCGGTGCATACGCGGATCTATGGTATTGCGGCTTTGCCCCCATTGCTGCATGGACATCACCGGGGCATCGATGCGGCCGGGGGATTGCACGCCACCCATTTCCCCCGGGGACCGGCTACCGGACTGAATCTGTTGCTGATAATTCAGAAAAGTTTGCGGGGAGCCCGATTGCTGCGCCAAAAGTCCAAGAGCACTACCCAGGAAGAGAGCTAGCGCCGAGGAAACAATTTTGTTCCGAAAGAAAAGCATTTCCAAAGCGATGGCAGGCCGATGGCGATTCGTCAAGGCAAAACGTCGCCCCGCCCAAAGGCTGCCGCGGGGAAGATGGATTATGGGGCCGGTAGTGCTGATCAGCCTGGCCAGGAAGCGGCCGCGCAGGAATCCAGGAAGCCTAATGCAACTCCTGGTTTCCGTTTTCCCTACTCCACCTCGACGTGGAGGCGAAAGAAGTAGCGATCCTGATCCTCCGTTTTAAGGCCGGTCAAAAGATGGACTTTTTCACGGTCGTCGGGAAGATTGTCCTCGATCACCCCTTCGGCATAGGGGATTTCCTCCCACTCCTCCAAATCCTCGGAACCGTAGATGGTCAGAGTCACCTCAGCGGCGGCGGAACGGGTAAAGGCCAGGCCGATAAAATCCTCTTCCTCATCAATAAGGAAACTTGGTTTGGCCTCGGCGGCGGGTTCCAGAGGACTGAGCCCAAAGGCATATTTGAGCAAATTACTTACCCCGTCTCCGGCAGGGGTGTCGTCGGGACCGCGTTGACCCTCGGGGGGTTGGTCCGCGGGATCGAGATTGTCCATCCATTCCTCGAAAGCGTTGTCGTATTCGACAATCACCTCCAGGCGACCGGTCCAGAAACCGGATTCGAGAGTGGTGTCCTCAGCGGTGGCCACTCCGGCGACCGGTTGGCCGAGGGTGGTTTGCAGAACAATGCTTCCACTGGTCGAAGTGCCCCCACCGGCATTGATGCTGTTTTTTTCCAGGGCAAGGTCCGGTTCGTCCGGGTGGAGGGCCAGCGGCCAGAGCAAGCCGCCTGATAGAAGGATCGGAAGAATAGGTTTCATAGGTAACAAAATGGAATGGGTCCGGGATTACTCCCGGGAGGCGGCCAGCTCCTCCCCGGCCACCGTGTTTTCGAGTCGGGCCAACCGAGCCTCAAGGTCGTCTTGGGCGGCGAGTTGTTCTTCCAGTTCGGTGATGCGATCTTCCTGTTTGGCAAGGCGGGCATCCTGAGTCTCGATAATTTCCTGCTGTTCTTGAATCGCACGGATGGCGAGGACGGAAAAGCCAGTGTAGTTCAAGCTCCAGTAGTCGTTGTTATTTTCACGGGAGGTGAGATGGGGGAACAATTTGTCCACATCCTGAGCCAGAAACCCAACTTGTGGGTGTTCTCCATGATCGCGGTCCTTATAGTGATAATTGACCACTTTCAAGTTCTCAACTTCGGATAGAACGCTTTCAACAGGGGTGATATCGGTTTTCAAACGGGCATCAGAGAAGATGTTCCAATCACCAGTAGAGTCGACATAAGCAACATCGTCGCCATTCTTGCCAAATCGGAGCGAACTGTCTCCAAGGTGCAAATCCCAAAAGTTTCCTTCACGGATTCGAGAATCTTGCATACGAAGGCCATCGGGGTTGTTCGATTCTGCATTCAAGCCCGCCAAATGAAGGTTCGTTTCGGGGCTTGTTCTTCCGATACCGACATGGTCGGAAAAATTTGCTTTTCCATCAACGGATAATTGATTGTTCGGGGCATTGGTCCCAATACCAACGCCGCCACCGGCCCGGATGAGAAATTGGTCCTCGTCGGTACTTTCAAAATCCTCCTGAGTGTGATCGGCCCAGACAAAGGTGCCGTGATGATCTTCTCCCACCTTTGACTGTTTCCCGGCAGCGAAGCTGAAATCGCCAGCCGCCTCGTTGGACAATCCGCCAGCAACGGTGGACCGGCTTCCACTGGCCTCGTTAATCGAGCCGCCTGCAACGGTGGACCGGTCTCCACTCGCCGTATTGCCAAATCCGCCTGCGACAGTCGAATAAAGTTCACTGGTCTCGTTGCCTGTTCCTCCCCCGATAGTTGATAGGGACGCACTCGCTGTATTTGAATTACCGCCGCCAATGATAGATCTACCTCCACTGGCTTCGTTGTCTCGTCCGCCCCCGATGGTGGAATGCACGTCAGTAGCCTCGTTTCCCTCACCGCCCCCGCCTGTGGATTCGGCCCCAGTCGCACTATTTTACAGATCGCAGGCGCACGAGGAATAGATCAA